>JAWLBW010000007.1:0-36289 GCA_041687475.1 bacterium
GAGAAGTTCGGTAAGCTGTTGCGCATCCATGCTTTGTCATCGTAACGGAGGCACCCCCATGGCGTCACGCGTCGCACGCATTCTCCTGTACTTTTTCGCATTCGTGGGTCTGCTCGTCGGCGTCGCCGGCTTTACCCCGCTCGTACAGTCGATGGCCGATCGCTGGCAGGTCGACGCACGGGTGCGCGAGGCCGACGCGATTGTCGTACTCGGCGGCGGAGCCGGTCGGGAAGGCCTGTACGTGCACAGTTCAGCCCGGCTGCTGCAGGCCATGCTGCTGTACCGCAGGGAATTCGCCGACACCGTGGCCTTTACGGGGGGAAACGAGCACGCCCCGGCGACCGCGCACCAGTTCAGCGAGGGGCAGGCTTTTCTCGCCGCCTGGCAGGACTTCGGCTTTCCGGTCACCCATACCGTGGTCGATCGCCGCGCCACGAGTACCCGCGAAAACGCCGAGCGCATCGCCTCTCTGCTGCCGCCGCCCCGCACCGTCATACTGGTCACGTCGAACCTGCACATGCGCAGGGCACGGGCGGCGTTCGAAAACATGGGTTACGAGGTGTATCCGGCCCCGGTGCCCCCACGGGTACCCCGGCTGCTGCAACCCTTTTCAAGGTGGCAGACGGCGGCAGAGCTGCTGTACGAGTGGGCGGCCTGGCTGCAGTATGCCGCGAGGGGCTGGCTCTGAGCGGTAATGTGCGACGAACCGCCGTGCTGCACGATCAGCCGCCGCACATGCTACACTGTGGCATGTCCGCAACCCCGCTGAAAGCCCTTTCTCGCCAGTCGATGGAGCTGCCCGGCCTCGTCGATTGCACCCGTTGTTCACGCCTGGTCGAATGGCGCGAAGCCATCGCGCGGAAGCCGGCGAAAGGGTTCACGCACGACGATTACTGGGCCCGGCCCGTGCCCGGCTTCGGCGACCCGAACGCGCGACTGCTTATTCTCGGCCTTGCGCCGGGCGCGCATGGGGCAAACCGTTCGGGACGCCCCTTTACCGGCGATGCGGCAGGCGATTGGCTCTACCCCACCCTGCATAGGTTCGGATTCTCGACCGGGCCGGTTTCCACCAGCGGTGAAGATGAGCTGGAGCTGCGCGACGCCTTCATTACCAACATCGTGAAGTGCGTGCCCCCGCAGAACAAGCCCACCACCGAAGAGGCCCGCCGCTGCGAGCCGTTCCTGACGTCGGAGTTTCACCATTTCCAGAACGTGCGCGTCGTGCTCGTCTTGGGGAACCTGGCCCTGCGCAGTTATCTGCTCTGGGTGCGAGAGGAAGGGCACATCAACGCCCTCGGCGAAATTCCCTTCGGGCACGGGGCCGAATACGACCTGCCCAACGGTCACCACCTGCTGGTCAGCTACCACTGCAGCCGTCAGAACACCAACACCGGCCGATTGACGCGCGATATGTTCGAGTCCGTTTTTGCGCGGGCGCGAACGCTGGTCGACGCGGCGGGCTGACCGCCCACGAGGCTGCCTGCAACCAAATTGACGGTCATCCACCCTCGGGGCAGAATAAAGGGTTGCCAAGAGGTACATCTGATGCGCAGATTTTTCGTTGCCGGTCTCGCTCTTGCCCTGAGCGGCTGCTTTTACATGTTTTTTGTTCACCAGCCCGGAAGCGTCAAAAAAGGCGAAGTCTTCACGGCGACGCTTGACGTCATTCGCGATCCCGGCTGGGGCATGTACAACACTACCCCCTATGGGTGCGTGAGTGTGCCTGCGTCGTGGGACGTAATCGGCGCCTCGTGGTTGCTGAACGACCAAGGTCACGAAACCAGCGGTAATGCCGATACAAGTTCCGACCGCGCCGACGGGCTCGAGTCGACCGTGCCCCTTTCCGGCAAGCGCTGGCATTGCTACGCAGGTCCCGGTCAAGAATACGGCAGCGAAGCCCGCGGCTCTTTCCTGTTCTCGATTCTGCCCACCACGGACGGTGAGCACCTGCTCACCTACGTCGTAGGGACCGCCTATGACGGAATGTATACCAGCACGGACCGCCGGCTGACCGCCAAAATCGTCGTCGACGGAACGGCCTCCTTCATCGACCGCTTCGGTACCGCCGACGAAGAACGACCGGGCCGCCTGACAACCGTGGTTCATAGCGGAAAACAGTTCATGGCCTTCGACGAAGACCGTTGGCAGGTGGTGACCTCGCCCGACGGACGCACCTGGCAGCCTGATGGTCGCACGTATCCCGGCGGGGCTTCACTGCGCCATTACGCCGAAAGCGACGATATCGTGCTGGCGGCTGATTCTTCGCGCATTTACATCGGCGAACCGTCGAGCTGGCGGCAGGTGTACCAGCCGGTCAACGGCGTAAACCGGCTTGCCTTTTTCGACAGCGCCTTTCTTGCGGTCAACTACAGCGGCTACCTGCTGACGTCGACCAACGGTGAAGACTGGTCGAACGGGCCCTATATCGGCCACGTTATGTACGACCTTGCGGTGAGCGACGGAGTTGTCGTTACCGTCGGGGCCGGCGGAAAAATCTTCTCGTGGAACGGCGCTACGCTGACCGAAAGAACCAGCCCGGTTACCGCCCATTATCTGGAAATCGCGCGCGGCGACGAATTGTTCGCCGCCATCACGGCAACCGATTTCGTAACCTCGACCACCGGCGTCGACTGGTTCGAAACCACGGCGCCGAGCAACTCGCTTTATGATGTTGCCTGGGTTCGCGACCGCTTCGTCGTGACGACGGGCGACGGTCTCTTCTCTTCGACCGACGGCGGCGAAACCTGGGAGCAACATTGGCCCGGAAGCCGACCCACGAGCAACCTGCGCTCGCTTGCCTCCGACGGCGAAATTCTCGTCGTGCGCGAAGATTACTTTCTCAAACCGGGCGTTTTCTACAGCCGTCCGGCCGGGTTCGAGAAAGCCGCTTACGAATACGCCTTTCCCAAAACGGTTCCGGTCGGTTCGTCGGCGCACAAGGAGCTGGCGATACGCAATGTCGGTACCGAAGCCATGTATGCCCATAACATTACCGGCGGCGCCACTAGCGCCTTCAGCATGCGCAGCTTCGGCTGTCTGGGGGTACTTGCCGCCGACGCTGGGTGCATGCTGTCTATCGGGTTCGCACCGACCGAGCCGGGCGAGTTCAGCGAAACCCTATACCTGAACGTGACTCAGCCCACGGCCTTCAGCCTTCCGATAAGGCTCTCGGGTTCGGCGGCGGCACCACGAGCGAACGAGGCGCCGTCGGTTCCGTCGCTGGTTTCGCCCGCCAACGGCGCGACCGGTTTGAATTATGCGGTCGAGCTGGCATGGAAGGAATCGATCGACCCCGACGGCGACCCGATCTCTTACGAAGTCTGGCTCTGCACCGACGAAGATTTCGTGGGCTGCATTCCCACCATCACCAGCGCGGCAACGGCGGCCCTTCCGGCCGCTGCGGGCGTGCAGTACGCGGCTGTGTTCGGGCTCATGGGGCTCGCTCTGGTATTTGCACGGCGGCGCCCGGCCATGCTTGCCATGTTGCTCGTCGCAGGCACCATGCACCTGTCGGCCTGCGCCGGAGACGACATCAAGTCGACGGACGCCACCGCCGCGCACCTTTCGCAGGTCGTCGCCGAACTCGAAAGCGGCACGACCTATTACTGGAAGGTCATCGCCACCGACGGCATCACGACCGCAGAGAGTGAAGTACGGCGGTTTACGACGAAGTAGGCTACTTTCTTCAACAATCAAAAAAGCCGGGGCGCAAGCTCCGGCTTTTTTCGTGCGACCCCGCGATCGTGCGCTCCCACCTCCTTCCCCCAACCCCTTCCTCCTCCAGATCGAGCCTTCGGCTCGGATTGGAGGAGGAAGGGGAGTAGCGCGCCTTAATGCACGGGCCAAAGTGCAGACCCAGCCCCCTCCGTCTCCAACCCGCGCCACGATTACTTGGCGTCTGGAAACCGTGCCCGACTGCGCGTGCGTATGGAGAGATGAGGGGGAGATCGTTCACCAATTGCAGAACGTCCGGAGGGGGAAGAAGTGGAATCGTTTCGCCCGACCGTGCCGCACGTCAGGCATGCCCCGCAAGGGGCACATGCTTCGTCCGCCGTCCGACAACCATTCAGGCACCCGGCACCCCGATCGGCTACAATAATCCCTTTCCCCCCGACCCGAAGGCATGTCACGTCTCGCCCGCAGCGCTGCAATTTCATCACTGGCCGTCATGGGCAGCCGCGTCATGGGGCTCGTGCGCGAACAGATTTTCGCGTTCTTCTTCGGCGCAAGCCGTGAGTACGATGCCTTTCTGACGGCCTTTCGCATTCCCAACCTGCTGCGCGATCTGCTGGCCGAGGGCGCGCTTTCGGCGGCCTTCGTCAGCGAGTTCAGCAAAGAAACCCAGCGCAGCGGCAAGGAGCGCGCCTTTCACCTGGCCAACCTGGTGGTGAACGCGCTGGTGATTCTGCTCATTGTCGTGACCCTGCTGGGCATGTTCTTCGCCGAGCCCATCGTGCAGGCCATTGCCATGGGGTTCGACGCCGACAAGGTCGAGCTGGCCGCCATGCTCACGCGCATCATGTTTCCCTTCATTCTCTTCGTGGCGCTGGCGGCGCTGGCGATGGGCATGCTGAATGCGCAGGGTTACTTCGGGCTGCCCCAATCGGCGTCGACTTTCTTCAACATTACCAGCATCGTGACCGGTCTGGGCACGGCCTTCGCCCTCGCGCCCGATTACATGATGGCTTTGTGGAACCAGACCCCGGGCGGCCCTCCCGCCGGCGGGGCGGCACGGGCCATGGTGGGCATGGCCATCGGCACCCTGGCCGGCGGTCTCGTACAGTGGTGGATTCAGATGCCCACCCTGTTTCGCACCGGTTACCGCTACCGACCGGTCATCGACTTCAAGGACCCGGGTTTCCGCACCATTCTCATGCTCATGGGGCCGGCGGTCATCGGGGCCGCCGCCGTGCAGATCAACGTGTTCGTAAACTCGAACTTCGCCTCGCTGCTGGGCGATAAACCCATCAGCTGGCTGAACTATGCCTTTCGCCTGATGCAGTTTCCCATCGGGGTGTTCGGCGTGGCCGTCATGACCGCGTCGCTGCCGGCCCTCTCGCGCAGCCTGGCGTCCGACAATCACCGGGAATTCGGCGAAACCCTGACCTCGTCGCTCGAACTGGTGCTGCTGCTGACCCTGCCGGCCGCCGTGGGACTGGCCGTACTGGGCGAGCCGATCATCCGCCTCATTTACGAGCATGGGCGCTTCGTCTCGGCAGATACCTTCGCCACCGCGGCGGCGCTTGCGGCCTATGCATTCGGCCTGCCGGGCTACGCGGCGCTGAAAATCGTGCAGCCGGCCTACGTGGCGCTGGGCGACGCCCGCACCCCCATGTTTGTGAGCCTGGGCGCCGTGGGCGGCAACGCCGTTCTCAATTACCTGCTCATTCTGCAGCTGGGCTTCGGCCACGTCGGTCTGGCGGCGGCAACCTCGGTCATGGCCACCGTCAACATCGTGCTGCTCGTGGTCATTCTCGAGCGACGGCGGCAAACCCTGCGTCGGCGTCACCTGATTTCACAGGTCACGCGTATCATTGCGGCCAGCGCCGTCATGGGCGCCGCCACCTGGTACGGCTACCAGTGGTTCCAGGCCCAAGGGTTCGCCGTCGGCACCGTGAACGCCGCGGTCGAAATCGGCGTGCTCATTCCCCTTGCCGTGGTCATTTACGGACTGGCGGCCCGCGTGCTGGGGGTCGAGACGCTTACCCAGGCCATCAACCTCGTCAGGCGGAAGCTGGGGCGCTGATTCCCCCGCGATTGTTACCCCTCTCTTGCCTTTGCCGCGACACAGACGACTGCGGCTCGGGCAGACTTCCCCGATCGGGCGCCGATCGGCATAACGCCGGGAAATTCGGTCAGGGGTACCTTTGCCCGGGTGTCGACCCCGTGTTATAAAACAGCAGGGAAACCACCATGGGCGCTTATCTTCCGCACATCGCACTGACGGCCGTCGTACTCGGCGGCGCAGTGGCCCTGCTTCAAAGGGGAAACCAACGGCGCGACCTGCTTGCCATGGGTATCGCGTCGCTGTCGGCTGTGATGTGGATGGTGGGGGTCATCGCAGGCGACGTAGAAGCCCGCGGGGGAAGCATTCCCCATTTCTGGCTCACGGTAAGCCAGGGGGCGCTGCTGCCCACGGTGTTTTTCGCCTTCCTCTCGATTCTGCTGCTGGACAAGGAGCACCACCCCGGGCAACGTCTTCACCCGCTGCGATGGGTGTCGCCGGCCCTGGCCTCGGGCGCCCTGCTGGCCGTGCTTATCGTAGAGCCCGCGTTTTTCCTGCGCGATCTTGCCATAACCGCGCCCGCGCCGCAGAAGCTGCACCTGCAGTCGCACCCGCGACTCACGTTTTCGCCCGGACCGGGCTACTATCTCTTTCTGGCCCTGCTCGGCTACGTCATTTACCAGGCGGCCGTTTACTTTCCGCGCATCGTCGACGCGCGGCGCCTGCCCCAGGATCAGCGCAGCACCCGCCTGCTGCTGGCCTTCGCGCTGACGTCGATTCTGTGGGGGGCCGGTATCGAGGTGCTGCCGACCCTGCTGGGCGAGCAGGCGCCCGCCCTGCTGCGCCTGGTTTCGGCCGTGCTGCCCATGATGGCCCTGGTGTACGCGCTGACGCTCACGCGGGCCATCGAACCCGCGCAGTCACTGCGGCGGCTGGGCACATGGGCGCTGCGTATCGCCGCCATCGGCATTCCGCTCGGCCTGGTGCTGCGCGAGGGGCTGCCCGAGCTTGCCTCGATGCCGCAGGGAACGCTGATTACCGTGACCCTGCTGGGCATCGTGGTCATCGATTCCATCAGCCTCATGCTGCGACCACCCGAAACCACCTCGCACGAAGCCGCCGGGGCCGCCGACGAGCTTCGCCGAAGCCTCCAGCCGTTGCAGGGTACCGCACGACTCGAAACGCAGCTGCGCGCCGCGCTCGCCGGGTGGTTCGCTTTTGCCGATCTCCGACTGGTCACCGACGTGACCGAACTGACCGCCCTTTCAGCCGCGGTGGAAAGCGGCGAAAGAAGAAGGGGCGCGCCGATCGTGCGCGAGACCGACGACAAACGTGAAGAAGTAACCGTGTTCCTGCACGACGGCGACATGCTCAGCGGCGCAATGCAGATTGCCTCGGTTCCCGGCGCCAACCCGTTCAGCGAGCGCCACCTCAAACTGCTCCAGACGCTTCGTTTCGTCATCGAGGGCGCACTGGCCAACGCGCTGGCATTCGAGGCATTGTGCGGCGTTCCGAATCGGGCACTCGGTTCATCTTCCTGCCGGCAGTGGCTCACGCTGCTTGCCGACAGCGATGCCGGCCCGCGCCTAACCGTGAGAATTGAGGCCCACGCCGATGTCCTTCCCCGGGTGCTGACGGCATTGACACACCGGCGACAGCCGGGCGTCATCGCTCCCTGGGGCCGCCTTTCCGATGAGGTGCTGGTGGGGCTTCCGGCCTCACCCGACAGGACCGACGCCGAACTGCTGGCCCAGGAAATCGGCGCGCTGCTGCGAAACGACCCGCTTGCCTCCATGGCCGGCGTGCCTCCGGAGGCCGTTCGGGTCACGGTCTGCACGGTTGCCGATCTGGTTCCCGACACCGCCGTGCAACCACCCGTTGCCAAGGCCGAATCGCTCTCCTGAACTCTTCCGTCACGGAAAACCGGTCGCCGGGAAACGGCTTTCGCCGGGTCATTTGGTTCTCTACCCATCTGCATTGCCTGTCGCCATGCATGCAGTATAGAATGTATCCGACTTCGAAGACCCTGTATACGCCACCGTCATGTCGGATATCGCAAAGACAACCGCCGATCTATTCGCCGGGGCACAAGACCTCGACGCAAGCCTGTCAGACGTGACGGTCGAACAGTCGATCGAGCAGGCGGTTCTTCTGCGCCGCGGCAATCTGCGGCTGCTGGTCTACACCGACGATTCCCGCGACGAACGCCTGCACCGCATGCGCGAAGAGGCCATCGGCCGCGGCGCCGGCGTGCTCGTGCTGCTCACGGGCGATCACGTGCCCGACTCGGTGCAGCAGTTCACCTTCGAACACGCCCACTTCGATTACATGGAGCCGCCGCTCGAACCGGTACGGCTGGCCCGCCACATCCGTCGTATCTTCACCACCCTGCAGTGGGAAGAAGAGGCCCGGTTGGCCCGCCAGGAGCTGAAAGCCAACCGCTCGCAGCTCAAGGAAATTCAGGCCATCGGCGTGGCGCTTTCGGCCGAACGCGATCTGGACCGGCTGCTGAACCTCATTGTGGAAAAGGCCCGCGAGATTACCCATGCCGACGCGGGCAGCCTTTACATTGCCGAAGGCCGTGAAGAAGACGGCGACCGCCGCCTGCGCTTCAAGATTTCGCAGAACGACTCCATTGAAGTACCCTTCTCGGAGTTCACGCTGCCCATTTCGCCGGCCAGCATCGCCGGTTACGTCGCGACCACCAAAGAGACGCTCATCGTCGATGACGTATACGAAATTCCCGACGACTCGCCGTTCAACTTCAACGCGTCGTTCGACAAGAATTTCAATTACCGCACGCGCTCGATGCTCGTCGTGCCGCTCATTACCCGGGCGGGCGAAATGATCGGCGTGCTGCAGCTGCTCAACCGCAAGCTGCGTCCCGATCAGACACTTACCCCCGATACGACGGCCGACGCCGTGATTCCCTTCACGCCGGCCGACGTCGAGTTGGTAACCTCGCTGGGCAGCGCCGCCGCGGTGTCGTTGGAAAACGCCTTTCTCTACGAGGAAATCCAACGTCTCTTCGAAGGTTTCGTGCGCGCCTCGGTCACGGCCATCGAAAGCCGCGACCCCACCACCTCGGGTCACAGCGACCGGGTGGCCCAGCTGACCGTGGGCCTGGCCGAGAAAGTCGACAATCTTTCCGACGGCCGCTTCGGCAACATTCGCTTCAGCCGTGAACAGCTGCGCGAGATTCAGTACGCCAGCCTGCTGCACGACTTCGGCAAGATCGGCGTGCGCGAGCAGGTGCTGGTCAAGGCCGAAAAGCTGTATCCGTGGGACTTTCGCTTTGTCGAAGCCCGCTTCAAGTATGCGCGCAAGGTGCTCGAAACCCGCTTTCTGCGCGCCCAGAACCGCCTGCTGGTCGAAAAGGGGCGTGAAAAGGCCGCCGCCGAGCTGCACGAGCTCGAAGCCGCCTACCGTCGTGAAAGCGAAGAGCTCGACCAGTTCATGGACGTCGTTCGCAGCGCCAACCGGCCCAGCGTGCTGGCCGAGGGCGACTTTGCCGTGCTGCAACAGATTGCCGCCAGAACGTTTGTCGAAGACGACGGCAGGGAACAACCGCTGCTGCTGCCCGACGAGGTCGTGAACCTGAGCCTGCCCAAGGGCAGCCTCAATAGCGACGAGCGCCGTGAAATCGAGAGCCACGTCTCGCACACCTTCGACTTTCTGCAGCGCATTCCGTGGACCAAGGAGCTGCGCGACATACCCCGCATCGCCTTCCTGCACCACGAGAAGCTTGACGGCCGCGGTTATCCCAACGGTTTCGCCGCCGAAGAAATTCCCGTGCAGAGCCGCATGATGACGATTTCAGACATCTACGACGCCCTGACGGCCAGCGATCGTCCCTATAAGAAAGCGGTACCGGTCGAAAAGGCCCTCGACATCATCGGCTACGAAGTCAAGGAAGGCCTGCTCGACGCCGACCTGTTCGACATCTTCGTTCAAGCCGAAATCTACAAACTGACCGTCTGAAGCCGACCGGGCTCCGGGCAAGACCTGTCTTCACCAACAGGGGAAAGAATCCCATGCTGCGTACCAATCGCGACCGCGTCATTCAGACCGCCGTGCAGGGCGGCATCATCGCCCCGCGTGCGTTCGGCTGGGAAGTAAGCGCCCACGGCCAATCGATCGTGACTCCGCCGGGTCTCGGCGGCATTACCTACAACGTGAAGGTGGGCGATTCGGTTTACGGCTGGGCCTCGGATCACGTCGAACCCTGCCTCTCGCTCACGGCGACGAAAGACAAGTTGGGCGATAACCCGAACAAAGGCTTCAACGTTTTCGCCTGCATCGGCAACGATGTCACGGTCATCAGCGGCGAGGCCAAGGGCGCACGGGGAAAGGTAACCGGCCACCACGGCGGGGTCGAACACGTGATTGCCGACTTTGCCGACGACGTGCTCGACAAGCTCACCCTCGACGACAAGTTTCTCATTCGCGCCTGGGGTCAGGGGCTCGCGCTGCTCGACCATCCCGAAGTGACGGCATACAACCTCGATCCGCGACTGCTCGACGACCTGGGCATTATCGAACGCGACGGCGTGCTCGAAGTTCCCGTAACGGCGAAGGTACCGGCCATGCTCATGGGCAGCGGCATCGGCCACAGCGATATCTACAAGGGCGACTACGACATTCAGACCAGCGACCGGGGTCTGGTCGAAGAGCACGGACTGGCCGATCTCAAGCTGGGCGACGTCGTCGCCATCATGGATCACGACGGCACGCACGGGTGGACGGTGAAACGCGGCGCCGTGACCATTGCCAGCGTCACCCACGGCGACTCATATCTGGCCGGCCACGGCCCGGGCGTGAGCACGCTGCTCACGTCATCGACCGGAAAGATTCGGCCGGTCATCTCGCCGGACGCCAATGTGGGCAGGTACCTGAAGGTCGGACGGTACCGAACTTGATCGCAGGTACCAGATCCCAGATCGCAAAATTCCTATTTAAGGAACGCTGCCCTTCATCCTCCATCGGCCTGCAGCGTCGCTTCCGCCGCCTTCCTTCCCGCGCCCTTCTTCGCCGGAAGATACTTCTCCAGCGTGTCGACCAGGCGGAGTACCACTTCTTCGCTTGCGTTGACGCCCATGAGGCCGATTCGCCACGTGTCGGCGGCCCAGGCGGCCAGCCCGGCGCCCACTTCAATGCCGTGTTCCGCCAGCAGCTTCGGCCGTACCGCAGACTCCAGATCGGGCGGAAGCGTGACGGCGTGCAGCATCGGGGCGCGGTGCGATGCCTCTTTTACCCGATAGGTGAAGCCGAGCGCGGTCAAACCGGCCTGCAGTGCGCCGGCCATGCGGCGATGGCGGTTCCACCGAGCCTCGAGCCCTTCTTCCAGCACCAGGCGAAGTCCTTCGTGCAGCGAGTAGATGGATGAAATGGGGGCGGTGTGGTGGTAGAGTCGGCCGCCGCCTTCCTGTTCGATCCAATACCTGCGAATGGCGTCGAGATCGAAATACCACGAGGTTACCGGCAGGTTTCGGGCGGCCACCTTGCGTAACGCACGCTCGTTGAAGGTGACGGGTGCGAGACCGGGCGCGACGTTGAGGCATTTCTGCGTGCCCGAGAAGGCGGCGTCGACATGCCAGGCGTCGATTTCGACCGGCGCACCGCCCAGCGATGTGACGCAGTCGACCAGAAAGAGGCCCCGGTTACGGTGCACGAACTCGCCGATAGCCTGCATGTCGGGCTGAAGAAGGCCGGTGCTGGTTTCGGCGTGCACGATCCACAGGGCCGTGGGCCGCGGCGTGCGACGCCAGGCCTGCTCAATGTCTTCGAGGCGAATCGGCGAGCCCCAGGGTGCATCGATGGGCACGACTTCGACGGCCATGCGTTGCAGGGCGTCACAGATGCGCGTACCGAAGACGCCGTTACGGCCGACGAGCACCGTATCGCCGGGCTCAAACAGGTTGGCGGCAAGCGTCTGCATGCCGGCCGACCCTGTGCCCGAAACCGCGTAGGTAACCAGATTCTCGGTACGGAACACGGCGCGCAGCATGGCCTGCAGCTCCTGCAGAATGGTCGAGAAGAACGGGTCGAGGTGGCCGAGAAGGGGCTGGGCCGCGGCGTCGAGCACCGATTGCGGGGCATTGCTCGGCCCGGGGCCGAGCAGCAGGCGCTCGGGAATGCGTCCGATAACCGAAGGGGCAGGCGTTTTCTCGATGTTCATCATTCTCTCTGAACCGGGGAAGCGGCAGGTTAGATGTTCATGACGGCCGACAGTGCATCGAGCCCCGATGCCCACAACAGGCGGTCGTCGAAGCCGGCCTGACCGTTTTCGTATGCGATAGCCGCGGCATACGCCGGTATGCGGGTCACCGGTTCGCCGACGGCGTGCGCGCCGACCAGCCGTCCGTTAACGCGCACCAGCTTGAGCCGGTCACGGGCCTGGCCCATGCGACTCACGTCGACGGCGTCGCCTCCGTACCGGGCGAGCGCATCGGCCTCAGCCATACCGACCGTCGCAATTCCAGGGGTGCAGTCTATCTGCATCAGCTGCAGGTCGGGCAGAGATCGTTCGTCGCCGCCGACTCTTGCGATGCGCTCGACCAGGCGGCACGCCTGCAGGGCGGCAGTCGAAGCCAGCATGGGCGCGCCCACGACGTCGCCGACGGCATAAATGCCGGGAACCGAGGTCGCGAAGCTTTCGTCGACCTTGATACAGCCTACCTCGTCGGTCGCGACATGCAAGCGCTCGAGGCCCAATCGGCTGGTAACGGGCGTGCGTCCGGTGGCCAGCAGAACGAGATCGGCCGTGATCGTCGCCGACGAAGCACCCGCCAACGCGATGTCGACACCTTCGGCGGTGCGCCGGGTATCACGCGCAGTCGTGCCGTGGTGCACGGCTATATTGCTTTCCCGAAAGGCTGCACCGAGGCCGGCGGCCAGGTCGGCGTCGAGTTCGGGCAATAACCTCTCTTCCTTTTCAAGCACGGTGACGCCGCAACCGAGCGCCGAAAAAAACGAAGCCGCCTCGCAGCCCAACGAACCGCCGCCCACGATGCAGACACGTTCGGGAAGAATGCGCAGCTCGAGCAACTCGTCGCTCGTGATGAAGGTCTGCCCGTCGGGCACCAGCTCTGCGGGGCGTCGGGGTCGACTACCGGTTGCAATGACGATATGCCGCGCGTGTTCGGTACGTGTCTGACCGTCTGCCATGCGTACGATTACGCTATCGGCACTTTCGAGGCTGCCCGTACCCTGCAGAACCGATACACCCGCTGTCTCCAGACGCTCGCGAAGCAGACCCTGCCAGTGGTCACGCAAAGCCAGGCGCTTGCGATGCAGGCGGTCGAGGTTGAGAATGGTGCCGGGCGCGAGAATTCCGTAGTCGTCTGCCTCGCCAACCAGTCGGAAGAGCCGCGCGCCGTGCCACAAGGTGCGGGCGGGAAGACAGCCGGCGTGCAGCGAAGTTCCGCCGAGGCCCTGTTTATCGACGACGACGACCCGCATACCCAGCGAGGCGGCGCGCAGGGCGCCGGCGCAGGCCATGCCTCCGCCGATGAAAATGATGTCCCACTGCATGTTTCGCTCCGGCTGGAGAACCCGGCCCCTGTCATTGTACACGGTCGTCGGTACCGACCGAACGAAGGTACTCAGGCAGAACGTATGTCACGCCGGAGCGGCCGAGGCTGAAACCGTATGCGCTCGAGATCCATGGCGATCATTTCGCGGAAGAGCGCTTCCGGATCGTCGACCCCGTAGGCATCCATGAGCTTTGCGACATCATGCCAGCGCACGTCAATCGTGATTCTGTGGAATCTTTCCTGCGCCATTGTCTCCAGACTACGGCGGCAGCGGGCGGCGGGCAATACCGACGTCTCAAGCCTGCATGCGGCCGGAGAGCGTGCGAATGACCACCTCTGCGGCCTGCCGAAGCTGCTCTTCGGAGTGCGCGGCCGTAACGGTGGCGCGCAGTCGGCTGGTACCGGGGGCGACGGTCGGTGGACGAATCGCCTGAATATGATAGCCCTCGTCGAGAAGCCGTTGAAACGCTTCGACGGTTGCCTCGGGCTCGCCGATGACGATGGGCACGATGGGCGTATTGCCGAGCACCTCAATGCCGCCCCGCCGGAGCCTCGAGCGGAAAACGGCCGTGTTCTGCCAGAGCGCATCGACCAGAGAATCATCGCTTTCGAGAAGGCCGAGCGCGGCAAGGGCGGCGCCGCTTGCGGCGGGGGGAAGCGCGGTGGTGAAGATGAAGGTGCGCGAACGGTTGATCATCAGATCGATGAGTTCGCGGCTTCCGGCAACATAGGCGCCGAAAGAACCCAGCGCCTTACCCAGCGTGCCCATCTGCACCGCGACACGGCCCTGCAGGTCAAAGTGCGCCACCACGCCCCGGCCGCCGGGCCCCATGACGCCGGTACCGTGCGCTTCGTCGACCATGACCAGAGCATCGTTGGACTCGGCAAGGGCCACGATTTCAGGCAGGGGCGCCACGTCGCCGTCCATCGAGAATACGGAATCGGTTACGATGAGCTTGCGCCCGGCATCTTCCCGATCGGATTCAAGAAGCTCGGCCAGATGCGCGACATCGGCATGGCGGTAAACCCGCAGTCGCGCACGCGAGAGACGACACCCGTCAATGAGCGATGCGTGATTCCACTCGTCGGAATAAACGATGTCGTCGCGCCCCACCAGGGTGCTGATGATGCCGATGTTTGCGTGGTAACCCGAATTGAAGAGCAGGGCCGCTTCGGTGCCCTTGAACGCGGCAATGGCCTCTTCCAGGTCATGGTGAATGGCCAGGCTGCCGCCGATGAGGCGGCTGCCGCCGCTGCCTGCGCCGTAGCGCTCGACGGCCCTGATGGCTCCTTCGCGCACCACCGGATGCTCGGCCAGTCCCAGGTAATTGTTCGAACACAGGCCGACTACGCGGCGGCCCTCGAAAACGTACTCGGCGCCGGTAGGACCGTCGACGCGGCGCAGGGTACGCCACAGGCCCTGTCGGCGAATGCCGTCGAGTATGTCGCGAATCGGTCGGGCCACGCTTACCTCCTTACTCCCCCCCGGCGAATTCCCTGCCTTACGTCAGGCCTTGCGCACGGCCACGCCGGCATCGGCCAGGTAATTCTTGACCTCGGCAATCGTGAGCTGATTGAAGTGAAACACGCTGGCCGCCAGCGCGGCTTCGGCGTGCCCATCGACGAATCCGTCGCGGAAGTGCTCGAGATTGCCCACGCCCCCCGAGGCAATGACCGGAATGCGCAGGGCATCGCTTACGGCGCGAGTCAGCGGCAGGTCGTAGCCGTCCTTGGTACCGTCGCGATCCATCGAGGTCAGCAATATTTCTCCGGCGCCGAGCTGCTGCATCCACCGCGCCCATTTGACGGCATCGATGCCGGTGCGCTTACGACCGCCGTGGGTGAAGACTTCCCAACGGCTGTCGGCGTCGGTGAAGACGTCGACTTCACCGTGTTTCGCGCGCCACTCCCACTCGGGCAGGGGCTGCGCGGCATGCTCGGGCTTGAGGGTGGCAATGGCTTTGGCGTCGATCGCGACGACGATGCACTGGTTGCCGAAACGCTGGGCCGCCGCGGCCACGAAGTCGGGCTCGAAGACCGCACGGGTGTTGATCGAGACCTTATCGGCCCCGGCGCGAAGCAGCGCCTTGATGTCGTCGAGGGTGCGTACGCCGCCGCCCACGGTCAGGGGAATGAAGACGTTCTCGGCGGTACGGCGCACCACGTCAATCATGGTGGCCCGATCGTCGCTGCTGGCCGTGATGTCGAGAAAGCAGAGCTCATCGGCCCCGGCGGCGTTGTAGGCGCGCGCCACTTCGACCGGATCGCCGGCATCGCGCAGCGCGACGAAGTTCACGCCTTTGACGACGCGACCGTCCTTCACGTCAAGACAGGGAATGATGCGCTTGGCCAATGACATCTGTTCCTCCGGTTTAATTCTGGGCGACGACGCGAATGGCTTCGGCCAGATCGATGCGCCCGGCGTACAGGGCCTTGCCAACAATGGCGCCGGTAACGCGGGGTATGGCCGCCAGGTCGTGCAGATCCTTGACCTCGCTGATTCCACCCGAAGCGATGACCGGAATCGGGCTGGCCTCGGTCATCTCGCGCATGGCTTCGAGATTGGGACCGCTCAGCATTCCGTCGCGGCTGATGTCGGTGTAAATGATGGCGGCCACGCCGGCCTCGGCAAAACGCCTGGCCAGATCGGTTGCGCTGGTCGCGCTTACTTCGGCCCATCCGCGAACGGCCACTTTACCGTCCTTGGCGTCGATACCGACGATGATGCGGCCGGGCCAGCGGCGGCAGGCTTCTTCGACAAGGGCCGGATCTTCAAGGGCGATGGTGCCCAGAATGACCCGGTCGACACCGGCCTCGAGATACGAGGCAATGCGTTCGAGCGTACGAATGCCGCCGCCGACCTGCACCTTGCCCTTTACGGCGGCAACGATTTCACGAATGGCCGGCAGGTTGCGCGGCTCGCCGTCGAAGGCGCCGTCGAGGTCGACCACGTGAATGCGCGCGGCGCCGGCGGCTTCCCAGCGCGCGGCGGTTTCGCCGGGCGAATCGGAATAGACGGTGGCCTTGTCCATTTCGCCCTGCACGAGGCGAACGCACTGGCCTTCTTTCAAATCAATGGCGGGAATGATTTCCATAACACTTTCCTGATGCTCGCCCGGCAGGCGCGTGAATTCACGTTCGCGCGGCAAACGCCCGCAGCAGTTCCATGCCGCTTTCGCTGCTCTTCTCGGGGTGAAACTGGGCCGCCCACACATTATCGCGCGCGGCCAGCGAACAGAATTCCAGTCCGTAGGTGGTGGTGGCGCCGATATCGTTTACGTCTTCGGGCGCCACGTAATAGCTGTGTACGAAGTACACGTACTTTCCGTCGAGGGCCTTGAGGGCGGGCTCGCGTACCGACAGGGTGTTCCACCCCATGTGGGGAATCTTCAGCAGGCGGCCGTTCTCCGACAGCTCGTCGGGAAAGCGCACGACTTTGCCGCGAAAGAGACCGAGCCCCTCATGGCGCCCGTACTCTTCGCTTTCCTCAAAGAAAATCTGCAGGCCCAGGCATACGCCGAGCAGCGGACGCCCGGTCTTTGCAAACGCGCGAATCGCCTCGTCGAGTCCGTGCTCGCGCAAATGGCGCATGGCATCGGGAAAAGCTCCGACGCCGGGCACCACCAGGCGATCGGCCGACGTGACCCGGGCCGGATCGCTCACGGTCTCGGCCTGAACACCAATAGCTTCGAAGGCCTTCTGCACGCTGTGCAGATTGCCCATGCCGTAATCGACGATGCGTATCATGAAAGACTCGCAGCAGATGCGCGCAGAACATAAGGGGCATGCGCCCCGACCCGATCAGAGCATGCCCTTGGTGCTCGGCAACCCGGTCACACGGCTGTCCATGCGCAACGCGCTCGAAAGCGCGCGGGTGAACGACTTGAACGTGCCCTCGATGATGTGGTGCATGTTGTGGCCGCGCAGCAGGTCGACGTGCGCGGTAATGCCCGCATTGTTCGTGAGCGCGATGAGAAATTCCTGCACCAGTTCGGCGTCGAACGTGCCTACCTTGTCGGTCGGGTACGGCACGTTGAACGTAAGGTGCGGACGCCCGCAGATGTCGAGCGACGTACGAATCAGCGCTTCCTGCATCGGCAGGGTGCATTCGCCGTAACGGTTAATGCCGGCCTTGTTGCCCCAGGCTTTCACGAGGGCCTGCCCGAGACAGATTCCGACGTCTTCGACGGTGTGGTGGTAGTCGATTTCGACATCGCCTTCGGCGTCGACGGTCAAATCGAAGCCGCCGTGCCGGGCAAACTGCTCGAGCATGTGGGTAAAGAAAGGAACCGGTGTCTTGACCATGTACTCGCCCGATCCGTCGATGTTGACGGTCAGCGCGATACGGGTTTCGTTGGTTTCCCGCTTCACTTCACCGATACGCTTGGTCTGCGTCATGGTTTTCATCTTTTTCAGTCCTGCCTGACTCGAAGGCGCACCGAATCGCCGTGCGCCGTGAGGCCCTCGGCATCGGCCAGGGTAGTAATCGCACCGGCTTCACGGCGCAGGGCCGCGGCTTCGAACCTGATTACACTTGTTCGCTTGACGAAATCATACGGTCCGAGCGGCGAGCTGAATCGTGCCGTACCCCCGGTCGGAAGCACGTGGTTGGGTCCGGCCACGTAGTCGCCCACGGCTTCGGGGGTGTAGTGCCCGAGAAATACCGCGCCGGCATGGCGAATGCCCTTCAGCAATTCGTCTGCATCGGCGGCGCAGATTTCAAGGTGTTCGGGCGCGAAACGATTGGCCAGGGCCAGCGCCTCTTCGGCGCTGCCGGTTTCGACGAGCAGGCCGTGCCGCGACAGCGAGGTACGGGCGATATCGCCGCGCAGAATGTCGAAGGACAGGCGTTCGAGCGATTTGCGCACCCGATCGCAGAACCCCGGCGACCAGGTAATGAGTCGTGAGACCGCGTCTTCGTCGTGCTCGGCCTGACTCAGCAGGTCCATGGCCACCCAGTCGGGATCGGCGGTGTCGTCGGCCAGCACGAGAATTTCGCTCGGTCCGGCTATCATGTCGATGCTGACGGCTCCGAAGACGAGGCGCTTGGCGGCGGCCACGTACTTGTTGCCCGGCCCCACGATCTTGTCGACGCGCGGCAGTCCGGCGCCGTAGGCAAGCGCGGCCACGGCCTGGGCGCCACCAACGCGAAAGACGCGGTCGACGCCGGCCACTTCGGCTGCGGCCAGCACCAGGGGCGAAATGCCTTCCTGCCCCGGCGGCGTAACCATGACGATTTCGGGCACGCCGGCAATACGCGCCGGTATGACGTTCATGAGCACCGACGAGGGATAGGTCGCCTTGCCGCCGGGCACGTACACGCCCACCCGATCCATGGGTATGACGAGCTGGCCCAGGGTTTCGTCGGCCTGCCGATCCATGAAGCCCCGGGGTACCAGTTTTTCCTGATAGGCACGAATACGCTCGGCGGCGCGTCGCAGGGCATCGACTTCGACGGAAGGCGCGCGGCGCAGGGCCTCTTCGCGCTCTTCGCGGCTGACCTCGAGCGACGAAGCGTCGAGCGTCACGCCATCGAAACGCTGCGTATACTCGATGAGGGCTTCGACGCCCCGAGCGCGCACGTCATCGAGAATGGCACGCACGGCAGGCTCGACTTCAACCGTCGAGTCGACGCCCACGACCGCGTGCTTTTCCATGTACTGTCCGAACTTCGGATCGTCGGAGCGGTACTGGCGTATGGAAAGGGCGGTCGTCATGATGCCACCTGAGTCGTCGTGACCTTGCGCAACCGTTCGACCAGCTCCTTGACCTCGTCGCTGCGTGTCTTCAGACTGGCCCGGTTGGCAATCAGAATGGTCGAGATCTCACAGATGATGTCGGTTTCTTCCAGGCCGTTTTCCTTGAGGGTGCGACCCGTCGACACCAGGTCGACGATGCAGTCGCTCAGCCCGGTCAACGGCGCAATCTCGATGGAGCCATACAACTTGATAAGCTCGATTTGCCGCCCCCTGGCGCTGAAGAACTTCTCGGCCAGACGCGGATATTTCGTGGCCACCACCAGCGGCGTCGGATCGGAGGTGTCGCCCGTCGGGCGCGCAACACTCAGGCGACAACGCCCGATACCCAGATCGAGCGGTTCGTAAACATCGGGGTTCTGTTCGAGCACCGTGTCGCGGCCGACGATTCCGATGTCGGCGGCGCCATGTTCGACATAGGCGGGAACGTCGGTGGCGCGCACGATCATGACGCGCATGCCGTCGGCCGGAACCTCGTGAATCAGCTTCCGGCTCTCCTGCATCCACACGTCGACGTCATACCCGGCGCGGCGGAACAACTCGGCGGCTTCTTCCTGAATTCGGCCTTTGGCCAGAGCTAAGGTCAACATAACAAATCATCAGTGGGCCGTCGCCGGAAGACGCGAGCTTCGCTCGACAGGCGGGGCACCGTTCACACCCGGGCGATATTGCCGGCTCGTGAGAAGAGCACCGGGTCAGAAAAGCGTGGGTTCCTTGACGCGTTCGATTCGGGCGCCGAGGGCCGAGAGCTTATCTTCAATTCTCTCATATCCACGGTCAAGATGGTAAATACGGCGTATCTCGGTTTCGCCCTCGGCAACGAGCCCGGCAAGCACGAGCGCGGCGCTGGCGCGCAGGTCGCTCGCCATCACCGGAGCGCCGGTAAGCCGGGGCACGCCGCGCACATTGGCCGACTTACCCTCGACTTCGATATTGGCGCCCATGCGGCGCAGCTCGCTCACGTGCATGAATCGGTTTTCGAAAACATTCTCGACAATGACGCTCGATCCCTCGCCGATGGTAAGCAGGGCCATCATCTGCGCCTGCATGTCGGTCGGAAAACCCGGATACGGCCAGGTCTTCAGGCTGATGGCGCGGGGCGCCCGGTTCATGCGGGCGCGAATCGTGTCTTCGCCCACGTCGAGCACGACGCCGCATTCGAGCAGCTTCTCGAGCAGGGGCTCCTGATGCGACGGCATCACGTGGGTAACGGTAACGTCTCCCCTGGTCATGGCCGCGGCGACAAGGAAGGTGCCGGCTTCGATGCGATCGGGTATGACCGTATGCTCGACACCCTTCAGCGACGGCACGCCGTGCACGGTAATGACGTCACCGCCGGCGCCCTCGATCTGCGCGCCCATGGCGTTGAGCATGTTGGCCAGATCGATAATCTCGGGTTCGCGGGCGGCATTTTCGATGATGCTCGTGCCGTCGGCCAGGGCGGCGGCCATGAGCGTGTTCTCGGTACCGCCCACCGTCGACACGTCGAAGTAAATGCGCGCACCTTTGAGACGGCGCGCCGACGCCTCGACGTAACCGTGGCTCAGGGTAATGGTGGCGCCCAGTTTCTCGAGGGCCTTCAGGTGCAGATCGACCGGACGCTCGCCGATGGCGCAGCCGCCCGGCATCGAAACCCGCGCCCTTCCCCACCGGGCCACCAGGGGGCCGAGCACGAGTACCGAGGCCCGCATGGTGCGAACGAGTTCGTAGGGCGCCTCGTGACTCGTGATGTCTTCGGTGGTGATGGTTACCACGTCGCCGTTCTTCTCGACACGGGCGCCGAGACCGATCAGCAGGTTGGCCATCGTCGAAATATCGCGAAGCGAGGGAACGTTATGCAGGGTACAGGTACTCTCGGCAAGAAGACCGGCGGCCATGAGCGGAAGCGCCGAGTTCTTCGCGCCGCTGGTTCGAACCGTACCTTCGAGGCGTACACCACCTTCTACGACAATCGCATCCATATCATGACTCCAGGCGACGGGCGATGAAGTATCGCGGCAACCCCGCCAGATCCTTGTGGAATTCGGCCGCGTACCCGGCCGAGGCAAGCAATGTTTCCAGGGCGGGCCGTTGGCGTGCGCCGAACTCGCAGAACCACAGCGCACCGGGCTTGAGAACGGCGGGCAACCGATCGGCCAGCGTCTGAATGGCGTCGAGGCCCGACTCACCGGAAAACAGCGCCCCGTGGGGTTCCCATTCGCGCACGTCGGACGCGACTTCGGGATCGTTTTCGGCAATATACGGCGGATTCGAGACCACGAAGTCGAACGTCAGCCCCTCGACCGGCTCGACCCACGAGCCCTGATGAAAAACGATGCGCTCGGCCAACTGGTTTCGCTCGGCGTTGTCGCGAGCGACCGACAACGCGTCGGCGTCGACATCGACCGCATGCACGGTGGCGTTAGGGTACTCGCCGGCAAGCGTCACGGCCAGCGCCCCGCTGCCGACGCCGAAATCGGCGGCCAGCCAGGCGCCGTCCTTTTCATAGCGCTCGCGCACGGCATCGACCAGCAATTCGGTTTCGGGACGCGGCACAAGCACACGGCGGTCGACCTTGAAGGGCCGGCCGTAAAATTCCTTTTCGCCCAACAGGTAGGCGACCGGCTCACCGGCCGCGCGTCGCCTGATGAACTCGCGGTATTCGGCGCGCTCGGCATCGGTCACGGGCTTGTCGAAGTCGACATACAGCCGCAGCCGGTTGGCCTTGAGCACGTGCGCGAGCAGCAGCTCGGCATCGAGCCGCGGCGAGGGCGACCCCTTTTCGCCGAGATACCGGGCCGAGGTCTGCAGAAGACGCATGACCGTCCACGTATCGGGCTGTCCGTTTCCGTCGCTCATCGGGCATCGCTCATCGGGCATCACTCATCGGGTCTACGCTTCCTGCCCGGCGCCCTTGAGCATTTCGGCCTGGAAGTGAGCGATGACCGGGTCGAGCACCTGATCGACGTCGCCGTCGATCACGGCCTGCAGGTTGTGCAGGGTCAACCCCACGCGGTGATCGGTTACCCGTGACTGCGGGAAATTGTAGGTGCGAATCTTGCCGCTGCGATCGCCCGAACCCACCAATTCCTTGCGCTGGGCGCTGATGGAGGCGTGCTGTTCGGCCTGGGCCCGGTCGAGCAGGCGGCTTCGCAGCACCTTCATGGCCTTCTGCTTGTTTTTCAGCTGGCTCTTTTCGTCCTGGCAGGAAACGACGATGCCCGAGGGAATGTGGGTAATGCGCACCGCGCTGTCGGTGGTGTTGACGCTCTGGCCACCCGGTCCGCTCGATCGGAAGATGTCGATGCGAAGATCATTGGGGTTCACGTCGACCTCGACTTCGTCGGCCTCGGGCATGACCGCCACGGTCACGGCGCTGGTGTGAATGCGTCCCTGCGCCTCGGTGGCGGGCACCCGCTGCACCCGGTGCACGCCGCTCTCGTACTTCATGCGCGAGTACACGTTCCGACCCGAGAGGCTGCAGATGATTTCCTTGTAGCCGCCCAGGCCGGTTTCGCTGGCCGAAAGTACCTCGACCTTCCACCCGCGTTGCTCGGCGTAGCGCGTGTACATGCGAAAGAGATCGGCCACGAACAGGCTTGCTTCTTCGCCGCCGGTACCGGCGCGTATTTCGAGAATGGCGTCTTTGGCGTCGTTGGGATCTTTGGGCAGAAGGGCGATCTTCAGCTCGTGTTCGAGGCTTTCGCTTCGATCTTCGAGCTCGCGCACATCGCCGCGGGCCATTTCACGCAGTTCGGGATCGCTCTCGTCGAGCAATTCGCGGGCCCCATCGAGATCGTTGCGCACCTTGCGGTAGTCGCGGTACGAACGCACCACGTCTTCAAGGCTTGCATGCTCACGCGCGTACTGCTGAAACAGGCGCGGGTTCGCATTCACCTCGGGATCGCTCATGAGCCGGGTGAGTTCTTCGTAACGCGCTTCGACGGCGTCGAGTTTCCGGTAGATATCCATGCAGACGAAGGGCAGAGGCCACGCAGACAGCCGTCCGGAATCGGGTAGAGCGGCTTGGGGGACAGCAGAAAGAAAAAACGCCCCGTGCGGGGCGTGCGGCGTTTTATTTCTTGTTGCCGTATCGGCGCTGGAACTTTTCGACGCGGCCCGTGGCGTCGACGAGCTTCTGTTTGCCCGTATAGAACGGATGGCACTTCGAGCAAATAGCGACTTCGATATCACCGACGGTCGTACGCGTCTCGATGACGTTACCGCACGCACAGTTGATTTTGGCCGCTTCGTAAGTGGGATGAATGTCCGCTTTCACGATCGACTCCTGTGTAAAAAATCAGGGGTTAAGCTGATCACTCTATCATAGAGGGCGTTGGGAAACAATAACGATCAGCGATCGAGAAGGAGAAGCACATCGAGACTGTGGGTACGGTGAGTTCAGCAGAAGAGGCGGCATTAACCACTTCGGCGTTTGAACCCGGGGTCGTTAACCATGCGCCGGATTCCCTCCTTGAGAAGTGCAACCTGGAAATTCAGAAGTAACCCCACGGGGTGACCGGCGAGGCGCAGGTATGTCAAGAGCTGGGCTTCATGAATAGGATGCAGTTTTTCGACACTCTTCACTTCGACCACCAACGTCTCTTCTATCAGGAGGTCGATACGGTAGCCACAATTGAGGTTTACCCCCCGAAACGACACCGGAACTCCAACTTCCGTTCTCACGGTCAATCCTTTCTCCACAAGCAGATGGCGCAGGCATGCCTTGTAGGTAGATTCAAGCAGGCCGGGGCCAAGCTCCCTGTGAACATCAATGGCGGCCTCTATCACGGTGCTTGTCAAGGCACTCCAGTTATCGTTCATGGGCCGTATATAGCACGCTCTTCTCCCAAAGGGGAAGCAAAATCGTACATTGCATCTTGCGGCCGATTCTCCTGTTCCCCCCTCACCGGGCTCACCGACTCGATGTGATCTCCCCCACTGCACTCACCCCGGGTTTGCCTCGCCCCCTCTCCCGGCGGTAGAATATCGATTCTTTTCAGCTTTCCGAGGGTATCATGGCTATCAAGAGCGACCGCTGGATCCGGCAGATGGCGCAGGAACACAAGATGATTGAACCTTTCTTCGAAGACCAGGTCGGAAAAGGCGTCATCTCCTATGGTGTAAGCTCCTACGGCTATGACCTGCGGGTAGCCGACGAGTTCAAAATCTTCACCAACATCAACTCGAGCATCGTCGACCCCAAAGCCTTCGACCCGAAAAGCTTCGTCGACTTCAAGGGCGATGTCTGCATCGTGCCCCCGAACTCGTTCGCTCTGGCACGCACCGTCGAGTACTTCCGCATTCCCCGCAACGTACTCACCATCTGCGTGGGCAAGAGCACGTACGCCCGCTGCGGCATCATCGTGAACGTGACCCCGTTCGAGCCCGAGTGGGAGGGTTTCGTGACTCTCGAAATCTCGAACACCACGCCCCTGCCTGCCAAAATCTACGCCAATGAAGGCCTGGCCCAGGTGCTTTTCTTCGAGTCCGACGAGGTCTGCGAAAAGAGCTACGCCGATCGGAAGGGCAAGTACAACAAGCAGCCGCCCGAAGTCGTTCTTCCCCGTATTCTCTGATTGAGCCGCCGGGTTTGACGCAGCCCCGCCGCGACAGAATTGCCTCCTTCACGCCGGGCGCCGAAGCGGCACTGGCCATGGTGCTGGTCTATACCGTCGTCTTCGGCACCGCCGTACTCGGCCAGGCCCAGTGGCTTGCCTACGGGGCGTTTCTCTACGCCCCCGTGATCATTGCCGGCCTGCGCGGCATCGACTTCGCCGCATACGGCCTTCTGTCGCCTTCGCTGAAACGAAGCCTGCTTACCGGCTTCGCGGCAAGCGCCGTCATCTTTCCCCTCTTCGCCGGCGGTTACTACGCCTTAGCCGGCCTCATCGGCCTGCCCTGGCACGCAGGCTTCGCCGGCTCACCCCTCGACGTACTCCGGTTCGCCGCCGTGCAGCTGGTGCTCGTGGCTTTTGCCGAGGAATACTTCTACCGCGGCTACCTGCAGCAGCGCCTCGACCGGGTCTGGCCGCCGCGCCGGCGTGTGCTCGGTGCGACCCTCGGCCCGGGCTGGCTGGTCGCCACGGCCCTCTTCGCCGCCGGCCATCTGGCCCTCGAACTGAATCCGGCACGCCTGCTCACTTTCTTTCCCGGCCTATGGTTCGGCTGGCTCCGGGCGCGCACCGGCGATATCTACGGCGCCACCCTGGCCCACGGCGCCAGCAACATACTCATCGCCTGGCTGCAGGGACAGAGTCTGGGCTGAAACCTTGTGGAAGGGGCACCAGCCCTTCCCCGCGCATTTCCCGTGATGTGATCCAGATCACACCCCCGCGGCCCCAACACGTAGCGAGAGGGGAACACATATAGCCAGGATAACCATCGAGGGTAGAGCGGTCTGCCGGGTAAAGCCTTTCATTATTCGGCACTTGGCCGAGCCGAACGGCGTGTGGTATATTGCACGTCCCCTCGGGATTCGTTACAATAGCTACGGTTTCTCATCTGGTGCCTTTCAAGCCGCCGTCTCGGGGTACCGCCACCATTCGCGCAGGAGCAGCTTCGCTATGGCCGGTTCACAGTTGGTCATGTATGAAGAGGAGTTTCAAAAGATAAACTCCGTCATTGACCGCTTAGCGCGAGAAGCGAACGCTAAGTTGATTTTTTTGGTCGATAAAAACGGCCAGTTGATCGCCAATTGCGGCGAAACCGACCACATCGACACCACGAGTCTCGCAAGCCTCACGGCCGGCAATATCGCGGCCACGGGTGGTCTCGCCAAACTGATCGGCGAGCGCGAGTTCACCGTTCTGTTTCACGAAGGCGAGAAGGACAACATCCACATCTCGCTCATCGGGCAGCGGGTCATTCTCGTGGTCATCTTCGATGGTCGGTCGTCGCTCGGTCTGATTCGCCTTCGCGTCAAGAAGGCCGGCGAAGAGCTGGTCGCGATTTTCGACGCGCTCATGAAGAAAGTAGAAAGCGACTCCGGAAGCGGCCTCGATTCGCCGTTTGCCGAGATCACCGACGAAGACATCGATAACCTCTTCAGCGACTGACAGGGGCCGGGTACCGTATGTCGTTCATCAATTATTCATCCCGAGAAATCAACTGCAAGATCGTCTATTACGGCCCCGGTCTGTGCGGCAAGACGACGAACCTGCAGTACATCTACGGGAAGACAACCCCTGATGCCAAGGGGAAGATGATTTCGCTCGCCACCGAAACCGAGCGAACGCTTTTCTTTGACTTCCTTCCCCTTTCGCTGGGTGCGATTCGGGGTTTCAAGACTCGCTTTCATTTGTACACGGTGCCGGGTCAGGTCTTCTACGACGCTTCGCGCAAGCTCATCCTCAAGGGTGTCGACGGCGTGGTGTTCGTGGCCGACAGCCAGGCCGAGCGTATGGATGCGAACATCGAGAGTCTCGAGAACCTGCGCGTAAACCTGAAGGAACAGGGATACGATCTGGACAAGATTCCCTACGTCGTCCAGTACAACAAGCGCGACCTGCCCAACGCGGCATCGCTCGAAGAGCTGCGCAAGGCGCTGAACCCGACCAACGTGCCCGATTTCGAAGCCGTGGCCCCCAAGGGCACGGGCGTTTTCGACACGCTCAAGGCGGTCAGCCGACTGGTGCTCATGGAATTGAAGCAGGGTAAATAGCCCGCTGCCTCGCAGATTTCAGCCGCTTCCCCGGGGGGAAGCGGTTTTTTTGTGCCCCCGCGCTTTGCTTCCCTGCCGGCAAGCCTGACCCGGCGCCTTCCGGGCGAAATTCGCGCAATGGACGGAAGACGCCCGGAAAGCTAGCGCTTCGACTGTAGTTCATTATGCAACCAGGCGGTATGTCTGGTATCATCAGGCTCGCATTTTCTTTACAGAGCCCTTTATGGCATCCATCGAAACCGACAACGGCTACCTGCGCAGACAGGCGTTTCTCAAGAGCATGCTTTACGTGCTCATTGCCTTGCTCTGCATTCTGTTCGGCGCCATCGGTTACCTGTTCGATCTGTATCTTTTTCTCGCCGCGCCCGGCATCGCGTATGTGGGACTCTGGGCCGGGTTCCTCAGCCGGCGATCGCGTTTTGCCGCCTCCGAGGCTATCATTCTCGCGTGGACGTTCGCCGTTGCCGTCAGCCACGGCGTCGCCACCATTTACTACGCCGTTCCGACGGCTGCCTACTGCCTCGCCGGCCCGATACTCGTCGGCTTTCAGCTTGCGGGTAAACGCCACGGCCTCTACATTACCGGTCTCGTACTGGCGGTGTCGATGGTCTTCGTTACCGCCATCGACGTCATGGGCCTCACACCGGCCGGCATGCCCGAAGTCGTCGATCCGCTCATGGTCGACGTATTTGCCTACGCGGTCATGTTGTCCTTTACCGGCGTGATTGCAACGACACTCTATGTGGCCACGGCCAACCAGGATGCCTTTCTCGAAGACGCAGCCAGGAATGAAGAACGCCTGCAGCTCGAAGTCGAGCAGCAGACGCAATCGCTGCGCAAACAGGCCGACGACATTCACCGCACGGCAGCGCAGATTACCACCGGCGCCGACGAACTGCACGATCGCCTGCAGCGCCAGAGCCGCCTTACCGACGATACCCTCACGTCGACCGAAGAGCTGGCGGCCCAGGCGCAAACCCTGCGGGGCATCGCTGCCAGCCTTGCGTCCGACACCGACGAAATCGTTGCCTCGAGCGACCAGATGTCGCATACCATTGAAGCTTCGGCCCGCAATGCCGAACGGCTGGCGGCAGGCCTCGAGCAAATTGCGGCCACCATGCAGGAAATGGCCGCCCAGGTCGCCGCGGTTACGCGCACGGCCCTGGACCTGAACGAACGCGGGCACGACGCCCGCGAGCGCGCGCAGGCCGGTTCGGCGACCGTTCAGGGCACACTGAGCGCGCTGCGGCGCGTTCGCAATTCCAACGTCGATCTCGAAAAGACCGCCGGTCTGCTGCAGAGCCGCACGCAGGCCATCGGCCAGATCGTGACCACCATCGAAGAAATTGCCGACCAGACCAATCTACTTGCCTTGAATGCGGCCATCGAGGCGGCCCGGGCGGGCGATGCCGGGCGGGGCTTCGCCGTCGTGGCCGACGAAATTCGTAAACTGGCCGAGCGCACGATTCAGGCCACGGGCGAGATTTCTCGTACGGTAGGCGAGGTTCAGGACGACACGGGCCAGACCGCAAGCGCAACGCAAGCGCTGGTCAAGGAAACCGACGCCCTGCTTGCCGGCGCCGAAGCCAGCGGCGATGCCTTCGATCACATTGCCGCGGCGGTCAAGGACATTGCCGCGCTCATCGACGAGTTGGCGAGTGCTTCGGAGCAGCAGAACGTCGCCGCCGAGTCGGTGTCGCAGGCCATGAACGAGCTGCAGAACGCCGCGCACGAGACCAGCACGGCCAACGCCGAACAGGACCGCACCAGCAAGCGTATTCTGCAGGCCATTACCAGCATTGCCGCGACGACACGCACCGTCAGCGGCGCAGCCGACGAACAGCAACAGGCGGTCAGCCGCATGCTGCAATCGCTGTCCGGCATCGATCGCTTCGCCCGCGAAAACAGCGAAAACGCCGACCGTATCGTGCAGGCCATGAATTCACTCGTTGAAGGCTCGCGTACCAACTGAACAGGCCTCGGCCGTGCGGCGACGGTCTTTCCCTTTTTACCGCGCTATTCGCCCCCCGTCGTACGGCGGCCTGTAAAAAAAGCTTCTATCGGCCTTTCCCCTTCCGAACGAGTCACCCCTTCGCCAATGTAGAGGCGGCTTTGAAGCCGAACCTGGATTCACCGGAAACTCCTTGACTTGATAACGATTATCATTTACATTATCACCACATAGTCAACAGGAGGTCGCCATGAGAAACCCGAATCCGGTCAAACGAACGGCTACGCTGGTCATTCTCGACCAACGTAACAATGCCGATTCGACACGAGTGTTTGCCTGCGCATCGCCGCTTCGGCTTTTAAATGGGTTGCAGCGAGGCAGCCATGAAAAGTAATACCCTCGCGGCGCCGCTACCCGGCGAGAATCTCGGCGTCGACCGCATGCCCGGACACTGGCTGCTTGCCCGACTCGGAAAGCGCGTGCTGCGACCCGGCGGCGCCGGACTGACCCGTTGGATGCTCGACGGACTGGGCATCGGCAACCGCGACGACGTGGTCGAATTCGCCCCCGGCCTCGGCTATACGGCCGGGTTGACCCTGCACCGCGAACCGGCCTCCTACACCGCGATTGAGCGTGATCCCGAAGCGGTCGCGAACGTACAACGCATGCTCGGCGAGCGCGGCGCCTGCCGCAGGGGAACCGCCGAAGCCACCGGGCTGGACAGCGAGTCGGCCGACGTACTCTACGGCGAAGCCTTTCTCACCATGCAGACCGAGCGCAACAAGGCCCGTATTCTCGACGAGGCGCACCGGATTCTGCGAAAACACGGGCGCTACGGCATTCACGAACTCTGTCTGCTGCCCGATGGAATTCCCGACGAGAAGAAACAAGCCGTGCGGCGCGACCTCACCGAGGCCATACACGTAGGCGCGCGTCCGCTTACGCCGGCCGAATGGCGCACATTACTCACCGACGCAGGTTTCTCGGTCGAATACGTCGAGCTTCGCCCCATGCGCCTGCTCAACCCTCGAACGTTTCTGCGCGACGAAGGCCTGGGGGGAACGCTGCGCTTTCTGTGGAACCTGCTGCGTAGCCCGAGCGCTCTGCGGCGCGTGATCGGCATGCGACGGGTCTTCGAACGCTACCGCAACGACATGGGGGCCATCGGTATCGTGGCCCGACGCGGCGTGCGGGCGTGATGTACGGCTGCACGTTGAAGGGGAGATGTGGCGATGGGGAGAGGTGGCGATGGGAGACTGAAGGGTCGGGAGACGTCGAATTACCCCGAAGCTCCAACCAGTCTCCCCTCACCCCTCACCTTTTACGCGGGCGAGCCTGGGCTCGCCCGCCCTTGCCCTCGTTCAGACCGGCTGTACGGTAACGGCCTTACCGTCGAACTTCAGGCGGCCGGCCTTGAGCTTGGTCGAGGCCACCGCGCGCACGTCGAACAGGGTGTAGTTGGTCTGAATGTCGATACGGCCGAAGTCGGAACCCTTGAGGCCGGTTTCGCGACAGAGCACCTGAATGAGAATGCCCGGGCTCAGCCGTTGGCGGTGCCCCACGGCAATGCGGAACCGTTCCATGCCGCTTTCGCGCTTCGACGGCGTACGATCGGCCGCGTCCCAGGCATCGTAGGCACGCTTTCCGGCCTTTCGTGCGCCGTCGGGACGTTCGCGACGCAACGGGCGTTCCGGTGGTACGTCAACGGCATATCCGGCGTGCGAACCTTCCTGCAGGGCGTCGATGAGCGCGGCCACCAGCGCAGGCGCTTCGACCTCGGCCAACAGCTTCTTCGCCATCTTCTGCGACGACTTCGCCGCCTCGCCCTGCGCACGCTCGAGCAAGCTGGTGCGAAGACGCTCATACCGCACCTTCGCGATAACGCCCGGGTCGGGCACCGGCTTCCACTCGGCTTCGAGATTGCCGATGCGGGCAAACCGTACGGCCTTGGCACGTTCGCCGCCGGCGACAATGGCCACCGATACGCCGACCGCGCCGGCGCGGCCGGTACGACCGCTGCGGTGAACGTAGTTTTCGAACGATGAAGGCAGCGAGTAGTGCACCACGTGCGAAACGCCCTGCACGTCAATGCCGCGGGCAGCCACGTCGGTGGCGATCAGCAGCTTGGTCGCGCCGGTGCGAAACGCCTCCATGACCTGATTGCGCTGGTCCTGACCCAGGTCGCCGTTCAGAAACGATGCGCTGAATCCGTCCTGCACGAGACGCAGGGCGACTTCCTGCGATTCCTGCTTGGTGCGCGTGAACACCATGACGCTGGTAATGGTTTCCGACAACAGAAAGTTGACCAGGGCGGCATAACGCTGATCGGGCCGCACATGGTAGAAATCGTGGCGGATGTGCGCATGGGGCGCGCTCTTCGACTCGGTTTCGATGACCACCGGCTCGCGCAGGTAGTTGGCGATGACCCGCTTCATTTCCGGCGGAACGGTGGCCGAAAACAGCAGACGCTGCCCCTCGTCGGGAAACTGCTTGAGAATGGTTTCGATATCTTCGAGAAAGCCCATGTCGAGCATTTCGTCGCCTTCGTCGAGCACGATGGCGCGCGCCTCGTCGAGGCGCAGCGTGCCGCGCTGCAGGTGATCGAGCAGGCGACCCGGCGTTCCGACGACGACCTGGCTGGTCTTGAGACCGCGCACCTGATCACGCATGGAAGCGCCGCCGATGACGGCGACGACCGAAAGCCCCTGGGCCTTCGCCACGTCTTCGAGTTCGCGCGCCACCTGCGTCGCCAGTTCGCGCGTAGGCGTCAGCACCAGCATCTGCGCGGCGCGAACCTTGGCATCGAGGCGCCCGATCAACGGCAGCCCGAACGCGAGCGTCTTGCCCGATCCGGTGCGCGAGCGGGCCAACAGATCGCGGCCTTCGGCAACGGGTGCAAACACCTGCGCCTGTACGGGCGTGGGCGCAGAAATACCCCGGCTCTCGAGAATACCGGCAACACGCTCGGTTACGCCAAGGTCAAGAAAGGAAGCTGTCATGAATTGAATCCGATAAAAAAAGCGCACGACCGCAGCGGCCACGCGCACGTAAACCTTTATTGTACCCCTGCGCCGGAAAAATACCCACCAGCCCGTATTCGGCGCTGCACGGGGATCCGTTGATGGGGAGATGGTGCGAGCGGGAGAGGGGGCGAGCAGTGCAGCACGGGTGCACGTGTGTGGCCGTGGCCGGTATGGATCCTGAATGGTGGCTGTGGATGGATCACGGATTATGGATTTGTGCCGGAACGGTATAATGGGGGAATGTTGGCCATGCGTGTTCATAAGCCGGCCCCCATCGAAAGTTCGCCCCTGCGGGCCGACGAAGTTCCCGTGCCCGAACCCGGCCCCGGCGAGCTGCGGTTGAAGGTGACTGCCTGCGGCATCTGCCGCACCGACCTGCACGTCATCGAAGGCGAGCTGCCCTTCGGGGGAAAACCGGTAACGCCCGGCCATCAGGTCGTGGGCGTCGTCGACGAATTGGGCGCCGGCAACGAAAACGCCGGCTTCATGAAAGGCGACCGGGTCGGCGTGGCCTGGCTGCGCGAGACCTGCGGCACCTGCCGCTATTGCCGGTCGAATCGTGAAAACCTGTGCGAGAAGTCGCGGTTCACCGGATACCACCACGACGGCGGATTCGCCGAGTACGCGACGGTACCGGCGGCGTTCGCCTATCACATTCCCGATGCCTTCCTTGATGCCGAAGCCACTCCCCTTCTCTGCGCAGGTATCATCGGCTACCGCGCCCTCAAACGCAGCAACCTGGCCCCCGGGCAGAAACTGGGTATCTTCGGTTTCGGCTCATCGGCCCACATCACCACGCAGATCGCCCGCTACCGGAATTGCGAGGTGTACGTGGCCACGCGGGGTGAAAAGCACAGAGCTTTCGCGCGTGAGCTGGGCGCCGCCTGGGTGGGCGATGCATACGACACCTTCCCCGTAAAGGTCGACTCGGCCATCGTGTTCGCACCGGCGGGCGAACTGGTGCCGGCCGCCCTGCGCGCCGTCGACAAGGGTGGCACGGTCGCACTTGCCGGCATTTACATGACCGACATTCCCCCCATGAGCTACGAGCCCCATCTGTTCTACGAGAAAAATCTGCGTTCGGTAACCGCCAACACCCGCGAAGATGGACGCGAATTGCTTGCGATCGCGGCCGAAATACCGATTCACCCCACCGTCACGACCTTCCCTCTTACGCAGGCCAATGAAGCCTTGCAGAAGCTGAAGCAAGACGGATTGAACGGTACCGGCGTACTACTGCCTTGAAGAGAGATCGCAGATCCCAGAGAAGATAGCTCTACTTTCCGCTTTCCGCGTTTTTCCATTCTCTTTCCTCGTTCCGGATTCCGAGTTCCGCGTTTCCATATGTCCTCGTTCCGGATTCCGCGTTCCGCGTTTCCATGTGTCCGCGTTCCGCGTTTCCATGTGTCCGCGTTCCGCGTTTCCATGTGTCCGCGTTCCGGGTTCCGCGTTCCGCGTTTCGCTTGGCTTCGCGTTTCCATGTGTTGCGGGAGGCATTCCGTACCCGTTTCCACGTATAATGATACCTTTGGTTTCAGCAACAGCTTCTTAGATGCGGGCACGCGCGGCGCACTACGGCCGCGGCCCGGCAGGGGGAAAGCAGATGGTCGGAAGAAACGATCCGTGTTGGTGCGGCAGCGGCGCCAAGTACAAGAAATGCCACTACAGCTCCGACCAGGCGCAGGGCGGCCCACCCGCAGCGGCGACAGCGACGACCGGCGGCAAGCCGGTGAAGACGCCCGAGGAAATGGAAGGCATGCGACGCGCCGGCGCCTTCAACGGCGAACTCATGGACTTCATTCGTCCCTACGTAAAGCCTGGCATCAATACCGAGGAAATCAACAAGCTGGTGCACCAGTACACCCTCGACCATGGTCACAAACCGGCCACCCTCGGCTACCACGGATTTCCCAAATCGCTGTGCACCTCCATCAACAACGTCGTCTGCCATGGAATTCCGTCGCCCGGCGATGTGCTCAAGGAAGGCGACATCGTAAACCTTGACCTCACGACGATTGTCGACGGCTACTACGGCGACTCGTCGGAAACGTACTTCGTGGGCGAGGTAAGCGCCGAAGCCCGCAAGGTGACCGAGGTAGCGGCGCGTGGCCTGCTGCTCGGCATCGAGGCCGTGCGGCCGGGGCATACGCTGCGCCATATTGCCGAGGCCATTCAGCCCTACGTCGAATCGCAGGGGTGCTCGGTGGTGCGCGACTATACCGGACACGGTATCGGCCGGGTCTTTCACGAGAAGGGCTTCAGCGTCATGCATCACGTGACCCGCGAAGCGGGCAGGTTCGTGTTGCGCCCGGGCATGACGTTCACCATTGAACCCATGGTGAACCTGGGCGACTGGCGCGTAACCACCGACAAGGACGACGGGTGGACGGTGCGCACGCGCGACGGCTCGCTGTCGGCCCAGTTCGAGCACACCGTCATGGTTACGCAGGACGGCGTCGAAGTGCTTACCATGACGCCCTCGCAGCGCGCCGCCGGCCAACGACTCATCGTGGCCGGACTCGAGCTGGCTTGATCTACGAAATTTCAGGGCATAGTGCCCCGCGTCAACTTTCCTAACGCTCTGCGTCGCAAGAAGTCTGCATTCGGGTTTGCAGCCGGCACGGTAATGGGAGTATGCTGATGGCGACAAATCGGGAGGTCGCCATGAAAGCTTATGTGCGTAGCGTTACGGCCCTGCTGGCCGTTCTGTTGCTTACCGCACTGCCGGCAACGGCCAGGGGGGCAGACGTTCAATCCTTACTGCGGCAGGCCGATCGCATCGAATGGTCGCAGATGACCAATCCGGCGGTCGTCAAGAAGCACCTTGATCTGTACCTGCAGGCAACCAAGGCCGACCCCAACAACCTGCACGCCCACCTGCGCGCCTGTGAAATGGCCTACTATGCATGGCGCCTCGAAACCGATTCGAAAGCCAGGCTGGCCGTAGCCAAGGTGGCCCTGGCAATGGCCAAAAAGGCAACGCAGCTTGACCCCAAGAGCGCCGCGGCCTGGTACTGGCTCGGATCGCACTACGCCGTCATCGGGTTGACGCAGGGTGTGTTGAACAGCCTGCAGCTCATTCCCGAAGGCAAGAAGTCGTACGATCAATCCATTGCCCTCGACCCTTCGTATCGCAAAGGCACCGCCATTGCCAACCTGGCCCGCGTGTACATGGTCGTGCCCGGCTTTCCCATGAGCATCGGCGACGTCGACAAGGCCACGCAGATGTTGAACGACGGCTATCGCGCCAACCCCGACAGTACGTACTTCCCGCTTTACCTGGCCGACCTTGCGTGGAGCCAGGGTTATGAGGATGCCGCCCTGAAGTACCTGCAGGACGTGCTCGACAAACCCGACGGCAAGAACGACTACACGATTCTCGTGAATCAGGTCAACCGCCGCAAGGCCCGCGACATGATGGCCCTCATCAAGAGCGGCGCCAAGCGCGACCGGTTCAACGACGTGCTGTCCGATTGAAAAAACCCATCGTTGACTGACGCACCGGTCCCTTTATACGTGACCGTTCACCGGTTCACGCGCAGACACGGCGCGACGCCGCGGTAAGCCATGCAAGAAAACCTGGAAACTCGCCTGCTGTCGGCACTGCTTGCCGTGATTACCGGGTTTCTGTTCTCCGAACTCGCAAACTTTCTCAGGCGAAGAAGAGATGAAAAGCGAGAAAACCGGTCTATTCGCCGCCTCCTGCACTTGGAACAGAACCGTAACCGCGAGCTGCTCCACACATATTGGCATACGGTGAAAACGAGCAGGCTCCAGCGGCTCGGCGAGCAAGACCTCTATGGGCACGCGGCACTCGGCCAGGCAATCATCGAACTGCCTTTTCCCCGAATGAGCCGCGAGGCCTGGGGCAGTAACCTGGGAAAGGTTGCACGAGCCCTGAACCCGACGGAACTGCAGAATGCCTGGAACCACTATGAGGTAGTGCAGCAGTTGGCCGAAATTCGAGCGCACATGGCCGTTCTCGATCAGAACATCAGGAACGCATCCAGAGAAACCGAGCGCACATCGCCTACCGTGGCGTTGCTGGAACGAACGATTCAATTCGATGCCGGCGCCGAGCACCTGGTCGACCGGTTTCAGGCTCTCATTGAACAGCAGTTGGAGGCGTTGCCACCCGCTTGAATGCTGCAGAAAATCCGCAGGCGCCGACTGCCGTCGATTGATTACGCAAAGGCTCCTTCAGTAGAATAACTTCATGGCAGCCAACGAAACCCTGCCCGGAAGCAGTGCGACGCGGGAAACCGGCCCGATACCCGGTAACCTGCGGGTCGCGCTCACGGGTGCCGACGGTGCGGTGCATCGACTCGAACGCACACCCTTGACCATCGGCCGCCGCGACAGCGATATCAACATCGCTCACTCGACGGTATCGGTTCGCCACGCGATTATCGAACGCACGACCGACGGTTTCGTGCTGTTGGACCGAGCCAGCACAAACGGAACGTTCGTAAACGGCAAGCGGGTGACCGCGAAGCTTCTCGAAAACCTCGACGAGGTGCGCTTCGGCTCGGCCGTGTTTTCGTTCAGCCTGCTCGATACCCGTTACGATGTAGGTGAAGGGGCTCTGTCGCTCCTTGATACCGCTCCCGAGTCGACCCTTCTGCTTGGCGGCCCGCCGACCGTCGACGAGCTTTCG
>JAWLBW010000008.1:0-34298 GCA_041687475.1 bacterium
GCGTGCTCAGTTCGTTGCAGTACCTGCCGCGCGTGCGTTCCCTTTTCGAGACAAGCCTGGCGCACGATTCGAAATATGCGGGCGGGTCGGCGCATACTTCACTGGCGCGCATCTATACCGTCGTGCCCGGCTTTCCGGTGAGTATCGGCGACCGCGGCAAGGCCCGCGAGCACCTCGACAAGGCATTCGCCACGCCGGGTAACTCGGTCATGAATCATATCTATGAAGCCGATCTGCTCTGGCTCGAAGGCAAGAACGATGAGGCCGGTGCGGCCGTGACGCGCTTTCTTGAAGCAAAAGTCACGACCGAGAGCTCCTACGTTCTGCGCGAGCTGAGCCGTCCCGTGGCGCAGGAAATGCTGCGGCGCCTGAAAGCCGGCGAAAAGCGGCCGCTCGACTGGGACGTGATGGCGGGCTCGAAGTAGTTCGCGTCCGCAACTCAGCCGTTCAACGGGCTCGCGAGCCTTTCCGGGAATGATACAGTGGAAACGAGTGTCATCGAAACCGGGAATTCTCCATGAGCAAACACGCGTCGGCCAACCGCCTACAGCACGAAACGAGCCCCTACCTTCTGCAGCACGCCCACAACCCGGTCGACTGGTTTCCGTGGGGCGAGGCGGCTTTCGAGAAGGCAAGAGCCGAGAACAAACCGGTGCTTCTCTCGGTCGGCTACAGCGCCTGTCACTGGTGCCACGTCATGGCTCACGAGTGCTTCGAGAGCGAGCCGATTGCCGCGCAGATGAACGAGCACTTCGTCAACATCAAGGTCGACCGTGAAGAACGGCCCGACGTCGATGAAATCTACCAGCGCGTGACACAGCTCATCAACGGGCAGGGCGGCTGGCCGCTGACCGTGTTCCTAACGCCCCAGGGCGACCCCGTTTACGGTGGTACCTACTTTCCTCCGACAGACATGCAGGGGCGGCCCGGGTTTCCGCGAGTCATGCAGGCGGTGCTCGACGCCTACCATCACAAGTACGACGACGCCCGCAAGACCATGGACGAATTGCTCGAACGCATGCGCCTGTTCGACACGGTCACGCCTTCGAATGCGGCGCCGACATGGGACGTGCTCGAACACGCCCGTCGCAGCCTGATCAGCAACTTCGACATGCGCCACGGCGGTTTCGGGGCCGCGCCGAAATTTCCCATGGTGGCCGACCAGCTGGTTCTGCTTGCCCACCATCGGCGCACGGGCGAGCGCGACAGTCTCGAACGCGTGCTCTTTACGCTGCAGAAGATGGCCTCGGGGGGAATTTATGACCAGCTCGGCGGCGGCTTCCACCGCTATTCGGTCGACGCCCAATGGCTGGCTCCCCATTTCGAGAAAATGCTGTACGACAATGCGCTGATTCCGCGTCTCTATCTCGAAGCCTGGCGACAGACGGATGATGCTCGGTATGCCGAAACCGTTCACCATACGCTCGGCTATCTCATGCGCGAAATGCAGTCGCCCGAAGGCGGCTTTTACGCGGCCCAGGATGCCGACAGCGAGGGCGTCGAAGGGAAATTCTTCGTGTGGAAGCTTTCCGAAGTGCGCGAGGTGTTGGGGCCCGAGAGAGCCGACGCGTTTGCGAAGGTGTACGACGTTACCGAAGAGGGAAACTGGGAACACCTCAACATTCTCCGTGTCATTCGCCGGCCCGACGAGGTGGCGCGTGAACTGGGGAAAAAGGAAGAAGAATTCCAGGCGCAGCTCGCCGAAGACAGGCAGCAACTCTTCGAGGCACGCGAAAAGCGGGTCGAACCGGGGCTCGACGACAAAATCATTGCCGCCTGGAACGGACTTGCCCTTGGACTCTTCGCACAGGCCGGTTCCTTGCTCGACGATACCTGTTATCTCGATACGGCGCGCCGGCTCGGCGATTTTCTTCTCACGCGCATGTGGGACGGCCGCGGCATGAAGCGCATCTTCAAGGGCGAGGCGCGTATCGAGGGGTTTCTCGACGATCACGCCTATGTGATGGCCGGTTTGCTCGATCTGTACCGCGCGACCTCGGAAGCCCGGTGGCTCGGCGCAGCGCGTGATATAGCCGACCGCATTCTCTCGTCATTCCGGGCGGAAAGCGGCGCTTTCTACATGACGCCGGCCGAGGGTGAGAAGCTGCCCAGCCGACCGCTCAGCACGCACGACCAAATGCTTCCCTCGCCGGGTGGAATGGCGGTGCACGGTCTTCTACGGCTGGCCGTATTGACGGGCGAGCCGAAGTATCGGGAAGCCGCCGATGCGGCTCTTCGTGCCTATGCGGCGGATCTGGAACGGTACCCTACGGCTTATGCGGGTCTGCTGCTCGCACTCGATCTCTACCATCGGGGAGAAACGACCTGCGTCATCGCAGGCGACCCCGAGGCTGCCGAAACCCGCTCGCTCCTGGCGGCTGCCCGGCGCCTGCTTCCGCTCGATGAGGCGGTCGTGCTGAGCGAACGGGCCGAGGGGCTCGCTCCGGCGTTGATCGAAGGCCGCGTGCACCCCGAGCGACCGACGGCCTATGTCTGCCACGGATTCGCCTGCCGACAGCCGGCACGAACGCCCGGCGAACTGGCCGAGCGGCTCGGCTGACCGGATAGCCGGTGAGGCCGTGAGCCCTCGTTCTGACTTTCAGACTTTCGGACTTTTAGACTTTCGGACTTTCAGACTGTCGGACAGTCGGACTGTCAAATGGCAGGACGCCCGCAGACCTCCGTGCACCCGTGCAGCACGTGCTCGCTGCGTACCCGGCCTTGCTCCCCCAACCTCGCCATATCTCGTAAACTATCGTTGCCGACCAATTCTGGCCGTCGGAATGCAACGTTCGCCGGCTCGTTAGACACCGACACCGGAAAATCGGAGACGTAGCATGCGGATCTTTCGAATCGGTATTTCGGGATCCTATGGAGGGCTGAACCTCGGCGACGAGGCCATTCTGCAATCCATCGTGTCCCAACTTCGGGCGTCGGTAGCCGCCGAGATTACCGTTTTCTCGCGAAATGCCGCCGACACCCTGCGCCGCCACGCGGTTGAACGGGTGGTGCCGGTGCGCGACATCGGGCGGCGTGAGGCACGGGCCGAGGTCGAACGTCTTGATGCGCTGATACTGGGCGGCGGTGGAATTCTCTACGACAGAGAGGCGGCAACCTACCTGCGTGAAGTGCAGATAGCCAACGACCTGGGCATTCCGGTTCTGGTTTACGCAGTCAGCGCGGGGCCGCTCGAGAAAGCGTCGAATCGTGAGCTCGTATGCGAGGCGTTGAACCAGGCCGCCGTCATTACCGTTCGCGATCGGCAGGGTCGGCAGTTGCTCGAAGACATCGGCGTGCACAACGACATTCACCTTGCCGCCGATCCGGCCCTGCTGCTCGAACCCGAGCCGATTCGTCCGGGCACGTTGGAAGCCGTGCGGCTCGATGAAAATCGGCGGCTGGTGGGCTTTTCGGTGCGCGAACCCGGCCCGGCAGCGCCGGATATCGATGTGACGCACTATCATCGGTTGCTCGCCAATGCGGCCGATTTCATGGTCGACCGGCTCGACGCCGACATTGTGTTCGTTCCGATGGAACGGTACCGGAACGACATGCAGCACAGTCACGCCGTGGTTTCGCAGATGCAGAACGCGCAACACGCCACGGTGCTGAAGCCCGAACTCAGCCCGGGCCAGGTGCTGACATTGGTCGGCCATTTTGAATTTGTCGTGGGCATGCGTCTGCATTTTCTGCTCTTCGCTGCCCACCGCGGCGTGCCCTTTGTGGCTTTGCCGTATTCGTCGAAAGTAAGCGGGCTTCTGCAGGATCTCGATATGCAGGCCCCCGTCTTGCACGATGTCAGCGTCGGTCGACTCATTGCGAACATCGACCGATCTTGGGACCTGCGCCAAAGCCTGCGCGAGCGCATTTCAAAACGAATGCCCGCGTTGCAGGAACGTGCCCGCATAACCAACGCCCTGCTGGTCGACATGCTCAACCACCGGGCGGCTGCCTGATAAACCCGAACCCAGGAACACATGCCTTCCTTACCGAGACCTTCCGAGAACCGTCACATTACCCTGCCTGCACGCCAGGCAACCGTTGCCGCCGAGACCGATGTGCTTGTCGTGGGCGGCGGCCCGGCCGGCCTGGGCGCCGCCCTCGGCGCCGCCGAAGCCGGCGCGCGGGTCATTCTGGCCGAACGTTACGGATTTCTGGGCGGTAACGCCACCGCCGCCCTCGTCATGCCGCTGATGTCCTTTCACACGCAGGCAGGCGAATTCGAGCGCACCGGCACCCTGAACCTGCTGCCCGACGATCACGGTCCCGGCCACCCGGTCATCGGCGGCGCATTGCGCAAGCTGCTCGAACGACTTGTCGCCGTCGAGGGCGCGATTGCACCCAGCAGGGATACCGGATTCGTGGTTCCGTTCGATCCCGAAGCCTTCAAGCTGGCTGCGCTCGAATTGCTTGACGAAGCCGGCGTTCAGTTTCTCTTTCACGCCTTCGCGAGCGACGTCATGCGCTCGCCCGATGGCGAGGTAGAGGGCGTGGTCTTTGAAACCAAGTCGGGGCCGGTCGTCATCAAAGCCAACAGCGTGGTCGACGGTACGGGCGACGGCGACGTGGCCGCCCGTGCCGGCGCGGCCTACGACATGGGCCGCGACGAAGACGATCTCGTGCAACCCATGACCCTGATGTTTCGCATGGGCGAATTCGAGCGGGCGGCGTTCGAGAACTATGTGCGCGAGCATCCGGGGCAGTGGCGCGGCGTGCACGGCCTGTGGGAGCTGGTCGAAAAGGCGTCCCGCGCAGGCGAGCTCGACCTCAAGCGCGAAGACATACTCTTCTTCGGCACCCCGCATGGGCGCGAGCTGAGCGTCAACAGCACCCGGGTCACGCATGTGAGCGGCATCGACGTGTTCGACCTCACGCATGCCGAATGGCAGAGCCGCAAGCAGATGGCCCAGATAACCGCCTTCTTCCGCAAGTACGTACCGGGCTTTGAAGAGTCCTACCCCATTCAGAGCGGCGTACAGGTCGGTGTGCGTGAAACCCGGCGTATCATCGGCGATTACACGCTGACCGGCGACGATTTGCTGAGCGCTCGCAGATTCTCGGACGTCATTGCCCGCGGTACGTACCCGGTCGATATTCACAACCCGACGGGCAAGGGTACGGTACTCAGGAAGATTCCCGAGGGCGAAGCCTACGACATTCCGCTGCGGGCGCTGTTGCCCCGGAACGTCGATCGCATTCTCACGGCCGGACGCGCCATTTCAGGCACCCACGAAGCGCACTCGTCGTATCGGGTCATGCCCATTGCCATGGCCACTGGGCAGGCGGCCGGCGTGGCGTCGGCGCTCGCGGCGAAGAACCACCGTTCGCCCCGCGAAGTGCCGGTCGACCTCATTCAGCAGGAACTGATGCGTCAGGGCGCCAACCTCGGCGATCAGGAACTGGTCTGAGCTGCGGCCTCTCCCTTCCGAACTTCGAACCCCTCTCTGCTCCGGCAGATGAGGGGTTTTGTTTTCAGGCTTCGGGAAGCCTGATGCTGAAGTGGTGGCTCGAAATCGCCATGCCTTCTCGGAGATAGAAGCGGTGGGCATCCTTCCGTTGCAGGCCCGAGTCAAGATGCACCTGCGCACAGCCTTCGCGTCGAGCTTCTTCGAAAAGCCAGTGCAACAGGGCCTTTCCGCAGCCGCCCGAGCGCCGGGCCTGATCGGTAACCAGATCGTCGACGTACAGATATCGGCCCCAGGCAAGGTTCAGGCCGATCCGATAACCGGCAACCGCGGGGTACCCGTCCTCTTCGACGATTGCGGCAAGCCGATAGCCTTCAGCCATCTGTGCGCGAACACGGGACACGAATTCGCTCTCGGGAAGGTGGGGACGCAGCTGCGACATGACGGCAAAACAGGCTTCGATTTCTTTGTCGGTGGTAATACTGATCGCGCGCATCATTACAGCGTACGTTCCCGACAGGCGGCTGCCAAGAGCTTGCGTGCGGTGACGAGCAACGACGTCATGCCTGCGTGCTACTTACTCGACGCTGCCACGGGCTGAATTCTGCGAACGCCGGGTCGGAAGGCCCTCGTGCATGGCAGGCGTATGACTTCCGGGGTTAGGATCAGGGTAGGTCGAGCAACCCCTTCCACCAGATCATGAAAGACCTGTTCTATCTTGCCTACGGTTCGAATCTGCACCCCCTGCGACTTTCGGAGCGTGTGCCGTCGGCGCGGCTTGTCGAGGTCGTGCGACTGAACGACTGGCAGCTGCGTTTTCACAAGAGGGGACGCGATGAATCGGCCAAGGCCGACCTGGTTCGGTCTTCCCGATCGGTGTCCTACGGGGCCGTCTACCGAATGCGGGCCGAAGAAAAACTGCTGCTCGATGTTTTCGAGGGGAATGGGAAGGGTTACCACACCCACGAGTTCGAGCTTACCGTCGAAGGCAACCCACGGTCCTGCTTCCTTTACCTTGCAGACGGCGCGTACGTCGACGCTTCGCTTCGCCCCTTTACCTGGTACCGCGAGCTGGTGCGGCTCGGCGCCGAACACCTCGGTTTTTCCCCCGATTACGTGGCCATGATTGCCGCGGCCGATGCGGTGGAAGACCCCGATCCGGCGCGTTGCCACCTGCACGATGCGCTCTGCGCGCGCATTCGCGAAGCGTGAGCTTACGGGGAAAAAAATCCCCCTCCGGCAGCGCACCGCCGGAGAGGGATACTCGTGTGGAGACGGAAGGGGCGCCGCCGATCAGTCGACGCGCTCGAGCACGGCTGCCGCGCCGATACCGCCGGCCGCGCAGATACCCAGCAACGCGTGCTTCTTGTCGCTGCGGTTCAGTTCGCGCGAGATCGTGGTAACCATGCGGGCGCCGGTGGCGCCGAACGGATGGCCCAGGGCCAGCGAGCTGCCGTAAATGTTGAACCGGTCCCAGTCAATGGTGCCGACCGGCTTGCTGCGACCGAACTTGGCCTTTGCCCAGTCCTTGCTTTCCAACATCTTCGTAACGCTCAGCACCTGGGCGGCGAAGGCTTCGTGCATGTCGACCATGTCGACGTTTTCGAGCTCGATGCCGGCGCGCTGCAGGGCCAGCGGCATGGCAATGGCGGGGCCGATGAGCAGCTGATCGCGCGGGTCTACGCCCACGTAGGCCCAGCTGGCGAAGCGGGCCAGCGGCGTGTAGCCGAGTTCCTTCGCTTTCTCTTCGCTCATGATGAGTACGGCGGCGGCGCCGTCGGTCAGCGCGGTCGAGTTACCGGCCGTAAGCGTGCCGCCTTCCTTGAAGACCGGCTTCAGTTTGCCGAGTTTTTCCAGCGTGGTTTCGCCGCGCAGCAGGCCGTCGCGCTCGATGCGCTGGCCGTCGGGCGTCGTTACCGGAATGATTTCGTCGGTCAGAATACCGGCTTCGTAAGCGGCCGCGGCGCGCTTGTGCGAACGCAGGGCCAGCTCGTCCTGGGCTTCGCGGGTAATGCCGTTGATGCCGGCCATCTTTTCGGCCGATTCGCCCATGATTTCGCCGGTCGTACGCTCGGCAATCTGGGGGCGACGGGGCAGCACATTGTTGAAGGGAAACAGGTTGCGCACGGCCTGCATGTAATCCATCGGGCCGGCCTTGCCGCCAAGCGCCAGCGGGCCGAATTCGTGCACGATCTCGTTCGGCAGCGTGATGCTGGCATTGCTGGTCGAGTCGCTGCCGCCGGCGATGACGACGTCGGCTTCGCCGCGTTCGATCATGGCAACGGCATCGGTAATGGCCTGCAGGCCCGAAGCGCAGGCGCGCGTTACCGTGAAGGCTTCGGCCGTGACCGGAAGACCCAGGTCGAGCACGACTTCACGGCCGATGTTCGGGGCCGTCGGGGGCAGAATGACGCCGCCCCAGACCACCGCGTTAATGGTCGAGGTGTCGAGCTGCGTCTTTTCGAGCAGACCCTTCACCGCGACATCGGCCAGGGCGATGGTGTCCATCTTCGTGTAGGGGCCGAAGGCCTTGACGAAGGGCGTACGGGCGCCGGCCACGATAACGGCGCGGTTCGAACGGGTGCCCGAGACTTTGGGGACCGCGGCCTTGGCGGCGGGCTTCTTCGTCGTAGTAGCTTTGGTAGCCATAATACTTTCCTCTGAAATTCTTTTCCGTTGTTCAGGCGCCCAGATAGTTGCCGCCGCAGACGCGAATGATCTGCCCGTTCACGCCGGCCGCGCCGGGGGTGACCAGGAAGGTGATGAGTTCGGCCACGTCGACCGGCAGGCCGCCCTGACCCAGGTTGGCGAGACGGCGTCCGGCTTCGCGGGTAACGAGCGGAATGGCGGCCGTCAGACGGGTTTCAATGAAGCCCGGCGCGACACCGTTAACCGTCGAACCCTTGGCGGCGAACTTCGGGCCCAGGTTTTTCACTGCGCCGATGATGCCGGCCTTCGCGGCACCGTAGTTGGTCTGCCCGAAGTTACCGGCGATGCCGGCGATCGACGACAGAAAGATGGCGCGGCCGCCCGGCTTCATCTTCGAAAGCGCGCCTTCGGTAATGTCGAGGGCCGCCTTCAGGTTCACGTTGATGGCCTGGTTCCACAGCTTGTTGTCCATGTTGGCCAGGGTCTTGTCGCGAGTAATGCCGGCGTTGTTGACCACGATGTCGAGGCCGCCGTGCTTGTCGGCTTCGGCCAGAATGGTGTCGACGGCGTCGGGGGCCGTGATGTCGACCAGCAGGGCGACGCCGCCGATTTTCCGGGCCACCGCTTCGAGCTCGTCCTTCGACTGGGGAATGTCGAGGGCGATGACCTTGGCACCTTCTTCGGCGAGGCGACGGGCGATTTCTTCACCGATGCCGCGGGCGGCGCCGGTCACGAGGGCGGTCTTGCCGTCGAGCGGCTTCGCCCACGTAACTTTCTTGCGGGGCTTGGCGGTTTTCGAGACGGTTACGACCTGGCCGTCGACGAAGGCCGAACGCGGCGAAAGGAAGAAGCGCAGCGGACCGGCGATATTGTGCTCGGCGCCTTCTTCCACATAAATAACATTGGCGGTGGCACCCTTTTTTCCGACTTCCTTGGCAACGCTCTTGGTGAAACCGGTGAGCGCGGCGGCAGCGGCAGCCGTTTCGGCGGGCGTTTCTTCGTTGGCGGCAAGGCCGAGCAGCACGATGCGGCCGCTCGTACCCAGGCGGCGAATGTTGGCGTGGAAGAATTCGTACAGGCGCTCGAGGTCGCCGACGTTCTTCGCATCGCGGGCGTCGTATACGAGGGCGTGTACCTTCTCGTCGGCGCCGGCGTCGCGGGCGCCCATCTCGCTCACCACCGTCGAAACGGCCTTATCGTCGAAACCGCCCAGCAGAACGGCGCGTCCGCTGAGTTCGTCGACCTTCCAGGAACCTTCGCCGCGCTCGAGCGCCTGCGGCATCGGAAGGGGCAGCCCCAGGGTCGAAATCGCCTTTCGCGCCCAGGCCTTCTGGCCGAGCTCAAGAAGAAAATCGGACATGAATCGCTCCTCTGCAAGAGAAAAAATTTGCGGTCATCGGCGCTGCGGTCATTCAGGTAAGCGCCCGGACCATGCGAGGTCCCGCGTCAAGGCTCGGCGCTTATGGCAGCCGGCTTGACGCACTATTGACCGATCGTCAGGTAAATGTTAACCTATCGACCGACATGACGCAACTGCGTCAGGACTCTTTCTTACGATGACCATACGCACGGCCATACATGACGATATCGGCGCCCGCGAACGCATTCTGCGCGAGGCTACCCGACTGTTTGCCGTGCACGGCTATGAAGGCACGTCGCTGCGCATGATCGCCGAGGCCGTGGGCATGCAGAAGGGCTCGCTGGTCTATCACTTCTCTTCGAAGGAAAACATACGCGAGGCCGTGCTCGACAGCCTCGTCGCCCGGTGGAAGGACGTGCTTCCGCAAATCGTTCTGGCCGCCGCCTCGGGCGAGAACCGCTTCGAACGCACCATAGCCGAGTGCACCAGCTTCTTTCTCGAAGACCCCAATCGCGCCCGCCTGCTCATGCGCGAAAACCTCGACCACCCCGACGAGCTTCTTTCACGCGTGGCCGCGCAGCTCGAGCCCTGGCTTGAACTCGTCGCGAATTCCATTCGGCAGGGCCAGAAGGAGGGAAGCATTTACCCCGACCTCGATCCGATGGCCTACATCTGGGAGGTCGTTCTGCTCACCCTGAGCACCGTAACCATGATCGACCTCGCGCCGGGGCTGCTCGGCGAAAAGAAACACGATGGCGACCGGTTGGCGCGTGAATTGATACGCATTGCGCGCACCAGCCTTTTCCGTCAAGAACCCGATTGAGGAGAAATTCCATGGCGAATTTTTACGACGACAATGAAGACCTCAAGTACTACGTCGACCGCGGCGTCGACTGGAAGGCGCTGTACGAGGCCACCGAATTCGGTAAGGAAAAAGGCTTCGCCGATGTCGACGAGGCCGTCGGCTTCTACAAGGACCTGCTGAGCCTGCTCGGCGAATTCGCAGCCAACGAAGTCGCCCCCCGCGCGGCGAAGCTCGATCGCGGTCACATGACGCTCGATGAGTCGGGCGAGGTCGCCGTTCCGCAGGAGCTGAAGGAGATCGAAGAAAAGGCCCGCGAAATCGAGCTGCACACCCTGCCGCTGCCCCGTGAATTCGGCGGCATGAACGCCCCGCTGCTTCTGTATCTGCTGAACGGCGAGCTGCTGTCGCGCGGCGACGTGAGCGTCATGACGCATTTCGGTTTCCATGCCGGCATTGCCATGGCCGCCCTCATTTACTCGGTGCACGAAGGCAGCGCCGAACTCGACCTCGAAAACGGCACCATTCTCGACACCCCCTACCGCAAGGCCATCGAAGAGATTGCCCAGGGCAAGGCCTGGGGCAGCATGGACATTACCGAGCCGCATGCCGGCAGCGACATGGGCGAGCTGCGGTCGAAGGGCGAGCAGGACGCGAAGGGCAACTGGTACGTGACCGGCCAGAAAATCTTCATTACCTCGGGCCACGGCAAGTACCACTTCGTCATCGCTCGCACCGAAGACCCCAAGGAGAAGCCCGGTCTCGAAGGCCTCTCGCTGTTCCTTGTCGAAGCCTATGAGGAAGACAAGAACGGCAAGCGTAAGCGCGACACCGTGACGATGGGCCGTGTCGAAGAGAAGATCGGCCACCACGGTTCGCCCACCTGCCTGGTCAACTACGAAAAGGCCCCGGCCAAGCTGGTCGGCAAGCGCGGCGAAGGCTTCCGCCTCATGTTGCTGCTCATGAATAACGCCCGCATTTCGGTCGGCTTCGAATCGCTCGGCCTGTGCGAAGCGGCCTACCGTATGTCGAAGGCCTACGCCGAAGAGCGCCCCTCGATGGGGAAGATGATCGTGCACCACGAAATGGTGGCCGACATGCTCGACGAAATGTACACCGACATTCAGGCCATTCGCGCCCTTGCGGTAACCTGCGCGGTGAACGAAGAGCTGGCCCAGCGCACCAAGATTCTGCGCCTTCTGCATCCCGAAGGAAGCGAAGAGCGTAAGCGTCTCGACAAGATTGCCCGCGATCGCACGCAGCAGTCGCGCATGTACACCCCGCTGCTCAAGGCCTTTGCGTCGGAGAAGGCGGTCGAAATGGGCCGCAAGGCCATGCAGATTCACGGCGGTGTCGGCTACACCACCGAATACGGCGCCGAAAAGCTGCTGCGTGACGCGCTCGTGCTGCCCATTTACGAAGGCACGACGCAGATTCAGGCCCTCATGGCCATGAAGGACAACCTGCTCGGCGTCATGAAGGACCCCAAGGGCTTCGCGGCAAACTATGCCAAGGCCGTGCGCGACGCCGTTACCGAACGCGACGAACGCCGTCGCGGGGTTGCCGTTCTGCGTAAGCGCACATATGACGCCATTCGCCATCTCATGACGAAGATCTTCGGCGCCAAGGTCAAGAAAACGGTCGGCCGCTCCTTTGCCGAGTGGAAGACCGAGTTCAAGGACTGGGATCCGAAGAAGGACTTCGGCCCCGCCATGCTGCATGCCGAGCGCCTGCTCAAGCTGCTTACCGACCTGGCCATTGCCGAGATTCTGCTCGAACAGGCCGAACGTCACGAAGACCGGGCCGAAGTTTTCGAGCGGTGGATGGAAAGGGCCCTGCCCCGCAGCCGCCAGATGATCTACGAAATCACCACGACCGGCGACCGTCTGCTGGCGAAGCTCAAGGCCGAAACGCCCGAAGATGCGGACGCGGGCAAGGCTTCGAAGGGTGAACCGGTCGCGGTGTGACCCGTCGGCTCAAGTATGCATTCGGGAGAAGGGGGGTGATAGCATCCCCCTTCTCTTTTCTCTGCTTTACCCTGTGAGGGTAGGGTATACTGACCGTATTTCCCATTTCTTGCTCGGAGAGAAGAATGAAAGTATCTCCCCTTTATCTTCGCTATCAGGGTCCCATGCTGTCGGCGCTTGGCCGCGTGGCCGTTGCCGCCGTGAAGGGCCCGAACAAGGAAGGTACGCTCGAGACGCCCGGCCCGGTTCTGACCGACGAAGTCGATGCGCGCCCCGACAACCTCATCGACGCCTACATCGCGTGGAGCGGCGGCAGCCACGAAAAATACCGCAATACGGTGCCGCCCCACCTTTACCCGCAGTGGGGCTTTCCCCTGCTCAGCCGCACGCTCGAAGATCTTCCCTACAAGCTCACGGGCGTGCTGAATCAGGGCACCCGGGTCGAGGTGAAGGGCGAGATACCCCGCGGCGTTCCCCTCAGACTGCGCGGCTGGCTCGAGAACGTCGAAGATGACGGCTATAAGGCCCGTATTCACCAGCGCCTCGTGACGGGCACCGCCGATAATCCCGAGCTTCTGATTACCGACGTCTTCGCCGTGCTGGTGCACAAGCGCAAAAAAGGCGACGGCGAGCGCCCCGTCGACAAGGAACAGTGGAAGGACGTGGGCGACTGGCGTGCCGGCCTGTGGGACGGCCTCGAGTTCGGCATTCTGACGGGCGACCTGAATCCCGTTCACTGGGTGCCGCCCTATGCGAAAATGGCCGGTTTCAAGCGGCAGATTCTGCACGGCTTCGGCACCTTTGCCCGCACCTGGGAAACCATTGCCCGCCAGAACCCGAAGAAGGAAATCGGCATGGCCGACGTGCGTTTCGTGCGTCCCCTCATTCTGCCTGCCGAAGTATCCGTGCAACTGGGCGGCACGGCCCGGGTCAAGGAACGGCCCGTACGTGTCGTCGGCGCCGACGGAACCATCTACATGGGTGGAAGCTTCCGCCTCGACCAGCCGCGCAGATAACCACACATACGAAGACGCACCTTCGATCACGCCTTCTCTTCACAGGGAAGGCGTTTTTTTTCTGCCGTGAGGGGGGAGAACGACCGAAAGTATGGAGCAGTGCGTCAAGAGCATTCCGTAATTACCGCTTTGTGACACCGGCGTAACGCACAGCCTTATCTCACCAGAATGACTGCGAAATTTCACCAAGCCCGTGGGCGCACGGTTTCCGGGTTGTCGATATGGCAAGAAAGGGGGAGACTGGCTATGCGCGACGCGTCACATTATTTTGTAGAAACACGGCTGTATACTTTGGTATGATCCGCACGTGTAATAAGGGAGTAACAACACGACTCCCTGGCTGACCGGGCGCTTTTTGCTGAGGAGAGGCGAACCCGGCTTTGTGGTGCGCAATTGCCGGCAGGGAGCGAGGGCATGCGGTACAGGGTAAACATTGAACGGCCGCAGCCCGATGCAGCCCGAATAGAAGAGACGGGTTGAATGTCGAAACGGGTGCCCCCCATAGTCATGGTTGTGCTGGCCTGTGCCGCGGTCGCCGCCTGCACCCCTGCGGGTGAAAAGCCGGTGGCGCAGGCGCGGGAAGCCTCGGCACGTCCGACGACAGATGCGGCCACGGCTCCTGCCGGCCGCTATGAAAGCTTTCAGGACGAACTCAACAAACGCTTCATCGCGGCAATGGAACGCGTTCAGCAGGCGTCGCCGCAGGTCTGGGAAGAGGGCGGCCTCACGGCGCTGCACTACCTTGAACGAGATTTCGGGGTCATGGCCGACGCCCAGGAAACGATTGCACGGGTTCTTCAGATAGGGAACCCACTGCCGGGGCTGGTTCGCACCGACCCACGCGGCATTGCCGAGTCGCGACCGGTCGAAAACGGCATGAGCATGGAATGGTTGCGCGGGCGCATGCAGGGGCTGCCGTCGCGGCCATCCGACGAGGCGCTCATCATGCTTGCCACCATGTCTGCGGTTGCGCACTGCCTGCCCACCGAAGCCGACTACAACGCACGATTCCTGCGGCATGTCGACAGGCTCGATTGGCCGGCAGACACCGAATGGGTCAGGCTCGGCCTCTACTCGGGGTTTGCCATGCACGGGTGCATTACCGACGACGTTTATCTCAAACAGACCGAACCGCTTCTCGCGCCCCTGGTAAAGTGGCTGCGCAGTTCCGAACCCGGTATCGACCTGAAGGCCTATGTTCTGTTTGCCTTGACCGTCGGTGACCGTTTCTCGGCGATACCGACCGACGTGCTTCTTGCTTTCCTGCGCGCGCAACGCGCCGACGGTAGCTGGGGCGGCGGTGTGTTGGAGCGGCCGGCCGACAACCAGGCGGCGCTCGGCGCCTATGTCATTGCGGCCATGCTGCGCGCAGGCGGCTATACGCTGCCCCGTTACGATTTCAGGCTTGCCAACCCTGCACAACCGGCCAGCCGACTGTCTCAATCCGCCCGGGGGGAGGATTCACCATGAAAACAAACGCTTGCCTTGCGCTGTTGGTTTTCGCAGCCGTCCTTATCGAACCGGCCTCCGGTGCGGCGCAGAGCCCGCCGCAGGCACTGCTTGAAGAGCCGGTGCCCCCTTCACCCAGGCGCGCCCTCGCCATCGACGATCCCGACGTGGTCGACTACGGTGTGCGGGCCCGGGTTTCGGGCCGCATGTTCGACGCCGCGAAACTGGCGGTGCGTGACATGCTGGGCCAGTGGTCTGAGCCCGTAAGCACCAAGAACTCGAATTTCCACAGCATGCCGGGAGGCTTCAACACCATTCTCGACCCCGGCTACGATATGACCGCCAAGTCGGCGGGGGGCGTGCGAACGACGCCCGTCGAGCTCATGTGGGCCTGGCGTACCGACAACTGCACCGGAAACGATGCGGCCTGCCTGGCGTTGACCGCCGATAATGCCCGGAAATTTCACTGGCTGCAATCGCGCCGGCCCGGCGACCCCGGTACCCCCTGCAACAACGATGACCGGGTAGCCGTCAATGCCTGCGGGGCACATATTGCCCAGGGCATTCTCTGCAACCAGCGCGGCGTTCCCTCGTACATGCAGACCTTTCAGCGCGAGCACGGCTTCTTCGTGGCCCCCGAGGGGCAATGTTATACGCAGCAGAGCGCCTGTATGTGGAATCGGCGCGGCTACTGTTACGACGATGTCTGCACCCACCCGCAGTTCAACGAGCTGGGCCTGTTGTGCGACATGGACCCGCTGACCGTCGACGGGCAGGGCGCGGCCGCCGGAGAAATCTACATGAACGCCGGCGTCTACATTTTCCCCAATGGATTCGTCGAGAACGCGGCCGGTGGTGGAGCGGCATACCCCGGCTGGCAGAAGCCCAGAACCCTGAACTACGGCGGCGACGGCGACTATTTCGGCTACATTCCTCCGAACCGGTATGGAGTGTATACGGGTCGCACGGCCGACCATCACCCGCTTCGCCTTTCCGAACTCGATGGCGGGGGCCTGCGATGGGCGGCCAGCGGGTTTCCGACCGGTAAGCCCGACTACGACCCGTCTAGGGCTTATGACCAGCTTTTCGGTTCCTATTTCCGGGCGGGCGACGACATCGCCTTCTACCCCGATGTGCGCCAGATGCAGATTCACTCCATCGACCGTGATTCTGTTTCCACCTCGATCTACGGGCCGAAGGCCGTGGCGGGTTGTGGTGAAGGGCCGGTGTACACGGGACAGCTCGATGGCAACGGCGAGCCCATTTACTTCAACGACCGGGTGCCGCAGTGCCTGCGTCCCAAATCGTACTGGGACGCCACGCAGGAAAAATGGATAGCCTGTAATGCGTACGACACCTATCTTACCGACGGTGTCACCCTGAACCCCGATCGCGACGACAACAGGGTACTCTACCCGGGCGACGATCCGGCGCGAACCTGCGGGGCGCAAGGTACGAACCCCATGCTGCCGAACAACGCCGGTTGGAGTGCGCTGGCCCTCGAGCAACTTGATCTCGATACCGCAAACAATGAAATCGACCTTCGCTTGAGCGGCGATGAATGGCGTCTCGAGATGGCGCTGTTTTTCGATTTCGCCACCGAATGCACCATCGGCGTAAGCTATACCTCGCCCCAATGCGACGGAAGGCCGGGTCACCAGGTCAAGCGTAAGTGGGCCACGGGCGCCATGATGATTGACAACCTGCTGCTTGAAGGGTCGGCGAAGCTCTACAGTCTTGACGACCAGTCGTGCGGCGCCACGGGCGGCGATTGCGACGACCCCTGGCTGGGAGGCGACGATAATCTGGTCAGGCCCGATCGCTTCCGCATCGGACTTAACCTGCCGACGGTGTCCATCAACACCTATCCAGACGTAAATCGATTTCGAGCGGTTTTTCAGGATCTGAGCGCCGGCGGCGGCACCTGCTATCACGAACTCTACGGCATGTGTGTATTCCGGCTCGGCACCGGTACGGCCGAGGGCGGTCTGCTCGTCGAGCAGATCTCGGCCGAGGTCGCCAACGTATTCACCGACGAGTTCCGGAAGATCATTCACGACGCCGTCGACGGCATTAACGAAAGCCTGCCGAACCTGAGCACCCTGCTTGGCGATCCCTGGAATTTCGGTAACTCGCTCATCGACGTCGGACTCTTTCTCACCGGCAGCGCCGGCGACGCCGTGCCCGACCCGGCCGATCCTTCGCGCAACATCTGGGAGGTCGATCTGCAGGCCGGGCCTTCGGGCGCCAACAAGATGATCAACCTGAACGCTTCATTGGGATTCCGAGCGCTTGCCTTCGAGCCGCCCAACGGTGCCGGTATCATGGAAGTCGATCATCCGGCCGACGGTATCGAACCCGATTCCTTCTTCGGCGTACCCACCCTGGTATACCCCGACACCGGCAGCTGCCAGGTATCGGTGCGCGGCACGGGGGTGACGCCGGTATGGCTGGTCTCGGGCACCTCGTACACCTATACGAACGCAACCGGCATCGTTTCCGGTCCGGCCGCCAACGTCAACTACAATGGTTCGTTCTTTTTCGATCGTTCGACATGGCGCTGGGGCAAGATTTACAACGTTTCGCGCATCAACAACAACTACCGCATCGACGACGGACGCGGCGCCGATTTCACGGGCGGTAACTACGGATTCTCGGCCGGTTGGCTGACGCTGCCGGCTTCCTTCGCCCAGGGAAGTATGGCCGATATTCGTGTCGGCGATCAGTTCTGGCTCGACGCCAGCCCGGGCAATGTCTACATCGTGTCGGCGGTCGACGCCGGAAACCGACGCATCCGACTCGATCTTGAAAACGCCCAGGACATGAGCGGCTCGGCCCTGCAGCTTGACGGTTCGCAAGGCTGGTCCATGATCAGTCGTCGGTGCGCGCGTCTGCGCGAGCTGTATCCCGACATCAACCCCGATCAGCAGTACGACTACGGCGACCATATGCTCGAAGGGTCGTGGACCGATCCGAAGACCGGCAAGACCTACATCGGCCGCGACGTGGTCGATCCGTACTGGATGGCGCCGGTCAAGACCGCGCCCTCGTGGTGCATGACGCCGCAGCGCGCCAGGCAGGAAGCCGACGCCTTCGCGAGTCGTTTCCCCATGAACACCTGGCTCAGTTTCGATGCGACCGATACGCCGCCGGCAGGCACGACCATGGGCATGCCGGTTGGTCGCCAGACGCTCGGTACCTGGGACACCATTCCCGGAACGGCCGCCTACGGCGGGCGGGGCATCGTTCAGCAGAACCAGAACGACTACCAGGTCAAGGAGCCGACGGCCGTCGCTTATGACGGTAGCGTGCACATTCACCAACGTACGTTGAACCAGCTGGTGCACGCAGTCGTGACCTCGGGTTCGGCGTGTCTCGAGTTTGCCCAGACCGACGAAGAAACCGGTGAACGGACGCCTTGGGCCGACTTCCTCACGACCGACCGCTTTGCGGCGTTCATTCCCGAAATACAGTCGCAATTTCCCGGCGCTCCGGTAAAGCTGCGTATTTCGCCGCAGAGCACGCCGCGCGTGCGCACGGGCATCGGCAACCTTTCCTACGCGCCCACGGTCGGGGGCAGCGCCGCCATCGTCAACGAGCCCTATACCATCGGCGCGGCGCTGCCCGATCTTCAGATAAGCGTGGTGGTTACCGATACCCAGGCGGGCGTCGACATTCCCGTGTTCAAGATGAATTGGAATGCGGTTGTCGGCATGTACCTGCGCGTCATGCGGCAGTGTCACCAGCTCGACCCCAAGCGTGACGACCCGCAGTGTACCAGCCTCGATCCTCTCTTCCGCACGATTTCAGGCTACTGGCAGCTCTATCTCGACTTCGGGAATGAGAGTCTGGCATCCGAGTTCGAAGCGCCGCTGAACGGCATCGACGGCTTCCAGGAGGGTCGCTTCACGCGCAGCGAACTGGTCTGCCCCGATTGCGCGGGCTCAAACCTGGCCGAGTCGGGAAGGGCCAAATTCGAGATTCTCGAATCGTACTGCGGGCCGAATTGCGACATGCTCGGCCTGTCGCAGACGCTGGTGACGCTGCTCGACGCTTCGCTGAGCCTGTACGTCGACACGCGGGCCTCGACCGACTTCCTCACGCCGACGCAGACGGGGCCCGAGGTTCCGGGGCGGTTCTTCGACGTCGACTTTCTCTATATCGGGCCCGACGGCCCCAACGACGACGGCATCGGCACAAGTACCGCCGGCTCGCGTGGCGACTACCTGTCGCTCTATTTCCGCCAGTTCGGCGAGCTTGATCTGAACGCCATCATGGGGGCATTGGGGGCGCCGCCCGCGATGCTTCCGCAGGTGAGTGTTCCCGCGCTGGAAGGGGTGCGCTACGTTACCACCAACAGCCCCCGGTTCGACACCGCGATTCAGGCCGCCCCCGGTATGGATGTCGATTCGGAACTGTACACGTGGCGCCTCAACAGCGGCTTCTGGCGAACCCCGCGTTCGGGCGAGATCGTTCTCGATTCCCTGACCGAGGGAAGCCACGTGCTTGAGGTGCGTTCGCTCACCGACACCGATATGGGCATGTTGAGCAATCCGACGCCGAGCCGGATTGAATTCGTGGTCGACACCGTGGGGCCGAAACTGAACATTCGGCCTGCCGAGAAGGGCAGCTACCGGAACTCGGTGCGCGTGGTCGCAACCGACCTGCAGACGCCCGACGACGAGCTGAAGGTCGAATACGCCTTCAACGGCGGCCGTTGGGAAAGGCTCGATGGGCGAAAGATTTCCCTGGCCGGCCTGGGCGAGGGACGGCAGACATTGCGGTTGCGCGCCACCGACCTTGCGGGCAACACGACCACCGTCGCCCGTGAAATCGTCGTTGCCGACGGCGGGTTCTGGGGTTGTGCCGCCGGGGGTAGTTCGACCGAAGGCCTGGCCCTTGTGTTCACCGTTCTCTTCGTAGTCGGGCTGCGCAGGCGCTTCGCGCACTGAGAAGGCATGACGCGGGCGTTCACCATCGTCGTGCTGCTGTTCATGGGCCTGTCTTCCTGTACTGAGGAAGATTCGAAGCCCGTGAAGCACGGCGATGAGCCCGTGGCCCCGGGCATTCGCCTCGAACCGCCCGCCGGAAGGTACGACGCATACGTGCTCGAGGTAACCGTCAGCGCCGAAGCCGATGGCGTGAGCCTTGCCGCGGCGCTGAACCGTACGCCCGCATCCGACCAGATCGATTGGAGCGACGGACCGCTTACGGTGCGTATTGAGTCAAGCGCAAGCGTGCAGGTGCTCGTGCGCGACGGCGACGGGCGCATCTGGGGACCTTATGGTCACGAGTACCTGCTTGCCGGACGCGATCTCGATGGCCGTTGCGCGATTCAGCTTCCCGAGCGCCTGTATTACGGACCCGCCGAAAGCATACCCCTTTCCGTGACCTACTCGCTTCCGACGGCGCTGTCGGCGGTTCAGCTGACGGTCGACGGCAAACCGGCCGCGTCGTTTGCGTCGGCCGAAAGTCCCCGGGGAACCACCACGATTACGCTGCCTCCCCTGGCCAATGAGAAGGGGTACGACGTGACCTGCAAGGTTGCGGGGCCGGGTTTGACCGATGATGTGGGCAACACCGTGCGCGTCTACGTCGACGCGACTTCGCCCGAGGCCGCGTGGTTGACGGCCGGTCCGTATACGCCACCGACACACTACCGGTTGCAGGCGGCCGACGCGGGTTCGGGGGTGGAACGTGCCGAACTTTGCGATACGGCAATGCAGTATTGCCTGCCAATGTCGACGACGGGTGACGGGCGCTTTAGCTTCGGCACCGCCTTCATTCCCGGCGCCGCTGAAGGCTTTGCTGTTGTCGCTCGTGTTTACGACAATGCCGGAAACCCGGCTATTCTCTCGGCGCGTGAGATCGGGGTCGACGAGCTGCCCGACGGCGCCGAGCCCTTCATGCATGCGGTTACGCTTACACCGGCCGCAACCTTCGATTTCGCTGCATGGCTCATGGGCGAAGTGGGAGAAACGCCGACGGAAGTACGAACGCTCGCATTCTCGGCAATGCCTTCCGAGGCGCTTGAGCTCGATACGGGGTACAACGAATTCCTCTTTCGCCGACCGGGGCGCTCGGGGTGGGACACGTTCGGCATTTATCACGCCGGTGTCGAGGTCGCTTTGCCTTACCGCGAACCGGTCGAGCAGGCGCCGTGGCTCGTGTACGCTTCGCATGCGACGCTTCCCGGCCTGCAGTCCTGGTTGGTCGACGTGCTGCCGCCCGGAACCGAATCGTTTGCGCGCGCCTGGTTCGAGGTTCCCCGGCTGTACTTTGTCGAAGACCTTGACGGCGAGGGCGATTGGGATGAAAGCGAGCCGCTATTCATTCTTGACGTTCCGGCCGGGGATGACGGCGAAGGACCCTGGCTTCGCCGCGGCGCCCCCCTTCTTGCCGGATTGTCGGAGGCCGTGAGCTCTCCGAGCGCGATTACCCGTGAGGTCGACGTCTCGTGTGCCGATTGCGCCGCCGGCGGTCGCCTTTTGGGCCAGCGCACGACGCCGGCCTCGCTTGTTCCTGCCGAACGTACCTCGTGGAATGACGATCTCGCCGCCCTCTCTCCGGTGCGCGTCGCGCTGGCCGGCGCCCCCGAAGACGCCTGCCTGTTGTTCTGGGATGAAGACGGCAATCAGGTGGTAAACGCCGACGAGCCACGAAGCTTCACTACGTGCGGCGCCGCCGAGGCAACCCTGCGGCGCGAGAAAATACTGACCGCTTCGCATCGCGAAGACCAACTGATCGTCGACGGCATTCCCTACGGCGGCACGGCCACCGGTTATGTCGAGGTACGCGACGCCGCCGACGTTCCGCTGCTTCGAACGCCGCTGGAAAATCTGCACGACCACCAGGGCACGGGGCGGCGCGAACTCTCTCTTCCGCTTGCCGGTTACTGGCCTTCACGCCTTCAGGTTTACGCCGCCAATGGACATGCGGCGGTGAACCTGCCGGGCCGCGCCTCGCCGATAACGACCACCATCAACATCGAGGTGCGCGATGAAGGCGGCCAACCGGTTTCCGCAGCGCTCGAAACCGAATGGCCGGGCAATGCCGATTTTCGTATCTATGACGAGACCGTACCGTTCGTCGCGGTGTCCCACGATCCGGTTTACCGGCCTCGGGTGCGCGCCCTGCGCGACGGCTACCTGAGTCAATGGGTCTACGCCGATGAAGCGTTCACCACGGTTCCCATCGTCACGGCCGCATCGGCAGGCAGGGTCGAGGGGTATGTTCGCGACGGGCTGGGCAATCCCGTTCGCGATGCCGTCATTGCCTGGGAAGCCGATCCCTGGTCGGCGCGCACGTACAGCCGGTCCGACGGATGGTACGCCGTTCCCGTTCTCGGTACGGGGCGCCTCTCGGTCACGAGCCCGGGCAGACGAACGGCGGCTACGCCCGTCGAGACCTACGCGGCCGGCGTTACCGAGCGGGTCGACCTGACGGTGCCGCCCGACAGGCTTGCGTTTCCGGCCGGAATGCTGTCCGATCCCGCGCAGACGTGGATCGAGGGTTCGGTGTCGGGGGCTCCGTTCACCGACGATCTGTTCGTCTGGGCGCCTCTCGACGCCGGTAACCATACCCTGCATGCCGATGGCGGCCTGCGCCGTGCATTCGTGAGCCCCGGCGCCATTCCGGGTATCGCCCTGGCCGAGCCCGCCATGCACCACATCGGGTGGAGCGACGAGCTGCTGGCGTCGACCCTGACGCTGCGCTGCGGGGCGCGACTGCAGCTATTGGCCTTCGGCACGGCTCCGCTTGTCGACTCGCCCTGCTGGGAATGGTGGGCCGATTGGAAGGGACAGCGATTTTTTCTCGGCCGTGCCGACCCCGAGGGGGGAATGCCGTCGGCGGGACTCAAGTTCTGGACCACCTCCGTAAGCGCGGGGGGAAACCCCGCAGCCGGCCAGACCGTGCGCTTTCGCGATCTTCTCTTCAACCGGGGCGTCGAGGCCGAAACCGGCGCGCATGGTGAATTCGAGGTCATGCTTCCATACGGCTTCTATCGAGCCGAAACGCCCGGCGGAACCCCGTATCGCTTCGAGTCGGGGCACTCGGCGCTCCTGCACGTGACGCACGGCGATCTGCCCGTCGGAAGCCTGGTTCTGCCGTGAGCCCACGCCCTGCAATTGTTCTTCCCGAACGCGGTTGCTATCATGTTCGCGCGGTAACCGATGCGTCAATTTCCTGAGAACTTCGTGAAGCGTTTACGTGTGCAAAGCTCCGGCGATCACGGTGCCGGCGCCGACGAGAATCCCTTCGACACGTACGGGCTTCTGTTGTTCTGTCTGTTCCTCGGCGCCTTTCGGGTACTTGCCGAATGGGGCATTGCCGGCGGCTATCCGCTTCTTCCGCTGGCCGACCTGCTTACAGCCGGCGGATTTCTCTGGGCAACCGTGTTTGTCTTCACCGCGGTCTTGCGTCTGACCGTCGGGCAACCCTGGGCGAACTCTTTTCCCTTTGCCCTCGGCATGGCGGCCGTGATTGCGTTGCCGCCCTTCTTCGACGGCCTGGTTGCAGAGGGGGCCCGTTACGGCGTGCTCTGGCGTTTCCCCGTCGATTGGCGCTGGGCGCTTTACAGCCCCGAGGCCGGTGTTACCGGCGGTACCGCACTTGCCTGGTGGGGTGTAATCGTCGCGGCCGGCACCTATACGCTTCAGAAGTCGCGCAGCCCCGTTCGCGCCGCAGCGGCTTCGGCAGCATGTTATCTCGGTGTCGCGTTTCTGATCGGGGTGCTTCCCATGCTCGCCGAGCAGACGCGCCTCGGGCTCGCCTGGCCGCCCTCGCACCGGGGAACCCTGCTTACCCAGTACCACGTGCTCGCGTCGCTGCTCGCGTACTTTTTCCTGCGTCCGACGCTGCCGCAGGGGCTCGTTCGCCGCATTCAGCACGCCTTTCCCTTCGTGATGTTCTGCTTCGTGGGCGCGGCCTTTGCAGGCGCCGTTACCGCATCGACATTCGTTTACGCCTTCCTTCTTCTGCTTGTCTTCGCCACCGCCCTGGTGCAGAACGACTTCCATGATGCCGCCGAAGACGGGCTGCAGGGGCGCCTCCGGTACGTCGAGGCCGAAGACGTTCGCTTCATGACCGTAAGCATGGGCTTGATGATTGCGGCATTGCTGACGGCCGGAACGAAAGCTGCGTTACCGCTGCTGGTCGTACTGGTGCTGTCGATGCTTTACAGCTATCCGTTTTACCGCGCCAAGCGCTGGTTTCCTTCCAATCTCAAGATGGAGGGCATGTGGGGACTCAGCTCCTTCACGCTCGGTATCGTCGCGGCCCTTGAAGAGGCAACCTTCGGGGTGCCTCGCTGGTCGCCGATACCCCTGCCCGAAAAAACGGGCGAAGCGCTGGGGGCTTTCGACGGCATGACGCTCACGGCCATGCTGCTGGTGTTCGGGGGCTACTCGCTGGTAGCCGTGCTCAAGGACTACAAGGACTGGGAGGCCGATCGATCAACCGGTATCCAGACGGTTTACACCCTGGCCGCACGGCGAGGTTGGTCGCTTGAAAGGGTGCACACGCTGGTGCTGTCGCTTTCGGCGGTTTCGCTGGCGTCGGCGCCCCTTCTGCTGGCCGTGTCAGACCGCATCGCGTGGAGATTTGCACCGGGCGGCGCGGCCGCCGGTGTCTTGCTGTGGCTCTTGATGGCGGGTTCGCCCTCGGCCCGACGTTTCAAGGCGACCCTGCTTCTGTTGACGGCGTTCTTTCTGTTCCTTGTGCTTGCGCTGAGCTTTTCGCCCGGTGGTGAAATGCCATGAGAAACTACCCCCATCTGTGGATAGCCAATATCTCGCGTCTGCTTGAGAAACGGGCGTACAGCATTTTCAGCATTCTGGCGTTCAGCCTGTTCGTGGGTTCCTTCCGCCTGTTCGCCGAGTGGGCGCTCGGCGGTTTTTACGCCTCACGCTTGCTCACGTCGTGGCTCATTCTCTGCGGCTTCTACTGGCTGTCGTTCTTCGTGTTCGCTACGGTACTGCGGTTGCTTGTCGACCAGCCCTGGCGTACCTCGATCAACGTTATTCTCGTGGGGATATTTCTGGGTGTGTTTCCGCCGATCATCGATGCGTTGGTGGGGGGCACGGGGTTTCACTATTCGTACATCTGGAACTTTCCCGCTACGTGGAAGTGGGGCATCTACAATCCCGCGCACCTGATTCCCATCGGCGAGGCTGCCGTTCTCTGGGCCGTGGTTGTTCTCACGGTCGTCTACGTTCGCCTGAAGACGCGCAGCCTGACGAGAACGGTCGGAGCCGGTGTGCTTGCCTATGGCGCGGTCATCGTGCTCGCGGCCGGCCCCGCCACCATCGCCGAGCACGTGCGCGCCTCCTACGGGTGGCCCTACGACCTGCGAACCATTCTGCACAGCCTGCTGCAGTTCGTGACGGTGTTTCTGCTGTACCTGGTGCTGCAGCCCAACTTGTTGCGGGTCATCGGGCGCTGTTTTACCCGGGCGCTTCTGCTGTTGGCGGTGTTTGTGGCGGGAACCGTTCTTGTGGGTGAAGTAAGCATCTCGACCTTTCTTCATGGCGCGCTCCTTGCCGTCATGCTGCTCGGCGTTGTGGTTGCTCGACAGGCTTCGTCTTCGGGTGAAGCAGACCGGAACGACGCCTGGTTTCTCACCATCAACAGCGCCTTCCTGCTGGCGGTGCTGGCGGCCGCGCATTCATCCGTTTTTCTGCCGCTTTTGCTGATTCAGGCGGGCAGCCTGGCGGTCGGAAGGTCTCCTGCCCGCGCCGTGCCCGAGCCGGTTCAACATGGGCTTCTTGCCGCGGGGGTGTTTCTGGTCGGCGCCGTTGCCGCGGCCGAATACGCGGCGTTCGAAGCGCCGAGGTGGTGGATAAGCTATCTTCCCCGCCCGCTCGATACCGCACCGCTGCGCGGCTTCGATGGGGGTTCGCTTGCCCTGATGGTAGTGTTGTCGGTAGCCTACGCCTGGTTTGTCGGTCGGCCAGGAGCGCGACGTCGTGCAGGCGATGGCCGGGAAAAAACGGTGGGAAAGGGTCGGGTGCCGTCATGACTAAGCCGATGCAGTGCGGTATCTGCGGAGAAAGGCTGCCGTGACGAATTACCCCTATCTCTGGATCAAGAACATCTCGCGGTTGCTCGAGAAGCGTGAATACAGTATTTATACGGTGTTGTGCTTCTGTCTGTTCGTCGGTTCCATGCGGCGGTTTCTCGAGTGGAGTCTGGGGGGCGTGCTCGAGCCCTTTCCCCTCAACTTCGTCGTTACGCTTACGGGCTTCTACTGGTTCACCTTTTTCGTTTTCACCCTTATTCTGCGGCTGCTTGTCGACCAGCCGTGGCGGGTGTCGATCAACGTCATTCTGGTAGGCGTCTTTCTCGGGATTTTCCCTCCGCTTCTCGATACGCTTCTGACCGGAACGGGCTTCAAATACGCTTATGTCTGGGGCGTACCCCGGCAATTCAACTGGTATCTTTACAACCCCCAGCTGAACATACCCATCGGCGAGGCCATTGTTCTCTGGGCCGTCATCTTCTTCACCACCGTGTACGTCGGGCACAAAACCCACCGTTGGTCGAAGGTGCTGGCTGCTTTTGTTCTGTCGTACGCCGGGGTCATCGTCATCGGCGGACTGGCGTCGGGGTTGTCGTTGCTGCTGGGGCTGGTATTCGGTTGGCAACCCACCCACTTCGTGGCGTTGGTCAATCTGTTGCAAATCATGGGCGCCTTCGGCCTTTACCTGGTGCTTCAGCCCGGTGTTCGGCGTGCGCTCGTGCGCCGCGTACCCCGGGGCCTTTTCTATGCGGCGTTGAGTCTGCTGGGCGCCGTCGCGGCAGGAAAACCGTCGGTGACGGCCCTGGTATACGCAGGGCTTCTGCTGGTGGCCTGGCTCATTGTTGCGGGGCGCAGAGAGTATCGCAGCGCGGCAGACGAAACCGGGCTCGATGTGCAGGATGTTCGCTTCCTGAGTATTACCGGCGGTCTGCTTCTGGCCGCACTCGCCGCGGCCAATTCTCTCGCGCTGCTTCCGCTCGCGGCCTTCGGACTCGTCGATTTTCTGCCTTCTTCGGTAAAGCGGTGGCTTCGCTCCGACACCGGGGGCAGGGCCGACACGGTTCTTCTTGCGGTTCTTGCGTATCTGGTGGGGGTCGCGGCGGCTGCCGAGTACGTGGCTTATGAAGCCCCGCGCTGGTGGATCTCGTTCCTCCCCGATCCCGCAGGCGGCGTGGTCTCGGGCTTTTTCGGTGTCGACGTACTGGTCGGTCTTGCAATTGCGGTTGCCGCCGGTGTGCTGACTGCCCGACGAAAAGCCGGCGACAGCATTCGAGGCGAGGCGCCGCAACTTGCGTCCTACAGCGTTTATGGGGTTCTGGCTGCGTCGGTGTTCGTGGGCGTGCTCCTTCTGTTCGGCGGCTGGGTCGCCGCTATCGAATATCCCACGCGCATGATGGCCGGGGTGCTTCAGTCGGCGGGTACGTTCTGGCTTGGGCTTTTTGTCTACGCATTGCTGTACCGAGCCTGGTCGCGGCAACCGTGGCGCAGCGTGACGCCGGCGCTTGTCTGGGGCATGTTGCTTGCGCTCGCGGTTCCGATTGTCGACCTGCTTGCGGGCGATGCAGTGGGGCCCGTCAGCAGATTGGCGGTCTGGGGTTTGACGGTGGGGCAGGCAGCTTTCTGGTCGACCAGTATCGTTCTGTTTGCCGTTCTCGTGGGCGTGCGAGCGCGTAGCGTGTGGCGAGCGCTCGGAGCGTTGGTTTCTGCCTTGCCGGGCCTGGCGGCCATTCTCGTGCTGCCGGCGACGTTGGGCGCATGGGTCGTCGAGCGTTTGGCATGGCCCGAAGAGCATACGGTAACGATCGTGAACCTGGCGCGGGTCATTGCCGCCATGTTCGTATACTTCGCCCTCGAACCGAGGGTGTTTCGAGGTCTCACGGCGCGCATACCCCATGCGCTGCCCTTCATGCTGTTCTGCTTTCTGGGTTCTGCCTTTGCGGGGCAGATTTCGGTGACCACCGCCATCTATGCGGGCATCATGTTTCTCGCCGGCTGGGTCGCCTTGGGCCAGAACGATTTTTTCGACGCCGAGGAAGACGGCCTGCAGGGGCGAGCGCCGTATCTCGATCTGGAAGACGTCAGGTTCCTGACCATTACGGCGGCGCTGGGCATCGCTTCTCTTGCGGCCGCGCATTCGACGGTCACCTTCCTTGCTCTTGCCGCGTTCGCCTCTTTCATGCTCTATAACTTTCCGTTTTACCGGGCCAAGAAGTACTTTCCGTCAAACCTCAAGATTGAAGGCGTCTGGGGCTTCTGTGCGTTTACCTTCGGCGTACTGGCGGCCTGGGAGCATGCAGCCTATGGCGCACCACGCTGGTGGATATCTCACTCGCCCCTGCCCGACGAGCAATTGTTGGGGCCGTTCGACGGGCTGACGCTGGTAGCCATGCTGCTCGCGTTCGGCGGATTTTCACTGGTAGCCGTGCTGAAGGATTACAAGGACTGGGAGGCAGATCGCAGCGCGGGCGTACAGACACTGTATACCCTGGCCGTGAAGCGGGGCTGGCGGTTTCAGCGTCTGCACTTCATTCTTCTGGGCGTCACCTGTGTGGCTATCGCGTCGGCGCCTTTGCTGATGGCGCTGGTGGGGCGGCTGCCCTGGGTATACTCGGTGGGTGGCCTGCTGGCCGGTGTTCTGACCTGGAGCCTGATGTCCGGCCCACCGTCGTCGAGCCGTTTCCGGTCGACCCTGGTTACGCTCGCGGTATATTTTCTCTTTCTGGTGCTGGCCCTGCATTTTTCGCCCGCTCCCATGGGAGAGGCGACTGTGGCCAGTTTTTGACAGCCCCCGGAGATTGCTGTTAGATGGTAGCCGCCGTGTCCGTCTCCCGAGGGTTAACGTCTGCTTTCTGAACGCTCCCGGCCGGTAACCTGAAGAACTTTGTATGAGCTGGTTTCTACGACAAGCTGCAACTCGCCCGCTACCCGGCCCGGGGCTCTGCCTTCTACTCGGCCTTCTATTCGGACTGATGCTCCTTGCGGCCTGTACGGCGAGTGAAGAGAAGACGAGCGGCACGACGACGCCCGTGACCCGGCCCGATACCGATAGTTGCCCCGACCCCGGTATCAACGAACCGGGCGAAGTCTGCGAGACCGATGCGCTTACCGCATGCATTTCCGCGTGCGGTACTGTCTGCGGAAACGACAATGCTTGCCGCGAGCCCTGCTTTGCGTCGTGCGCAAAGGAGTCTTCGGGCGATGTCACACCGCCCGTGACGCTCGTGGTGGGACCTGAGTCACCCGTGTTGTCCGATACGGCCACTCTTTCTTTTGCCTGTAACGAAGAATCTTGTACCTTCCAATGCCGGTTGAACGGTGAACCATGGCGCAATTGCGTCTCGCCCGAAACCCTTTCGGGGCTGGGCGAAGGCGAACAGGTGTTCGAGGTTCTGGCCGTCGATGCCGCCGGCAATCAGGAGGTTGCGCCTGCACGCTTCGCCTGGGTGGTTACCGCCGGGCCGGGCAACGGTACGCCCGCGGGGGCCGACTCGCCCGTTTCCGACAGCGGCCAGCTGTTGTGTTATGACCATGCTTCGGAAATTCCCTGCCCGGCTCCGGGCGAGGCATTTTTCGGCCAGGACGGGCATTATTACGGCACCCCGATGAGCCATAGCGTCGTGGGCGACGGAACGGTGCTCGACGAGGTTACCGGACTTCAATGGCAGCGCGAAGGCGACGGGGTGGTGCGTACCTGGTTGGGCGCATTGTCGTACTGCGGAAGTCTGGAACTGGCCGGGTATTCAGACTGGCGGCTTCCGGGCGAGTGGGAACTGATAACCCTCGTTGATTTCGGAAAGGTCAGCCCCGCCATCGACACCACCGCGTTTCCCGATACGCGTTCATCGCTGTACTGGACGTCGACCGAGCATGCAGGCAGCGCGGAAATGGCCTGGTCCGTTCTTTTCAGCTACGGTTACGTTGCTCCGAACCCGAAAACCCATGACAACGCCTTCGTTCGCTGTGTGAGGTAACGCATGCTACGTCATTTCCGCTCCTTGTTTCCATGCGTGCTTCTGGCTGTATTTCTGCCGGCGATTTCGGGGGCCCAGGCCGCCGTGCGTTATGTAGACAACGGCGACGAGACCGTAAGCGATACCGCTACCGGGTTGCTGTGGAGCCGGAGCGAGCAAACGGCGTCACTTACCTGGCGTGAAGCGCTGGCTGCCTGCGAAAACCTGTCGCTGGCCGGTTACGACGATTGGCGTCTGCCCGAAATCAGGGAACTTCGCTCGCTGGTCGACATCTCGCGTCAGAACCCGGCCATCGATACCACGGTCTTTCCCGATACCGAGCATGCCGTGGGGCACTGGTCGTCTTCGACCCGCCACGGCAGCCCGAACTTCGCATGGTATGTGGGGTTTGGCAGCGGCACCGTTTACACCCTTCCGAAAACCGAAAAGGCCCGGGTTCGCTGCGTGCGATGAGGGGCGGTCGTACGGCCCCGTTCTCGATTAGAAACGGCGTGCGATATAACGCTCGAAGAAGGTAGCCAGCGACGTCTCTGCTTCGGTGCCTGGAAATGCCCTGCGAACCAGTTGGAGCGCGTCCGTACGTACGCGTTCCAGTTCTTCCGAACCCAGCTCGACAGCCTGCGAGGAAGCAAGCGCCAGGTAGGCGCTTTCGAAGGCGTCTTCGTCGCGCTCACGAAAGGCGTCGGCAAGCGCCTGGTCGAGTTCGGGCCGTGCCGCGCGTGCAAGTTGCACCGGAACGGTAAGCCGGCCCTCGCGCAGATCGCGGTGAGTCGGTTTTCCGTCTGCTGTTTTTGACAGGTCGAGCAGATCGTCGGCGACCTGAAAGCCGTATCCGATGAGTCGCCCCAGACGGTCGGCAGCTTCCCGCAGGTCGTCGGCAACGCCGCGCGTGACCGCGTGTGCGCGTGCGCACCAGGCGAAAAGGGCGCCGGTTTTCGTTTCGGCGATCTGCCTCGATTGTACAAGGCTGGTATCGAGAGAGTAGGCGCAAGCCGCCTGTTGCAGCTCGCCTTCGACCAGTTCGCCCACGGCCAGGGTCAATTCGTGGGTGGCTTTGAAAAGTCCTTGCCCGGTAAGGGTCTGTAGTGCCCGGGCGAGCAGGAAGTCGCCGGTAAGAACAGCCGATTCCACCCCGAAGGCGGTGTGCACCGATGGACGGCCCCGCCTTAACTCGCTGCGATCGATGACGTCGTCGTGCAGCAGGGTAGCCGTGTGTACGAGCTCAGCCGCCATTCCCAGGCTTGTCGAGAGTTCGGAAGGGCTTCCCAGCCAGCCGCCCGCGACAGCCGCGAACCGGGGACGTGCTCTTTTACCGCCCGCCTCGAGCAGGTGGCGCGCGGCTTGCCGAACGCTCGCAACCTTGCTGTCGGCTGCATCGAGCAGTCGGCTTTCGAAGTCTGCGAACGGTGAATCAATGGGCTTCGGCATAGGGCAGGTGGTTCGAAGTAAAGTACCACGCAGCCCGAGAGGCTACAAGAATCTCATTGCTCCCCGTGAAAATCTACCGATACGCCTTCAGGGGGCAGTCGCCGGTGTTAGAATCGGAGTTTGATGCTCGATTTCCCCTCCCTTCGGATAGTAACGCCCATGCCGCAGCTGACGCAGCAATCAAGACCCTGGCACGCCCTTGAACTTCAAGATGTCTTTCATGCCGTCGATTCTTCGGAGCGTGGCCTGGGCAGGGCCGAAGCCGCCGTGCGGAAAGAGACTTTCGGGCCGAACAAGCTACCGGAAGAGCCGCCGCCCTCGCTCGCCCGTATCGTGCTGCGCCAGTTCTACAGTCCGCTCATTTATATTCTGCTCATCGCTGCCGTGGTGTCCTTTCTACTCGGCGACTACAAGGACGCCGGGTTCATTGCCGCGGTGCTCGTCATCAACGCCATTATCGGAACCTGGCAGGAGTGGAAAGCCGAGCAAAGCAGCCATGCCCTTAAGAAGTTGCTGCAGATTCATGCGGTCGTGCAGCGCGACGGAGCGGCCATCGAGGTTTCGGCTGAAGATGTGGTTCCCGGCGACATTGTCTTGTTGGAGTCGGGCAACCGTGTGCCGGCCGATCTGCGCCTGGTAAGCGAACATGGGCTCGAGGTCGACGAATCGCTGCTGACGGGCGAATCGTTTTCCGTGGCGAAGGACGCCCACTGGTCAGGGGCCGAGGGGGCATCGGTGGGTGATCGGGCGAACATGGCCTTCGCAGGCTCGATCATAACCCGGGGCAGGGCCAAGGGTATCGTGGTGGCTACCGGCGATGCGACGAATGTCGGCCAGTTGGCCGTCGACGTGGTTGGAGAACGTGGGGGCAAGCCGCCCCTGCTGCAACGCATGGAGCGCTTTTCGAACGTGGTGGCGGTCGCAACCCTCGTTGCGGCCTTTGCCATCGGTGCGCTGGGGGTATTGCTGGGCCGCTATGCCCCCGCCGAGGTTTTTGTGTTTGTCGTCGCCCTTGCCGTTTCGGCCATTCCCGAGGGCTTGCCGGTGGCCATGACCGTGGCGCTCGCCATTGCGACGACCCGCATGGCGCGTCGGGGTGTAATCGTGCGCAGGCTTACCGCCGTCGAAGGCCTGGGCAGTTGCACCCGTATTGCAACCGACAAGACGGGCACGCTGACCTGTAATGAGTTGACGGTGCGCGAAATACGCCTGGGAACGGGCGAGGTTTTCGAAGTAACGGGTGAAGGTTTCAGCCCCAACGGACAAGTCCTTTACGATGGGCGCGCGGTAGATCTGGAAGCCCAGCCCCGGTTCGAGCGCCTGGTTCACGCGGCGGTATTGTGCAACGAGGCCGACCTGCACCCGATGGGCGATTCGTGGGAGTGGCGCGGCGATGCCGTCGATGTGGCGCTCTTGTCGCTGGGGCACAAAACAGGCCACCGCAGAGAGTCAATGCTCGACGCGTATCCGCTGATTAACGAAATACCCTTCGAATCCGAACGTCAGTACGCTGCTACGTTTCACCAATTCGAAGGCGATGTATGTGTCTTCGTCAAGGGCGCCCCTGAGCGAATCGTCGCCATGTGCGAAGAAGGAAGCGATTCTTCACGCGCGGCCGAGCTCGAAGCCGCGTACCTCGATATGGCGTCGCGGGGCTACCGGGTTCTCGGCCTTGCCTCGGGAAAGGCGCCGGCGGGAGTCGACAGCGAGCATGCGCCGGGCGAACCATCGAATCTGCAATTCCTCGGCTTCGTCGGCATGATAGATCCCCTGCGCCCCGGCGTTCGACAGGCCGTCGAGCAGTGCGCCCAGGCCGGTATCGAAGTGTCGATGATCACCGGCGATCATCGGGTTACCGCGTTGGCCATCGCCCGTGATCTGGGGTTCGCCCGCGACGATTCCCAGGTTGTGAGCGGACGCGAACTTGAGGGGAAGACGCCCGAAGAGCTTGCCGAGTTGGTCGGAAACGTCCGGGTTTTTGCCCGGGTAGCGCCCCGGCAGAAGCTCGAAATCGTCAAGGCCACCCAGGCAGCCGGTCACTTCGTGGCCGTGACCGGCGACGGCGTGAACGATGCGCCCGCACTGCGGGCAGCGAACATCGGTGTGGCCATGGGCATGGCCGGAACCGACGTGGCGCGTGAAGCTGCCGAGCTGGTCATCAGCGACGACAATTTCGCCACCATTGTTGCGGGCGTCGAGGAAGGCCGCATTGCCTACGACAACATTCGCAAGGTTACCTACCTGCTGCTTTCGACCGGGGCCGCCGAGCTGGCCATGGTGCTGATGACGGTCGTAGCGGGGCTGGGGCTGCCGCTTCTACCCGTGCAACTGCTCTGGTTGAACCTGGTAACCAACGGCATTCAGGGGGTCGCGCTGGCCTTTGAGCCGGGCGAGGGCGATGCGCTGCGCCGGAAACCGCGAGCGCCCGACGAAGCCATGTTCAACCGTTTGATGATTGAGCGAATCTTCGTCGCCGTCCTGATCATCGGTGGTTTCGGCTTCAGTACTTTTGCCTGGCTGGTATCCGAAGGGTGGAGCGAGGCCGAGGCCCGTAACGTTTTACTGTTGCTGATGGTGCTCTTCGAAATCTTTCATATCGGCAACAGCCGTTCGGAAACGAAATCTGCCTTCAGCCTCTCGCCTCTTCGCAGTCCGTTCCTGCTGATCGGCACGGCGGCGGCGTTCCTCGTGCATCTCGTATCCATGTACCTTCCCTTCATGCAGGACTTGCTCGGTGTTGCGCCGTTGACCTGGGAAATGTGGGTGACCGTGGTGGTGCTGGCCCTGACCGTCGTGCCCGCGCTCGAGCTGCACAAGTGGCTCTGGGCGAAACGATACGGTCGCGTGCGCGCATGATGTTTGCGGGTTTCGAAGACAAAGGGTGTGATAGAGCACCTCGCAAGGAGCCGAGCAGTGGAGAGAAAACCAGGGGGCGGCGGCGTTTTTAATTCGTTGGCAGACTTGGGTTCCTAGAAGTTGGGGTTGTCGGAGCGTAGCGCTGGGCGAACTCCTGGCCTGGGCCAGACTGGGTGGCTGCTTGCTATCCGGGCTTGGGAAGTCTATCGTAATGTGATGGGGGCCTGGGCGTACCTTCATGCTGAAGGCGTGCCCCGACGCGGCCGGCCGTGAACATTGTCGACGAGCGGCACGTCGGCCGATTTCCGCGCAAGTGCCTCCACTCCTTATCCTTTGCGCACCGCCGAGTGCACGCGCCCGATGGGTGCGTAAGGT
>JAWLBW010000009.1:0-33774 GCA_041687475.1 bacterium
GGAAAATGGGGACCGGAAAGGGGCCCGTCTCGTAACCGCCGGAGTCGGAAGAGGCACTACGAAGTAATGCGCAGGGTACAACGAAATCTGTTTTTGCTGGCAGGCAGCGTCGCCGTGATGGCCGGTCTGCGTGGTCGGGGGCTTGAATCGACAGGCATCGCGGTCATCGGGCTTGGCCTTGTCAAGCGCGGCCTTTCGCTGCACCGTCGACGCCACCCCGAAGCCGAAGGCGATTCGCAACGACGCCACTGGGTACACGTCGAACGGCGGCTTACCGTTCACCGCTCGCCCGACACGCTCTACCATGTCTGGCGCAATTCCGAGAACCTGCCGTACTACCTGCCGCACGTAAAAAGCGTGAACATTACCGGTACCCGCCGTTCGCACTGGGTCGTGCGGGCGCCGGCCGGCATGTCGGCCGAGTGGGAATCGGAAATCACCCGTGAAGAACCGGGCTCTCTGCTTGCGTGGAAGACGCTGCCCGGAGCCGACGTGCCCAATTTCGGGCTGGTCGAGTTCGCCCCGGCAGACCAGGGGCGTGCCACCCGCCTGACGGTAACCCTGGTTTACAGCCCGCCCGTGGGACGTATCGGCACGCTGCTTGTGCGGCTGCTGGGCGAGGGGCCTGCAGGTATGCTGGCCGACGACCTGGCGCACATGAAAAGCGTGCTCGAGGCCGAGGCCGAACAAACGGCCGGCAGGGAGACGCCCGGCTATCCGGCAACCTGGGGCTATGTGAGTAATCACACAGCCGGCGACATGGTCGAAGAGGCATCGGAAGAGTCTTTTCCGGCCAGCGATGCGCCCGCGTTTACGCCCGGCTCTTCCATCAAGGCCCACCGCGAGGCATGACGACACGTCTCGAAAACATGAATCAAGCCTGAGGCACGGAGAAGAGTCATGGAAAAACGCCGCTTCATTGCCCGTCTCGAGGGTGAGCTGCGTGAGCAGTGGAACGAATTCGTCGACCGGAAACACGCGTTCGACAAGTGGATGGAGGGGCAGATGCGCGATCTCGAAGAGCGTATTCGCGAAGAGGGGCGGCCCATTGAAGCCCTGCACATGATGTTCTGGAATCATGTGTACGAGCAGTACGGTCTTGATGCCTCGCAGACCTTCAGCGTTACCAGCGACGGCGACGTTTTCGAACTCGAACCCACCCATTCGCTCATCGAGGCCATACAGACCTACGGTACGACCGAGCCTCAATTCATGGAAGACGACACGCCCGTTTCGGGGGGAATCTGGGAAAGCCCCAGCTCCGACGAGATCAACTGAGGCTACGGTTCGTAACCCCGTCGACGGGAGCCGGGAAACGCACCAGACCTCACTCGTCGGCGCCGGGTGGAAGTTCAGTCAACTCATCGGTAGCCGGCTGAATGATACGTGCCCCCCGGTGAAAGCTGATGTAGCCCCAGAACCACTGAATGAGCACGAGTACCCGGTTCTGAAAGTCGATCAGGTAGAAAATGTGCACGAAGATCCACAACAGCCAGGCGAAGAACCCGGCGAAGGTCAGGTTGTGGAAGTCGGCCACGGCGAAGGCGCGCCCCACGGTAGCCAGGTTCCCTTTGTCGCGGTAACGGAACGGCGGGCGTTCTTAGTTGCCCACCAGGGCCCGGTTGATGATGGCGGCAGCGTACTTACCTTGTTGAATCGCCACGGGGGCGAGCCCCGGCAGCGGGTTGCCGTCTTCGCCCCGGGTATGGGCGGTGTCGCCGACGACGAAAATTTCCGGATGTCCCGCAATCGTAAGGTCGGGCTGCACGAGCACCCGTCCGGCGCGGTCGGCCTCGGCTTCAAGCCACTCCGCCGCCGGCGAGGCGGCGACGCCGGCGGCCCAGACGACGGTCGAGGCCGGCAGCAATTCGCCGTTGACCGTAACGCCTTCTTCGCTCACGCCTTCGACCATGGCGCCGGTGCGTACGTCGACACCAAGGCGCCGCAGCTCGTCGGCAGCCCGGTTGCCCAGCTTCTCGGGAAAGGCGGCCAGAATGCCCGGTCCCGCTTCGACGAGCAGCACCCGCGCCGAACGGGGGTTGATGTGGCGAAAGTCCGACGCCAGGGCCCGGTGCGCAAGCTCGGCGATGGCCCCGGCCATCTCGACACCGGTCGGGCCGGCACCCACGACCACGAAGGTCATGCAACGGTCGCGCTCGACGGGGTCGGTCGACATTTCGGCTTTTTCGAAGGCAAGCAGAATACGGCGTCGCAGGGTGGTCGCGTCCTGCACGGTTTTCAGGGCCGGCGCCAACGACTTCCACTCATCGTGCCCGAAGTAGTTGTAAGCCGCTCCGGTGGCGACAATCAGATAGTCGTACGCGATGGCCCTGTCTTCGATGTGCACCCGGCGGGCGGCCTTGTCGATGGCCGATACCTGACCCATGAGTACTTCGGTATTGGCCTGTTTGCGTACCGCCGAGCGAATGGGGTGGGCAATGTCGCCCGGAGAAAGCCCTGCCGTGGCCACCTGATACAGCAGCGGCTGAAACAGGTGGTGGTTGTAGCGATCGATGATGGTCACGTCGGCGGGCGCGTTGCGCAGGGCCTTGGCGGCGTTGAGGCCGCCGAAGCCGGCGCCCACGATGACGACTTTCGGGCGTCGCGATGCTTGTTCGACCATGGGTCCATCTTAACACCATGCGTCAACCTCCGGGGGGCGGCGCGATGCGGAAATTGTCGCCGCCCTGCGCGGCTACCCGGCAAGGGCCGACCGTAACGAAAGCCGAGGTTCCCTTCTATAGTGAACAAAGGACCACCCTGGTCCGGGGGCACCGGTGTCGACATGGGCAGAAGGCTTGCACCGTGTCGAGGTGGGGCCGCGAGGCACAAAGGCTGCGCCACGAAGGGAGGTAGAGACAACGCATGCGTCTGAATGCACGGCAGTGCGAGCAGGTTCGCACCCTCATTGAAGGTATCGATACGGCCATGCTGACCACCGTCACCAGCGACGGTCTTCTGCGCAGCAGGCCCATGGCCGCTCCCCCGCTGACGGAAGACGGCGAGCTGCTTTTCTTCACGCGGGCCGACACGCCCAAAATACGCGAGATAGTGTACGGCGAACAGGTCAACATCGACTACGTGGCCCCGCAGGAAAACCGGTACGTATCGGTGTCGGGGCGCGCCCGGATTCTCGACGACCGCAAGCGCGCGCGCCGCTTCTGGTCCGAAGAGCTTTCGCGCTGGTTTGCGGGCGGGGTCGACGATCCGGCGCTGCGCCTCATAGACGTCGAGATCGAACGCATCGACTTCTGGGACGAAAGCAAGCGTCGGATGAGCGCCTATATTCAACTGGCCCAGCCCCCCGCCCACCTTCGCACCGAAGAAGACGAGTGGAACGATCAATGGCTGGGCGCCCAGCACGTATCCGACGACGTGAACGTAGCGTACCCGGTCGATGAGCCACCCGATTGAACGCGGGGCCCGAAAGGGGAAGTGAACCGAATGCCCCGCGAATCGAGCCAGGAACGCCTTGATACCTATCGCCGCATGCGTGATTTCGGGCAAACGCCCGAGCCGAGCGGCGACGAGGCGGCAGGAAACCCCGCGGAACGCCGGTTCGTCGTGCAGGAGCACCATGCACGGCGCCTGCACTGGGATCTGCGGCTCGAGCACGAGGGCGTACTCGTTTCCTGGGCAATTCCCAAGGGCTTTCCTCCCGACCGGAAGATCAACCGTCTCGCCGTGCACACGGAGGATCACCCCCTCGCCTATCTCGACTTCGCGGGTGTCATACCGGCCGGCGAGTACGGCGGCGGTCAGATGAACATCTGGGACCGCGGCACCTACGAGTGCCACGAGTTCACCCCGCGCAAGGTCGTCATAACCCTGCGGGGAAGGCGGTTGCGCGGCAGGTACGCCCTTTTTCAGACCGACGGCAAAAACTGGATGATTCACCGCATTGACGTCCTTGCCGGGCGAGAGCCGGCGCCCATGCCCGGCCGGCTCATTCCCATGAAGGCCCAGCCGGCGTCGCTTCCCCCCGACGATGCGAAGTGGGCCTTCGAAATCAAGTGGGACGGCGTACGTGCCCTGGCCTACCTTGCCGACGGCCGCATGCGGCTGCAGAGTCGTAACCTGAAAGACCTGACGGCCCAATATCCCGAGGTTCGCGAGCTTGCCGATGTTCTGGGCGAACGCGCGGCCGTTTTCGACGGCGAACTGGTGGCGTTGGACGAAAACGGCATTCCTCGCTTCGAGCGGCTTCAGCAGCGCATGGGGTTGACCAACCCCGCCGATATCGGGCACATGCGCGCGCGGGTGCCCGTCGTGTACATGCTCTTTGACCTTCTATACCTCGACGGCGACGACCTTACCCGCCTCGCGTACCGCGAGCGCCGGCGCATGCTTGAAGACCTGCATCTCGCCGGCACGGCCTGGCAGACGCCGGGTTACCATGTGGGCGACGGCGAAGCCATGTTGGCGGCCAGCCGCCAGAGAGGGCTCGAAGGCGTCATGGCCAAGCGGCTCGATTGCCCCTATGAACCCGGCCGACGCTCGCCCGACTGGCGCAAGATCAAGAACAGCAACCGGCAGGAGTTCGTCGTCGGCGGGTGGCAATGGGGCGAGGGCGCACGGAACGGAAGAATCGGCTCGCTCTTGGTCGGTTACTACGAAGGCGATCGGCTGCGGTACGCGGGCAGCGTGGGTAGCGGCTTTTCCGAGGCCACGCTTGACCGGCTGGCAGGGTTGCTCGAGCCGCTGCGGTACGAGACCAGTCCCTTTACCGAGGGCGACGTGAAACGCGGGGCCGTGTATGTCGAACCTCGCTTGGTCGCCGAAGTCGAATTCAACGAATTCACGCGTGCCGGCCTGCTCAGACAGCCGGTCTTCAAGGGCCTGCGCGACGACAAGGACCCGCGCGAGGTCGTACGTGAAACCTGAATTGCATCAACGGAGGTCTACACCATGCCACGAGCCATGTGGAGCGGCGCCATCAGCTTCGGGCTGGTCAACGTACCGGTCAAGCTGTACAACGCCGTGTCGCCCAAGAGCGTACACTTTCACCTGCTGCACGACGCCGACGGCGTGCGCATCAAACAGAAGCGCGTCTGTCCGGCCGACGGCGAAGAGGTCTCGAGCGATCATCTCGTCAAGGGCTATGAGATCTCGCGCAACCGTTACGTGGTCGTGCAGCCCGATGAACTCGACGCCCTGGCGGCCAGACGTACCCATACCATCGACATCGTCGACTTTGTGCCGGCGGCGCAGATTGACCCGGTCTACTTCGATCATCCCTATGTTCTTGTGCCCGATCGGGGGGCGCAGAAGGCCTACGCCCTGCTGCTGAAGGCCATGGAACGGCGCGACCGCATCGCCATTGCCAAGGTGGTTCTGCGCACCAAGGAGTACACGGTCGCCATCAGGCCGGTCGAGCGGGCGCTGCATCTCGAGACGCTGTACTACAGCGACGAGGTGGTGGCGCAGGAGGCCTTTGAAGGCCTGCCCGAAAACGTCGAACCGGCCGACCGTGAGTTGACGATGGCCGAACAGCTCATCGACATGCTGGCCACCGACTTTGCGCCCGAAAAATATCACGATGAGTATCGTGAGCGGGTGCTTGAGCTCATCGACCGCAAGGCGCAGGGCGAGGAAATCGCCGTGCAGCCCGAAGCCGAGGCGCAGCCCAAGGTCATTGACCTCATGTCGGCGCTTGAAGCGTCCATTGCCAATGCCCGGAAACAGCCGGCCGAAGCGACCGGGCAGGAAGAAGAGGAAGAGCGCCCCCGCAGGCGCCGCCGGGCCTGAACCGACGCGGAAAGAACGGGAAGCCGAGCGAGGCGTGGGTAGGGGCTGAGGTTCGGGCGATTTTCCGCCGTCCGGTCGAAATAGTGCACAGCAATACCTTCCCCCCCGGGCGCGACTGTGGCAAGATAGTCCGACCTGCTTGTTTACATGGAGGCGGTATGGGGGTAAGCGCACGCGGCGACGTTCTGGTCGTGCGGCATGAAGGAAAGGGAAGCGCCGAGTCGGGTCGGCAGCTTGCAGACGAACTGGCCCGCTATCTCGAGGTACGGTCGGCGCGTCAAGGCCGTATCATCGTCTATCACGAAGCCACGGCGCTCGAAGATGCCGAGACGGGCTATGCGACCGCGTTCGCTTCGGTCGAACACAAGTACGGAAAGGCGGTCGAGTGCACGGTCTGCGCCATTTCCAACCTGTGGCTGCGGGCCATGATTCGCTCCGTTGCGGCCGTGAGCGGCAAGCCCTGGCACATCTTCACCGGTACGGAAAAGGCCGAGGCCTTTCTGGCCGAACTGCCTTCTGTCCCGGCGCAACTTCATACGGGGGGCTGAACCTGATACCATGGCTTCATGTCGGCAAAACAAGGATCCGAGCTCGCCAGGGTAGACATCGTTGAAGACCGCACGCCGGGCGCCACGCTGACCGAGGGGTATCTGCGCCTGTATCGGTGGACGCTTCGCAACACCTACAACGACGGCACCACTTCGCGGCCGTATCCGTGCGACGTCATCGACCGCGCCGGTCTTGACGCCGTAGCCGTGGTCATCTATTCCATCGTTCCCGACGAACGCCGGGTCGACGTTCTCTTACGTGAAACCCTTCGCCCCGGTCTGTTGCTGCGGGCCCGGCGTGAACTGCCGCTGCCCGAATATCGCGAGCGACCCTCGACCTGGGAAATCGTGGCCGGCGTCATCGAACCCGGCGAGAAGGGCATGTCGGCCATCAACCAGCGGGCGGCCGCCGAAGTCGAAGAAGAAGCCGGGTTCCGCATCTTCGCCCCCGCGGTCATCGATCTCGGGGCCGGCATTCTACCGACCCCAGGGCCCTTTCCCGAAAAGATTTACCTCAAGGCGGTCGAAGTCGACCCCGCCGACCAGGGGCTGCCTACCACCGACGGATCGCCCATGGAAGAAGGGGCGCGCATGAAGTGGTTCGAGCTCGGCACCGCCATTCACATGTGCGTCAACGGCGAGATTGAAGACGCCAAGACCGAGATTGCCCTGCGCCGCCTCGCGCAACGCCTCGGTTTTCTCGCCGACGTGGGCATCTGGACCGACCAGATCGGCCGCGCGAAGTGATGGGGCAGTCCGAGGTCTGAAAGTCTGACCGTCAGACAGTCGTCGCCCGACCATCTCCCCTTCACCCCTTCGCCCGCTCCCCAGCGACGCGGCGTCACGTACCGCAGGTATTCAGTGTCGATCGTACCCACGGTGCCGCTCATCGGCGCTCTGGATGACGCAGGGACACGGTGCGTGGGGAATGATCATGGGTTCCCCCAGGAAGACGGCGCGTACCTCGGTGCGGTACCGTGAAAAGTGGCTGACGCGCACTTCGTCGACCAGACGGCGAAGTCCCTCCAGGCCGCCGTGAACGACAACCGGTACCTCGAACATGCCCGCCCGGGTGGGCGGCGAAATGCCGGCTTCACGCACCGAGGCGAAGGTGCGTAGCACGTCGTGACCCTGATCCCGCGTCCACAACTCGAGCCTGCGTTCGATGCGTTGGGCGTGCAGCAGGCCGCCGCCGTGGCGCAGTACGTAGTCGGCCAGCACTTCGGTGGCCCTGGCTACCGCTTCTTCGGCGTGGGGCCGCCACCCGAGCTCGTGTACGATCGAAACGCGCATCGCACGTACGGACTCGTCAATGTCGTCGAAGTCGTGAATGTGAAACTGGTGTTGCTGAAGCAAGGCGGCACCGTTCGTGCTTACGTGGTAAGAACCCCTTCATGGTCGCTGCCGACAAGCCTGATTTTCAAGCTCCGGACAGCTCTGTTTTCGAAACGCAAGAGGGGTAGGGCCCTGACCTGCCGGCGGTCTTGGAGTAAGCCGATGCGGCTGCTACGGTAGAGGCATGGGGCGCCCGAACAGGGCAAGGGGGGTACATGTTCCAGGTTATGACACGCACGGCCGCGGCCGTATGCGCGGTGTTGGCGATCGCCTGCAGTGATGCGGTCGACCGCGCAGAGACGGCAGGCAACCCCGGTGCTGCGCCGGTACCGGAAGTGACCATCGAAATCTACGACGCGCTGGGCGGCGGGCTGCGCCCTGCCTCGTCCGACGTCGAGTACTGCGACGACACACCGCCGCATCTGGGGGTGCCCAACGGCACGCCGACCGAGAAGAAGGAGTGCGTGCTGCCGCCGCGCGACTTCTCCGATGTGCTGAAGGAAAGCTGCGAATGCAACGTCGACTGCCTGCGACCCTACTTTGACCACAATAAGAACCGGGGCCCGGCAGGCACGATGCAGATGTACACGCCGCCCGACAGCCGCAGGTACTATCCCGGCGTGCCGTCGTCGAAACACTGGGAGCACGGGGTAACCCAGAACATTTTCACCTTCGACGTCGAACTGACCAATTTCTATGAACAGGATTGGAGCAACGTCGCCGTGGTATTGGTCGAGGTCACGCCCGACAACGGGCGGCAGGGCTTTCAGGACAGCCGGCCGCATGCCTGCCTGAACGACGACCACGCGGTGTGGACCTTCGGGCATATCAAGGCCGGCGAGACGGCCAAGCGTACGGTCAAGATGTGGCTGCCCGACGATGCTCCGTTCCGAATCACCGGCTACATCGTGAGCCTCGACTGCCCCGCGAACAGCGAAGCGGCCGACAGCGACGGAGATGGACTGAGCGATGCCGCGGAAGCGGAGCTCGGGCTCGATCCGTTCAATCCGGATACCGACGACGATGGTCTGTTCGACGGCGCCGAAACCAATACCGGCGTGTACGCGGGCTGGTGGAACACGGGCACCGACCCGCTGGTGCCCGACACCGACGGAGATTGCTTTATCGACGGCGACGAAATTGCCGAGAACACCAACCCGTTCGACCCGAACGATCATCCGGAACGACGGTGCACGGGTTACGAACGAAATCTCGAGAACTGACACCATGGGGGAAACGATGCGCAATTGGATGTTGGCGGTCGGTGTGTTCGGGGCCCTGGTCTGGGGCGGCTGCGGCGAGGAAAAGAAGGAAACGACGGGGCCGCGCGTGGTAAGCGGTTTCAGCTTCGAAATTACGGTCGACCCGTCGACTCTGGTGCCCGCCGCCGCCGAGGCTATGCGGGTTGCGGCCGACGGCTCACCCGATTCAAATCCGCCCGATACCATTCAGCTCTACACACCCAACGACACGCTGGGCTGGCAAGACGGCGTCGAGGCCGACTACTTCTCCTTCGACGTCGACATGACCAACTTCTACCGACGCGAACTCTGCGCCTTGACGGTGGTGGTCGATGAAATCTCGCCGGAGAACGAGCGCTATTTCGCGCTCGACGACCGGGGCTATCACTATGCCGAAGGCGTAACCGGCGCCGGCGTCTGGTTCTACGGCGACCTTGAGCCCAAGGGCAAGGAAACGCGTAGGTGGACGATTGCACTCGAGAACCGAGAATCGTTCACCTTGCGGGGCCGGGTTCTGGCCGACGACGAGGCCTGCGTCGACCAGGAATGAAGGGGCGGCGAATGCGCGAGGCGGCCCGGGAACGTTGTTTCCGGGCCGTCTTTTTTCGACTCGGGCGGGCGCCTTTTCTGTCCGCCGTCGAGCCTCCGCGTTAAGATATTCGTATGAATGTAGATTTTCACGTAGCGCCCGAAACGGTGCGGCCGCTTCTCGACAATGAAGCCCGCATGCTGCTTCTGTACGATGCGGGCTGTCCGGTCTGCCGAACCAGCGTGCGCTTTCTCGCTTCACGGAAGGGAGCCGAGCGGCTTCGCATGACGCCCCTGCAGGAACATGGCGTGCTCGAACGCCTCGGTATTTCTCATGAGGCTGCCATGGGGGCGCTGCATGCCGTAACCGTCGATGGGGCCGGCTACGTGGGGGCCGACGGCGTCATTCGTGCGTTGGCCGTCTTGCCCCGATACCGGTGGGTCGGCGGAATTCTGCGTGTTCCCGGCGCCATGCCCGTCGCCCGCATGGGCTACAACGTGTTTGCCCGCTTGCGTCCCCGCGACGAATGCGAAAGCGGTGTCTGCAGGAGACACGGCTGATGTTTCGCTCGGTCAAGGACAGCCCCCACTACCGCGACGGGGCCTTTCGCAACCTGTACGGTCGAGACGTGCTCATGAAGGGACCCGGCGATATCGCCAGGTGGATGATTTTCGAGCGATGGAACAACCGGGGCCGCATTCCCGCCCGCCGCCATCCGGTTCCCACGGTTGAGAACGACGGGGCCGAGCTTCGCCGCGGTGGGCGGCCCTCCTTGACGTGGATCGGCCACGCCTCGTACCTCATTCAGGCAGGCGGGCTCAACGTGATAATCGACCCCAACTTTCACGCGCCGCCCTTCATGGTGCGCAATGTCGCGCCCGGTGTTTCGGTCGACGGCCTTCCGCCGATTGACCTGGTGCTTATCACCCACAATCACCTCGACCACCTCGATCTACGATCGGTGCGCATGGTGCGTCCCCGCCTCGGTTACCGAGTACCGCTCGGGTTGGGGCCCTGGTTCCACAAGCGCGGCCTGCGGCCCGTGTATGAATACGACTGGTGGGAAAGCGAGCAGGTCGAAGGGGTCGAGCTTGCCTTCGTGCCCTCGCAGCACTGGTCGAAACGATCGGTGGGCGATACCAACCAGACGCTCTGGGGCGGCTGGGTCGTTACGGGGGGAAGCCTGCGGTTCTACCACAGCGGCGACACTGCCTGGTTCGACGGCTTCGGCGAAATCGGGCGCCGGTACCCCGGTATCGACTTTGCGATGTTGCCCATCGGCGCCTACGAGCCCCGCTGGTTCATGCGCGACCAGCACATGAATCCTGAAGAAGCGGGCAGGGCTTTTGTGGAACTGGGGGCCGCGACGTTCGCAGCCATGCACTGGGCCACGTTCCGATTGACCGACGAACCCTGGCTCGAACCGCCCGCCAGAATCCGCGCGTTTTTTGCGGAAAACGGCCTGTCGATGGACCGTTTGTGGATTCCGGCCATCGGCGAGAGTCGGTTTCTAACCGAATGCAAGGATGCAGGATAGGTGGCCTGTGGCCGGAAGGCGACCGTGCCGTGCTGTCGTGCGCCACGGGCGGGGATACACTGAGGCGCAGAGACGCCGAGGGAGCATGCACGTGACCAGCCGGCTTGCGACTATCCGGCGACGGGGTTACCTGATTCGAGCACCGAAGGTGCGAGCCATCCACGTACCCTGCGCTCCTGTCATTCCGCCCGGCGTGCAGCGCAGGGCGGAATCTGCACCCGGTATCTGGTCATGTACCGGATAGTTGTGCAGCACATCGGTGCTGTCCTTATTCCGCCGCCCGCCGCCCGCCGTCCGACGACTACCGTGCAACCGTGCAGCCGACATGTTACTCGTCCGGCCGATTATGATTAATAACCATTGGGCCGCCTCTGTCGACGGCGATACGAACCCGGGCTTCCTCCCGAAGTGTTCGGAAGGCCTGGAGAGCCGACTCGGGGTCTTTCACTTGCGTGGCGTTGAGCGCCAGAATGACGTCGCCGTTCTCCAGGCCTGTCAGCTCATAGACAGACCCAGGATTGATCGCGAAAATTTCGTAGCCGAGTAACCGCCTTCCGGCAAGAACCGGAACAAGCCGGGCCTGGGAATCGGCCGCTCTCCAACCCAGGCAGGCGAATGGCTTGCTGCTGTCGTCGCAGGGTTGTTTCTTTCCGAGCGAAGCAGGGCGGCCACCCGCGGCCACGACCACTCTGCCACTCGCATATCCCGGAAGCAGACCATTTATACAGGCCATTTCCGCCCATCGGAAGTCTGACCAATCGGCGGGAAGAACAAGGCCGTCGGCTGCGACCCTGTAGACGCGAATACCTTTCGGGAACGGAGATTGGGCGCTGAATCTATCCCGACAGCGCTGGATTTCCGCAGCGGCGTGGCTTTGAACGGCGGGTATCGGAAGGTGTACGGCCACACGAACGGGCGGCTCGGCCCGTGAAAGGACCGTCAGCACACCGTGCTGTCCTAAATCCGCCGTCAGCCGTCCGCCGTCTATCAATCAACCGTGCAGCAAAAGAAAAGCCCCCTTCCGGGGGCTTTTTCAGGTTCAGACCGTTTCGGCCTTCGGCTTGTCGCCGCGAACAAGCCAGTCGTTCGCAACCGGCGGGTTCTGGCTGTAGTCGTAGAAGCCCATGCCGCTCTTCTTGCCGAGAAAGCCCGAGAGAAGCATGCGCTTCAGCAGCGGGGGCGCCTTGAACTGGCTGCCGCCGAACTCGCCGTCGAGGTTTTCGGCCATGGCCAGCACCACGTCAAGGCCGATGAGGTCGGCCAGGGCCAGCGAGCCCATGGGGTGACCGAGACCCAGGCGAACCGAGGTGTCGATATCGTTGATGGTGGCGACACCCTGCTCGAAGGCACGGATGGCTTCGACCAGCTGCGGAACCAGCAGGCGGTTCACGACGTAACCCGGCTGGTCGGCGACCATGACGGGGGTCTTGCCCAGCTTTTCGACGTATTCACGCAGGTCGTTCTGCATGGCCTGAGCGGCGCCCAGGGGCAGAATGATTTCGACCAGCTTCATCGCCGGAACAGGGTTGAAGAAGTGTACGCCGGCGAAACGTTCCATGCGCTTCGTGGCCGAACGCAGCTCGGCAATGCACAGGGTGCTGGTGTTCGAGCTGAGAATGGTCTCGGGCTTACAGATGCCGTCGAGCTTGGCGAAAAGTTCCTGCTTGGCGGCAACGTCTTCGATGATCGATTCGATAACCAGATCGCAGTCGGCGAGATCTTCGAGATTGGCCGTCGCCTGCACGCGCGCCATGATCTCGTTCTTCTCTTCCTCGGTCATCTTGCCTTTTTTCACGTCGCGGTCGAAGCCCTTTTCGACGCGCTTGCGAACTTCTTCGGACGGACCGGCGGTAAGGCGGGCAACGACAACGTTGAAACCGGCCTTGGCCGAGACCTGCGCGATGCCGGCGCCCATGGTGCCGCTTCCGACGATCCCGATTTTCTGAATGGCCATGATACTTGCTCCTTTTTCACTCTTCCGGGCGAATTTCGCCCGTCTCTGTTCGTGGAGACTCGGCGCGCACCGCCCGCACGGTGGGGTACCATGCGGGGCCTGCGCCGGCCGCCGGTTCATTACTCGGTATGGTTACACATCGGGAACGGCGCGAACCGCCCCCGACTCAAAGGCCGCCCGTTCGACGGCGCTCGATACTGCCTGGTGCACTTCGAGGTTCAGCAACTGCGGAACCAGTTCCTGGCGATCGCCGTTGGCAAAGCCGGCAATGGTCTGCGCAGCGGCAATCTTCATGCGATTGTTGATGGTGCGGGCCCGGGCCGCCAGGGCGCCCTTGAACAGTCCGGGAAAGGCCAGGGCGTTATTCACGCCGCGACCGTCGGCCGCGAAAGCCGCGCCCGCATTGACCGCGTCTTCGGGCTTGATTTCGGGGTCGGGGTTCGACAGGGCGAGAATGATCTGCCGTTTCCGCACCATCTCGGGCTTGATGAGGTTGGGCACGCCCGTGGTCGCCACCACGACGGAGGCGTTTTCCATGAGGCCCTTCAAATCGGTCGGCTCACCGCCGATATCGGCCAGGCGCTGCCGCGCGCTTTCGTTCAGGTCGGTGCCGAGCAGGCGCTTGCATCCGTACGACTTGAGCAGGCGGGCGATGCCCGTGCCGGCGGCGCCCAGACCGATGATGCCGACGGCTTCGTTCTTCAGCTGCACACCTGCGTACTTGGTCGCGTTCAGCAGCGCGGCCAGGGTTACCGTGGCGGTGCCGTGCTGATCGTCATGCATGACCGGCTTATCGAGCCGTTCGATGAGCCGGCGTTCGATTTCGAAGCACTCGGGGGCGCCGAAATCTTCGAGCTTGATGGCGCCGAAGGAGTCGGCGATGCGCACGATGGTCTCGACGCAGGTGTCAGGGTCCTTCGCGTCGAGCAGAATGGGAATGCCGCTGATGCCCACCAGGTGCGAGAACAGAACGGCCTTGCCTTCCATCACCGGCATGCCGGCGAGCGGGCCGATATCGCCCAGACCCAGAATGGCCGTGCCGTTGGTAATGATGGCGACGCTGTTCGATAGGTAAGTATAGTTGTAGGCCTCTTCAGGGTGGGCCTGAATGGTGCGGCAGACGGCGGCAACGCCCGGCGTGTAAATGCGGCGCAGGTCCGACGGCTGCTTGATGGCGATGCGGCTGCGCATTTCAATCTTGCCGCCCCGGTGCAGGTCGAGCACGGTGTCGGTCACATTGTCGATCTGCACGCCCTCGATCTGTCCGATGGCATGGAGAATTTCTTCCATGTGATCTTCGGAGCGAACAAAAATCTCGATTTCGCGCAGGTTGGTGGTGGCCGCGCGCTTGATGAGGCGAATGTCGCCCAGGTTGCCGCCGAGCGAGCCGATGGTTGCGGTAACGCGCCCCAGATAACCGGGGGCGTCGGTGATGTACAGCCGGAGATTCTTCGTCAGGCTGTCGGTAAATTTTTCGAATTGCATAGATTGGGGTTTACATGTTGCTCGAGTGGCCTGGAAACACCGACTTCTGGGGGTCCAGGTATACAGCCAGATTGTTGACGGCGGTGGCTGCTTCGCCGAAGCCTACGGCAATGAGTTTGGCCTTGCCCTCGAACCATGCGCAATCGCCCACGGCGTAAATGCCGGGAAGGTTCGTTTCACATCGCTGGTTGATGACGACCTGATTCTTGTTGAGGCTCAGTCCCCAACCCGCCATGGGGCCAGCGTCGCTGACGAACCCCAGAAAGGCAAGTACCGCATCGACCTTCAGGGTCAGATCTTCTTCGGCCGCTCCACGGGCGAGAACGACCTCGTCAATGTCTTCGGCGCCACGCGCCGCCTTGACCTGCCCGGGGGCGATGACCTCGCACTTGCGGTACATTTCGTCGACGCTGGTCTCGTGGGCGCGAAAGGCCGGTCGCCGGTGGGCCACGTATACCTTTTCGGCCATGGGCGCCAGGTGCAGGGCCCAGTCTACGGCCGAGTCGCCGCCGCCCACGATGAGCACGCGCTTACCTGCATACCGCTGGGGATCTTTCATGACGAAGTCGAGGCCGCGGCCTTCCCAGGCATCGACGTCGGGGCGCATGAACCGCCGGGGCGTAAACAGACCGATACCGCTGGCGATGATGATGGCGCGGGTCTCGTGTACTTCGCGATCGGTGCCGATGCGCCAGGCTCCGTCGTCGAGCCGTTCCAGCGTCTGCGCCTTCTGCCCGAGCGAGAGGGTCGGTTGAAAGCGCGCCATCTGCAGGCGCAGCTGTTCGACCAGGTTCTTGCCCGGTACTTCGGGAAAACCGGCCACGTCGTAAATGGCTTTATCGGGGTAAAGAGCCGTGATCTGGCCGCCCACTTCCTCGAGCGAGTCGAGAAGCTTTGTGCGTAACTTGCGGAAGCCGGCGTAGTAAGCGGCGAACATGCCGACGGGGCCAGCTCCCAGTATGGTCACGTCGAATCGTTCGGCCATGATTCAAGCGGCGTTGAAGCAGCCAGGGCCCCCGACGGCCCCGCATGCCGATGCCGGGAAATGGGTGTGTGGCCGGTTGGAGACGCCCGTTTTCGGTGGTCTCGCCGGAAAGCTTTATCGTATCGAACCCGGTAAGGGTGGTCAAGGTACCGGAGGGGCGGCGGGGCGCCCTTTCAGACTTGCGAACGCGGCAGCCGCGCTCCCTTGTGGTCATACGGTACGGCCCGGAGGCTCTGTGCGCCCATGGCAAGCGCGCCGGTCGTCAGAATCCACAGCGCGGGCCCCCCGAGATGCAGCGGAAAGTCGATGAGCATGTGTACGCCGAGCGCGCACGTACCGGCCACCATGAAGGGCCGGGCGCGGCTGTTCGTTCGCCGCCTCAACGCCGTACGCATGCGCCGGGCAATCACGAATACGGCGGCCCCGGCCAGCCCCGCGCCCACAAAGCCCCCTTCGACCAGGGCGTGCAGGTATTCGTTTTCAAGGGCGGTGTAGGTCACGGCCGCGTAGCGCGAGGCATAAGCCGGATACAGGGCTTCGAACGTGCCATACCCCGGCCCGAAGAGCGGAAAACGGGGAACGATGCCCGCGAGCGAGTCGGCCCAGATATGCACCCGGCCGTTCAAGCCGTGATCCTGGCGCACCGTTCCCAACTCGCCGATCACGTCGGTCCAGCCGACCCACGCCACAAAGGCGGTGAGCGCCACGCCGAAGTACAGCGGGCCCAGCCGCATCCATACCGGTCGCTTATCGCCCTCGGTGGCTCGCAGGCTGGTCAGCCATACTGCCAGCACGAGGGCGAAGACCAGCACGCCGATGCCCCCGCGCGACAGACTGAGCACGGCTCCGCCCGCAGCGAGAACGGCGGCGCCGCCCCAGAGCGGTCGTTTCTGTGCATCGGCCGTGGCGGTCATGGCCAGGCATGCCATGGTGCCGAGGGTGAGCAGCCCCGCCGCATTGTTCGGGTTCACGAAAGCGCTGAAGAAACCGTCGCGGGGCTTGTCGATCCAGAAAATCGCCTGTGCATTCGTGAAGCGCTGCAACAACCCCAGCAACCCGAGCCCTGCACCGGAGAGGGCCATGGTGGCCAGCACCGACCGCGCGGTTTCCCGGTTACCCGCCGCTTCTCGGGCAATCGCGTACCAGGCGGCCAGGGCGGCGATCCAGAGAATTCCCCCCAGGGTAAGATGCGGAGCAAGCGAAATGGGCCGCCAGACCGGCGGCTCGATACCCATTGCCTCGAGCGACTCGATGGCCCAATAACCGGTGCCCGGCGAAACGAGCGCCAATATGCTGTGGGGAAGAGGAATCAGCTGCAGTCCGCCCAGAGCAATTGCCCCTGCGGCAATGACGAGCAAAGGGTCGTGAAGATGGCGCCAGTTTCCCTGCTTCCTGGCCGTGTCCATTCCCCACCACAGGAAAAGGGCGTAGGCCGATGTCTGAAAGAGTGCCACCGGCAGGGCGTGAACGGTGCCGTAGGCAAGTGGTGCGAGCACGATGGCTGCCTGAAGCATGTATGCGCGAAGACGGGCCGACCCCATATCACCATCATAAGGCCGTCTTCCTGCCCGCGGAAGGACCTCCGGCCCCGGAGTCTCGCGCCCAAACCACTGAGAAGCGCAGTTCGCGATCGAGCCGATGGGGGTAGAGGAGGCCGCTTTCCAGCTGAGTTTTCTTTTTGGGGATTGAGGATTATGGATTGAGGATAGTGGAGCGTCAGCTCCACTCCTGCATACCCAGAAACTTCAGATAACGCCCTTCGGGGAAGGTCAGAAGCACCGGGTGGTCGGCGCCGGCGCCGGCATCGTGAATGATTTGAAACCGGCGATCGACCTCTTCGGCCGCCCTGCGCACGATGGCCTGGAAATCGGCCGGGGTGACCCGCGAGGTGCACGAGGCGGTGCAGAAAATGCCGCCGGGTTCGAGCACCTGCATGGCGGCCACGTTGAGTCGATGGTAGGCCTTGGTGGCTCGCGGCAGCGAAGCGCGGCTGTGCGCAAGCGAAGGTGGGTCGAGAATGATGAGATCCCACCGCTGGCCCTGTTGCCGGGCACGCTTCAGAAAGTCGTATGCGTCTTCCTGGGCGCGGGTGTGTGCGTCGGCATCGAACCCGTTCAGTGGAAGGGCCCGGTCGAGCATGTCCAGCGCGGGCCCCGCCACATCGACGCTGGTGGCGTGGGCGGCGCCGCCGGCCAGGGCCGCCAGTGTGAAGCCACCGGTATACGAGAACAGATTGAGCACGCGCCGCCCGGCTGCGCGTTGTCCGACCCAGCGCCGGTTCTCGCGCTGATCGAGAAAGAAACCGGTTTTCTGGCCGCTGAAGATGTCGACGCTCATGCGCACATCGTATTCGTACACGACGACTTCCGAAGGCGCTTCGCCGAAGAGCACGCGCGCACCGGTCTTCTCGCGAAGAAGCAGGCTTTTCACCTCGGGGGCCGTTTGTCGAACCGCCTCGGTCAGGGCCGGCAGCCAGCGTTGATAGGGGCCGTCGAGCTTGAGAACCGCAGCCGGCCCGTATACGTCGATGACGAAACCGGGCAGTCGGTCGCTTTCGCCGTTTACCCAGCGCCATGCATCGGTCACGCCCGGTACGCCCCAGCTGAAACGGTTCTCGCGTGCCTGCGCCAGCCTGGCGGCGAAGAACGACGCGTCTATGATCGTTCCGGGTGCGCCGAAGACACGCACGCTCAGATCGCCGTTCGGATCGGCCAGGCCCACGGCCAGCGGGGCGCCGACCGCGTCGGTGAGCACGACCGGTTCGCCCGGCTCGACGGCCACGGCTCGTTCGAGGCCGTCCTTGAACACCCAGGGGTGGCCGCGGCGCACGCGATCGGCCGCGCCGGCCCGCAGCGCTGTGGGAGAATACTGGTGCATGTATACGTATACGGAGAAAGAGACTCCGTTCAGCATAACCCACCCGAAACGCCCCGGCGAGTCTCGACACCCTGCGTCAATGCCGATTCGGCGGTGCGCTGATACAATGAGCGCTTCGGACTTGAGGAGACACACCTGATGTACAAAGAGCTCTTTTCCCTCGAAGGCCGGGTTGCCGTCGTTACCGGTGGCGGTCGTGGTATCGGTAAGTCGATTGCCAAGGCCTATGCCGAATTCGGCGCCCACGTCATTATTGCCAGCCGTAAGATCGAAACCCTCATGGAAACCGCCGACGAGATTAAGGCGGCCGGCGGTAAGTGCGATCCGGCCGAGCTTCATATCGGGCGCCCCGAGCAAATCGAGTCGTTCTACCAGCTGGTGCAGGACAAGTTCGGCGGCTGCGACATTCTCGTGAACAACGCCGCCACCAACCCCCACTTCGGGCCCATGCACACGGCCACGGCCGACATCTTCGACAAGACCATGCAGACCAACCTGCGCGGTTACTTTCTGATGGCCAAGCACGCAGCCGAGCAGATGGAGAAGAAGGGCAGGGGCAGCATCATCAATTTCGGCAGCATCGGCGGCCTGCATGCCGGCCCCATGCTTGGCGTGTACGGCGTCTCGAAGGCCGGTGTCTTCCAGATGACGCGGCAGATGGCGCGTGAGCTTGGCCCGCTGGGCATTCGCGTAAACGCGATAGCTCCGGGGCTCATCAAAACCGACTTTTCGCGCGCCCTCTGGGAAAGTGAAGAAATTTTATCGGTCGCCACGCAGGGCCAGGCACTGCAGGGTATCGGAAATACCGACGACCTGGTGGGTGCCGCGCTGCTGCTGGCGTCGGACGCCGGCCGGTTCATTACCGGCACCGTACTGACCGTCGACGGCGGAGCGATGGCGTAGCGTATTTTTCCGAACGGGGCCCGGTCGAAAGGCGGGCACCCGTGCGTTTCAGTGGTGCAGAGCGCACAGTGAAAGGTCAAGTGTAACCCGTTTCCCGGTATGGATCATGGCCGAGTTTCAAGCCTTCGAACCGGATATCGAAGTCAACGGCGCCACCATTCTGAGCGTCGTAAAGGGCGCCGCCGTTTTCGAGAACACGGCGCGAAAGTTTCTTGCCGACAATGGCCTTTCGAACGTCGAAGATTCGCCCGACACGTGGTATCCGCAGCAGGCATGGCTCGATACCTTCCGCGCGCTGAAAACGGTGGTGGGCAATCGAACCGTGTACCTGATAGGCAAGCGCATTCCCGAATCGGCAAGTTTTCCGCCCAGCATTCATACGATAGAAGACGCCCTTGCTTCCATCGACATCGCCTATCACATGAACCACCGGCGCAAGGGCCAGGTCATGTTCAACCCCGAAACGGGGCAGATGCTCGAGGGAATCGGCCACTACACGCTCAAGCTCGAAGGGCCGGGCCAGGCCACGGTAGTCTGCGACAACCCTTACCCCTGTGAATTCGATCGGGGCATCGTCACGGCCATGGCCGAGCGGTTCCAGTCGCTGGCCGAGGTCACGCACGCCGAGGGCGACTGCCGTGAAAAACACGGCCAGTGTTGCGCCTACCGCGTGACGTGGAAAGCCTGATACAGCTACCCACGCCTCGTACGCGCAATGGCGGGCTCGCGCTCAGTGGTCAAGCCCTGAAGCACTCATGATTTGAAATTCAGGGGTGTCTGTCTATAGAATGATTGGTTACCGCTTTCTCCCGGGAGTCGGCGTCGCGATTTTTTTCCGGAGACAGCGCCACAGAGAGGCTGAACGTCAATGAGCTCGTATCTGTTTACTTCCGAAAGCGTAACCGAGGGACATCCGGATAAGGTCGCAGACCGCATTTCCGACAGCGTGCTCGACGCCGTCTTTACCGAAGACCCCAAGGGCCGCGTAGCCTGCGAAACGATGGTGACGACGGGCCTGGTCATCATTTCGGGCGAAATCACGACCTCGGCGCCTCTCGATTTTCAGCAGATTGCCCGCGAGGCCATTCGCGATATCGGTTATGACGACCCCCGCACCGGTTTTGATTACCGCAGCTGCGGCGTGCTGCTGGCTGTGAACAAGCAGAGCCCCGACATTGCGATGGGCGTCGATTCGAGCGAAGACAAGGAGCAGGGCGCCGGCGATCAGGGGCTCATGTTCGGTTATGCCACCAGCGAAACCGACGACCTCATGCCCATGCCCATCGAATACGCCCACCGGCTTACCGAGCGTCTCGCGAAGGTGCGCAAGTCGGGCGAGGTCGCCTTTTTCCGCCCCGACGGCAAGAGCCAGGTTTCCGTCGAGTACGACGAGAACGGGGTGGCGAAACGCATCGACACGGTGGTCATCTCGACCCAACACACGCCCGAAGTGAGCCAGAAGCAGGTTCACGAGGCGGTCATGGACGCAGTCATCAAGCCCACGATTCCGGCCGGACTGCTTGACGAAAAGACCCGCTACTTCATCAACCCGACGGGCCAGTTCATCGTCGGCGGCCCCACCGGCGACTGCGGACTTACGGGTCGCAAGATCATTGTCGACACCTACGGCGGCATGGGCCGTCACGGCGGCGGCGCCTTCTCGGGTAAGGACCCAAGCAAGGTCGACCGCAGCGCCGCCTACATGGCGCGCTATATCGCCAAGAACATCGTGGCCGCGAAACTGGCCGACCGTTGCGAAGTACAGCTTGCCTACGCCATCGGCGTGGCCGAGCCGGTATCGATTCACGTCGACACCTTCGGCACGGGCCGGGTGCCGCACGAGCGTATTGAAGAGCTGGTGCGCCGTCACTTCGAGATGAAGCCGGCCGCCATCACCAGAACGCTCGATCTGCAGAAGCCCATTTTCGTGCCCACCTCGGCGTACGGCCACTTCGGCCGCAAGCCCACCGACAACGGCGGCTTCAGCTGGGAGAAGGTCGACAAGGCCGAAGCCCTGCGCGCCGACGCCGGCGTGAAGGCCTGAGGGCGCAAGGCAGACCGGATATCTCGACAAGGGGAGCCGTGAAGGCTCCCCTTCCTCTTCGGGGGACCCGTGAAGGGTCCCCCTTCGTGTTTGGGGGACCCTTCACGGGTCCCCCTTCGTGCTTCCGGGGCACCTCCCGCTCGTACATCCGTACAAAACGTGGTATCATTCATCCGGATAGACGGATTGAATGACCGCCATACTCGAACACCTTTCATCGCTTTCAGACGGTACGCGCAGCCGGTTGCTTCTGCTTCTCGAAGGCCGCGAGCTTACCGTGTCGGAAATGTGCGCCGTGCTGCAATTGCCCCAGTCGACGGTAAGCCGGCACCTGAAGACCCTGGTCGACGGGGGCTGGGTCACGTCGCGCCGCGAGGCGACGAGTCGCTATTACACCATGCAGGCCCTGGGCGACGAGCCCTCGCTGCGCCGCCTGTGGCGGGTCGTACGAGAACAGGTGGCGGCGCTGCCCGCGGCCGCCGAAGATGAGATTCGCCTGAAGGCCGTGCTCGAAGCGCGACGCACGCGCTCGCAGACCTTCTTTTCGACAGCAGCCGGCCAATGGGACCGCATGCGCGAAGAGCTATTCGGGCGTCATGTGCATCTGCTGGCATTGCTGGGCCTGCTCGACCCCGACACGACCATCGGCGACCTGGGGTGCGGTACCGGTCAGGTAAGCGAAGCGCTTTCGCCCTTTGTGAAGCAGATCATTGCCGTCGACGAATCGAAGGCGATGCTCGATGCCGCCCGGGCACGGTTGGGTAAGCATGGTAATGTCGAGTTGCGCCGGGGCACGCTCGAGTCGCTTCCCCTCGAAGACGACGAACTCGACGCCGCCACCGCCTTTCTCGTTCTGCACCACTTGCCCCACCCGCGTCTTGCGCTGGCCGAAGTCGCGCGTGTCTTGAAGCCGGGCGGACGCCTTCTGATTCTCGACATGCTTCCTCACGACCGGCAGGAGTATCGCCGGCAGATGGGTCACGTCTGGCTGGGCTTCGAAGAGTCGCAGGTGCGGCAGGATCTAAAGGACGCAGGATTTTCGAACATCGGCTTCCAACCCCTTCCGCCCGACCCCGAAGCGAAGGGGCCGCGGTTGTTCGTCGCTTCGGCCGTGTGCGCGAAGCGCGCTTCCACCTGATTTTTGGGCTGTATTTTTTCTGGATAAGGAGAACCCGAACATGAGTACCACCGCTGTTGAACATCCCTTCGAGTCGGCCCGCAAGGCCGGACGCGAGCCGTTCAAGGTCGCCGATCTGTCGCTGGCCGAATTCGGACGCAAGGAAATTCGCCTGGCCGAGCAGGAAATGCCGGGCCTGATGGCCCTGCGCGAACGCTACGGCAACAAGAAGCCGCTGGCCGGCCTGAAAATCATGGGTAGCCTGCACATGACCGTGCAGACCGCCGTGCTCATCGAGACCCTCGACGCGTTGGGCGCCGACATTCGCTGGGTGTCGTGCAACATTTTCTCGACGCAGGATCACGCCGCCGCCGCGGTGGTCGTGGGCCGCCCCGAAACCGGCGGCACGCCCGAAGCGCCGAAGGGCATTCCCGTTTATGCGTGGAAGGGCGAAACGCTGGAAGAGTACTGGTGGTGCACCCGCGAATCGCTGATCTGGCCCGACGGCAGCGGCCCCGACCAGATTGTCGACGACGGCGGCGACGCCACCCTGCTCGTGCACAAGGGCCTCGAGTTCGAAAAGGCCGGTAAGATTCCCGATTTTGACGCCGAGAACGATCCCGAAGAGTGGGGCGTCATTCTCGATACGCTGCGCAAGGAGGCCAGGGAGAACCCCGGCGTCTGGTCGCGCATTTCGCCGGCCATCAAGGGCGTGAGCGAAGAAACCACGACCGGCGTGCATCGCCTGTATGAGATGACGAAGGCGGGCACGCTGCTGTTTCCGGCCATCAACGTCAACGACTCGGTCACGAAGTCGAAGTTCGACAACATTTACGGCTGCCGTCACTCGGTGGTCGACGGCATCAACCGCGCCACCGACGTCATGCTGGGCGGTAAGGTCGCCGTGGTGTGCGGTTTCGGCGAAGTGGGCAAGGGCTGCGCCCAGGCGCTTCGCGGGCAGGGCTGCCGCGTCATCGTGACCGAGATCGACCCCATCTGTGCGCTGCAGGCGGCCATGGAAGGTTACGAAGTGAAGACGCTCGAAGACGTCGTGCACTACGCCGATCTCTTCGTGACCACGACCGGCAACTTCGACATCATTACCGCCGAGCACATGTCGAAGATGAAGGACAAGGCCATCGTGGGCAACATCGGTCACTTCGACAACGAAATCGACATGGCCGGTCTCAAGAAGATCAAGGGCATCGAGCGTATCAACATCAAGCCGCAGTACGACGAGTGGAAGTTTCCCGACGGCCACAGCGTCATGATTCTTGCGGAAGGACGTCTGCTGAACCTCGGTTGCGCCACCGGCCACCCCAGTTTCGTCATGTCGGCCTCGTTTACCAACCAGGTGCTCGCGCAGATCGACCTCAAGGAAAACGGCCCGACGTACGCGAAGAAGGTGTACATGCTGCCCAAGCACCTCGACGAGGAAGTGGCGCGCCTGCACCTCGACCACCTCGGCGTCAAGCTCACCAAGCTGACCAAGGCCCAGGCCGACTACATCGGCGTGCCGATCGAAGGCCCCTACAAGCCCGAACACTACCGGTACTAAAAAAGGCCCGGAACCTTCACGAAAGGCTCGGAACCCCCGTGGTTCCGGGCCTTTTTCAATCCTTAATCCGCAATCCCTTAATCCTTAAGGGGGGCGCCCTTGATGTGGGTTGGATGCTGGTCACTCAGGTAACCCTTTTCTTGAACATTCGTGTCGCACCTGATATACAATGGCGGAATAGGAGGCGACTTCGAGATGGCAGGGAAAACCGAAATGATCCACGCCCGTATTGAGCCGGCACTCAAGCGGAATGTCGAAGACATTTTCGATAAGCTGGGGATTACCGCAACCGAGGCGATTCGAATGTTCTACCGCCAGGTTGAACTGCACAATGGACTTCCGTTTGCCGTACAGCTCCCCAACAAGCTTACCGCTGAGACCCTGCGCAAAGTTGAGGCCGGCGAAGACGTGCATGGCGCCAGCGATGCTGCCGACCTGTTCAAGAAGCTCGGGATTTGAGCGTTGCCTTTACAGCCCGCTTTTTTAGTTGTTCAAGGCAAGCCACGGTAAAAACGTTCAGCCCGTCTCCGGCCACCGGCCACAGGTCACAACCGCCTGCCCGTGCAACCGTTACCTTTCACCTCTCACCTATCACCCCGTCCGCCCGTGCTGCACGGAATGGTATCCTGTAACCCATGCACCACGACCACTCGAATATCGTTCTCATCGGCATGCCCGGGGCCGGCAAAAGCACCGTAGGCGTGCTCCTGGCCAAACGGCTCGCCAAGAACTTCGTAGACACAGATTTGCTCATTCAGTCGGCTGAAGGGCGTCCGCTGCAGGATATCGTCGACCATGACGGCTACATGGCTCTCCGTGAAATCGAAGAGCGGGTATTGCTCGGCATGACGGTCGAAAACCATGTCGTAGCCACGGGGGGAAGCGCCGCCTACAGCGATGCGGCCATGCGTCACCTCAAACGGAACGGGCTCGTCGTTTTCCTCGACATCAGCCTCGATTCCTTGCGCAGCCGCGTGCGCGACTACGACACGCGGGGAATTGCCCGCCGCCCCGACCAGAGCTTCGAAGACCTGTTTGATGAACGCTTTCGCCTGTACTCGAAATACGCCGATATCGTCGTCGATGAGGAAAATCTCACGCCCGAAGAGACGGTCGAGCGCATTGTCACGGCGCTTCGCCGCGACGAGTCTGCAATTCGCAATCCCTGATTTCTGAAGGGAAGATTTCGTTCGAACTTGCGAAGGAATTCGGAGTGACCGAGGTAGCTTGTTGGTTGGAAGCCGGGCACCGCTTGTGCCTGCATTAGCGGAGTTGTAAAATCAGCCATATGGCGAACGAAGAATCTCAGATTTCGGCGACCGTTTCACCGGCGACACGTGACCTGCTCGAGCGGTATGTGCGGGAAACCGGTAGAAACCCGGGGCATGTGGTCGAGCAAGCTCTTCTTCACCACTTGCAAGCCTTACAGGAGATTCCTGATGAGGTGGTAATTCCACCCCGCCTTGTGCTCACCGAAGAATCCGGAATGGACCTTTTGGCCGAGCTTGAGAAGGGAAGCCCCTCGCAGGCGTTGCGCAAGCTGATGCGCGATGGAGATTAGGGCGCTCCTACCGACCGATGAGCGCTCGGCCTTTTCATCGGAAAACGCCGACATTGATCGGTTCGTTCACATCTACGCTGGGCAGAATCAGTTCAAACATTACCTCGGGGTCACTTACGTGGCCGTCGAGAATGGAACGATTTATGGCTTCGCAACGGTGGCGCCGGGCAATATCGAAGTCGATGGTTTGCCGGGCGATATCCAGCGGAAACTGCCCCGGTATCCACTTCCCGTGCTGCGGCTCGCACGTTTAGCTGTCGACCGCCGCTTTCGCGGGCGAGGAATTGGAACGCGCCTTCTTCGCTTTGTGTTGCGCCTGACCCTCCGAATGGCTGAAGACTATGGATGCGTCGGCTTGGTTATTGACGCAAAGTCCGAGTCCGTAGGGTTTTACTCTCAGATCGGTTTCATACGCTTGGCCACGGTGGCAGGCCATTCGCCGACCCGTACGGAATCCGTTCCGCTTTTCCTTTCAACGCGAGCAATTCAAGCCGCTTCTACGTAGAAGGCTTTTCCTCGCGTTACGCTGCGGTTTCTCGACGCGAAATAACCCGCACGGCCCGTCAATCCTTGACGATGCGAAGTGCCGGTCGACCCTTTCCGGGTACGGGAGAGGGGCGGTCGTCGTCATCGCCGTCGGCTTTGGGGGCGGCCGCGGGCGCCGGTCGGAGCAGACTTTCGTCGGGGCGCTTTTCTTCCGAAGACTTGTCTGTGGCACCGGGCGCCGGTTCCGGGGGGAAGCTGAGGGCCTGGCCGCTTTCTTCGGGATAAATGGCGAGAATCGAGCGCACCGGCAGGTAAACCTTCTGGGCCACGCCGCCGAAGCGGGTGCTGAAGGTCACGGCCTCGTTGTCCATTTCGAGGTTGCGCACGGCGCGGGGGGTCACGTTCAGCACGATCTGGCCGTTGCGCACGTGTTCGCGGGGCACGGCTACATCGTCGCCGGTGGCGTCGACGAGCAGAAACGGCGTCCACCCGTTATCGACGATCCAGTCGTAATAGGCACGCAGGAAATAGGGCTTGATGGGAATACCGGGTTGATTCGCGTCCATCCTTACAGGATAACGAATCGACGCGCCTTGGTACAGTGCAGGGATAAGGTCGCGCTCCGCGCCCATTCGTTCCTGAAGAGCATTCAACAGGAGATCGCAGGGCGCGCAGAGGGTGCCTGCTTGAAACAGGGGATGTTGCGCTTCCCCCCGGCGCGTATTTTATCTTCTATTGCGTCAGGTCGCCCCGGTAGCTGAAAGGGCGACCGGGTAACACTGCGTGGGATACACGGAGACGCAGAGCCGCAGAGGGGTTGTGCTGGAAACGGGATGTCTGCGCTTCCCCCGACGCTTATTCTCTTCTTATTCATTGCGTCCGGTCTGCCCGGTAGCTGAAAAGGCGACCGTGCAACATCCCTCGTCGAACCCGGGACAGGACTTCCGGCCACAGGCCACAGGTCACTACCGTGCATCCGTGCTGCACGGAACCTCTCACCTTTCACGTATCACCCGGTTCCGCCCGTGCCGCCGCGTAACCGTGCCGCACGTGTCGCCCGTCGAATGGCGTTGCCGCCGGCGATCACGCCGACGTGGCTGAAAGCCTGGGGAAAATTGCCCAGGAAGTCGCCGGTCGTGGGGTCGATCTCTTCGGCCAGTAGACCTACGTGATTGGCCCGGCCGCAAAGGTCGTCGTACAGAACGGTTGCTTCCTCGACGCGGCCCTGCATGGCCAGATTCTCGACCATCCAGAAGCTGCAGAGTAGAAACGCACCTTCGTCGCCGGGCAGGCCGTCGGGCGCTTTGTCGGGGTGATAGCGATAGAGCAGGCCGTTGCCGGCGTTCAACCGCTCGGCAATGGCGTTGGTGGTGGCAATCATGCGGGGGTGATTGGCGTCGATGACCTTGCGCATGGGCAGGGCAAGCACGCTGGCGTCGAGTTCGTGGCCGCCGAACTGTTGGGTAAGCGCGCCGATGTTGTCGTTCCAGGCGTTGTCGGCAATGGCCTGGCGAATGAGGCCGGATTCCCGCTTCCACCCGTCGATGTCGCCGGGCAGGTCGAAGCGTTCGGCAAGCAGTACGCCGCGATCGAGGGCCACCTGGCACAGGGCGGCCGAGTAGGTGAACACGCGGCCGGGCGAGCGTACCTCCCAGATGCCCGCGTCGGGTGTGCGCCATGCGCGTCGTGCCCCTTCTACATAGGAAGCCAGCCTGCGCCAGAGCCAGCTGTCGAGGTTTTCGCCGTCTCGTGCCCACTGCCAGGCGCAGTCGAGAATTTCGCCGTAGAGGTCGTGCTGCACTTGCTCGAAGGCGCCGTTTCCGAAGCGTACCGGCGCCGAGTCGCGGTAGCCTCGCAACCGATATTCGGTGCGCTCGACAGGAATGGGTTCGCCCAGCACGGTGTACATGACGTGGGGCCGTTCCTGGTGCTCGGCCACGTCGAGTACCCAGGCCAGAAAGGCTTCGGCTTCGGTCGACATGCCGATGTTGCGAAAGGCGTATACGGAGAAGGCGGCGTCCCGAATCCACGTATACCGATAGTCCCAATTGCGCACGCCGCCGATGGCTTCGGGTAGCGACGTGGTGGGGGCCGCTATCAGGGCGCCGTTTTCGAAATAGTCGAGCAGCTTGAGCGTGATGGCCGAGCGGCGCACCAGCGCCTCTTGCGGTCCGTCGTAGTGATATTGCCGCAGCCAGTCGTGCCAGCGGCGTCGGGTCTGGTCGAGCAGCTCGCCGGCCGATGGCGGTCGTATGCGGTGCCTGAACGTTCCCCACGACAGTATGAGTTCGAGACGCTGACCCGGGCTGAGGTCGTAGGCGGCGTGCGTGCCCTGCAGGGGTTGGTTGCTCCATAACTGCAATTCAATGTCGCTGCGCTCGCGCAGGCGCAGGTACAGGCCACCGCTGCGTTCACGGGTTTCGGCGCCGCCGAAGGGGGCAATCTCTATCCGTACCGAGGGCGTTCCGTCAAGCACTTCGACCTGGCGCACCAGTTCGGAGCGGCCGGCCGGCATGTCTTCCGACAGGTTCACGCCACTGCGGAAGACGAGGGCGTCGGTAATGCGAATGGTGCCGGCGTCGCCCCGCAGTTCGGTAACGAGAACGGCGGTGTCGTTCTCATAATACTGCCTGGCTTCACGCACGTCGCGCAGGGTGACGGAAAAGTGCCCGCCGCGCTCACGATCGAGCAGCGAGGCGAAAACCGGCGGCGCATCGAAACGGGGCACGCACATCCACGACAGGGTGCCGTCGATGCCGACCAGGGCGGCCGTCGAGCCGTCGCCGATCATGGCGTGATCCTGAATCGGCAGATAGCCGTCTCTTCGTACCAGGGGGCGAAACGTCGGTTGCACTTCCATAGAATACATCAGCCGGAGGGACGTTTCCGGTTCAGGGGTAAAGGGCGATCAGTGTAACGCGTGAACGCGCCTCGATGCCAAGGCCGGGGGCCTGCGCCGGGCGAGCCCCCCGGGGGTAGATGTGCAAGTGTGCGAGGGAATATGGGACAGTCGTTGGTGCCTGTCGCCGCAGCGCCTGCCGTGTATGATGGTACGCATGGCACGACCCCGAAAGATCGAAATCACCGCCCGACAAATGGCCGACCCCTGTGACGGATGTGGGGTTGCCGAGGGGCGGCCGTCGCTCTGCTGCCAGGAGTTCGTGATCGAAACGCCCTGCGAGCCCTCGGATGCCTCACGGGTGAACCTGGGCATGCTGCACTGGTATCTGGTACGCGGTTTCCGCCTCGGGTGGCGTGTCGAAGCGCGCTTTGACGACGAGGTGCCCAGCGTGAACGTGAGCTGTTGGGAAGTGCTGATTCCGCAACCCTGTCCCATGCTCGACGGCAACCGTTGTTCGATATACGACCGTCGCCCTTCGATCTGTCGTGAGTACCCGCCCTTTCCGGCGGTGCGGGCCGACAACCGGTATATGGCCGTGAGCGGGTGTGAGAGGTACCAGCCCCGCCCACCGGTGTCGGCCTCGTTTTCGGAACCCGATGCGCTGGCGGCAGCGTTGACCGACTGGTTCGGATACAGTCCCGAACGCCATGTCAGATACGTTCCCGATATGCGACGAGTGCGCGTCGTCGGCGACTGAGCGACACCGATTCTTCATGATTCACAATTCCCCCAAACAACCGCGCAGAGCTTCTACGACTGGTGGAAAACTCACGCAGGGAGAGATCCGGTACCGAAAGGACGCTGATTCGGGGGGAACCGTGGGATTGGGCCTGTTCGTGGCGTGAAAGGTGCCCAAAGCCACGAAACCCCGTTGTCAAACCGTTTGACATTTTTTCTAAAGGTGGCACCTTTAGGTTTTTTGTCAAACCGTTTGACAAGGCAAAAAGGCGCTTTTCCGACGTCCGGCGCAGGGAAATGATAGAAAAGCGCTCCCCGAACTTTCGCTGCCCCCCCACACCACCCATTCCCCAAACCACCCGCTCCGCGCCGCGTTCCGAGTTACGCCCTCCGCGTTTCCCGATCCGAGTTTTGCGTTCCGCGCTCCGCGTTCCGCGTTCCGCGTTCCGCGTTCCGCGTTTCCTCTCCCCTTCGCCGGTTCGCCCCCTCTCCCCATCGGCTTCTGCCTCGGTTACCCGCCCAAACCCTTTGCGTTTCCCTGCTACGGAACGATAAAATAACGAGCCGGGAAAACGACGTTCTATTTGTCGAGCGCCTACCTTGTGAGCGCTCCGTCGTCCGGCACGGGCATACCGACCCATCAGTTCAGACGTTTGCATCGCAGGTAGGTGTATGGTTATGAAGGCAGGAAAATGGTTCGGCCTCGTCACGCTGCTCGCCGTATTCGGCATGGGCTGCGCCGCCGAGACCTCGATCGACGATAAACTCACGCAGGCCGACGCCTATCTCAGCGAGCACCCCACCGAGCCTGGTTATCGGGCGGTGGCGCATCAGTTGTACAGCGAAGTGCTTGCAGATGCCGATAGCCGCGATTTCAAGGTGCGCGCGCACTTTGGTCTGGGCATGATCGGTTTCATCGACCTCATCCAGGGGGTGCCCCAGCTGGTCGCCGGTCTGGGCGGCAGCGACGACGAAGAAGGCGGCACCGCGCTGCCCCCGGCGGCCGAGCTGACCGAGACCATCGACATTCTGCTTCACGAGGTGCTCGAAACCGGCATCGCCGATCACTTTGGTGAAGTGCTCAAGGAAGACGACTTCGCCTTCACTTTCAGCAACTTCGTCTTTCCGGCCACCGACCCCGCGAGCCAGGATATCGTGCTGAACGGCGAGTGGGACATGACCGAAATCGGCGGCATTTACGGCGCCATTCAAGTCGTGCTTGCCTTGGAAGAGCTCGTTTACGCTTACGACGGCGTGGTCGAAACGGCCATCGGCGCGCTTCTTTCGGGTGGAGAAATTCCGGCCCTGCCTGAAAACCTCGACGAGGCGCCCGCCTGGCTGACCGAGACCGCCGTGGCCCTTGGCCTCGACCCGCTACCCTGGCTCGACCCCGCGTTCGGCAAGACCGACGCTGCCCGTCTGATACCGGTGCGGGCGCGTCTGGCCGACGGATTCGGCGCACTGGCCGACGCCATGCAGTACCTCTATGACGAGCAGGATGATCAGGAAGAAAACCTGTTGCCTAAGTCGAACCCGGTCGGCAGGCTTCTGAGAATTCTGGTCGGTATCGACATGCTTGTCGAAAACGCCATTGGCGGGTTGGTCAAGACGGATGGCCTTCAGGCACTTTTTGAAGGCTTGGAAGAGAGTGTTCGCGATGACTCCGTTGCCTTTGCGGCCCCTGACTGGGTGTGGAGTCTACTTGATCTGGTCATCGGATTTTCCGACTTCGAGGGAGCATCGGATCCTATCTCCCTGGGCATTCCGGGCGTGAATCTGAGCAGTCTCTTCGTAGCCGACACGCACATCGCCGACCTGAAGGCCGTACTTCCGGCCTTCGACACGGAGGGTATGTTCGTTTACGCTTCGGAAGCGACCGACGACACCGACCGCGCCCAGACGGTACCGAGCGGGCTGCATGCGCTTTTCGCCGACATTGAAGGGCGTGTCGATCCGGCCAACGGCGTGGTCGACCCGCTGTACCTGTTCTTCAACGATGCCTCGTTCAATGGTCTGCTGGTTCCCCTGGAAGCATCGAGCGAGACGACAGGGCCTGATTACGTCGCCGACATGGACGGAAGCTATGAAAATGGCGACATCATGAAGCTGGTATCGAATCTTATCGAGATCGTTTCGTCCATATCATTGTAGGAAGCTGTGGGGCGGCTTGCCGCCCGGCATCCTGGTGTTTTGGCAACGGCCATCCGGTTCTCCGGGTGGCCGTTTCTTTTTGTGGGCATGCTTCTACCTGACGGTGGCCCCGTCCATTTGTCACACCGTCCACCTCGCCCACAGCGTCCACTCCGAAACCCTGCTGCCCTGCATGACGCCTCGGTTGAGGTTCGTCGCGGCAAGCAGCGAAGGAAAAAGCCCCGGTGCTTCCACCCATGTCCGAAGTCGGCTATTCTGGGGGAAATTTCGCATGATCCGGAGGTTCCCATGGCGCATGCACCCGATGAACCGGGTACCGTATCCTGGGTGGAATTGGGCACGCATCATCTGCCCGATGCCGCAGATTTTTACGCTTCGCTGTTCGGATGGGCGGTCGAGGAGCTGCCGCCCGGGCAACAGGACTTGTACACCATTTTCAACATCGGCGGCGGAAGCGCCGCCGGAATGTACGAGCAGTCGACCGAGGAACGCGAGCAGGCCCGTGCCCCCCTTTGGGTTACGTATTTCGCCGTGGCCGATATCGACGACGCAGTGCAGCGGGTGCAGTCGTTGGGCGGTCGGGTCGAGGTCTGGCCCACGGAAATGCCCGAGTTGGGCAAGTGGGCCCTTGTGTCCGACCCTTCGGGCGCGGTGTTTGCCCTCTGGCAGTCGTACGGTCACGGTACCAGGGCGCCCGAGGGGCAGGCGGGTACCTTCGCCTGGGCCGAACTCGAGACCGATCAACCCGACAAGGCGCGCATGTTTTACACGCAATTGTTCGGTTGGGAAGCGCAGACCGGCGATACGTCCGAGGGCATACCCTACACCAGCTTCTGGGAAAATGGGCGCATGGTGGCCGGCATGATGCCCATTCAGCAGAGTTGGGGTAATGTGCAGCCCGGCTGGCTGGTTTACTTTCACACCCACGACGCCGATGCCGGGGTGAGTGCGGCTACGGATATGGGGGGAAAGGTGCTGCAGGAGCCCCGCGACATACCGGGGGTGGGGCGTTTCTCCATTCTTCGCGACCCGCAGGGGGCCCTGTTCGCCATCATTCGCCGGGCCGGCGCGGCCTGACTGACTTCGTTCCCCAAGGGGGAATTCGGGGACATGCCGATTGCGTCTCGGCTCACTGCCGGGTGGCTTGGCCCCAGCTCGCTCGCGCGCAGGCAACGGTGGCGTGAATGACCGGATCGTCTTCGCGCGAACGCAGACAGGCAAGCCCGAGCCATGTTCGGCTGCGGTAGTGGGGGTAAACCGCGAAATCGCCCCGCCGTTCGCCCTCGCGCGCCATGTCCGAGCGCATGAGCGAAAGCCCCATGCCGCCGGCCACCAAGGCCATGAGGGTATTCTCGCCGTCGGCGGTAACCGGTGTACGGGGCTCGATACCCTTCTCCCGCCAGAGGCGGGCGGTCATGTCGTGGTAGGCGCAGTCTTCGCGGGTGCGTACCCAATTCATCGCGCCAAGGGCAGGCCAGTCGGCATCTGCGATACGCTCATGCCAGGAACTCGGCGCGACGAGCATCATGTCGAATTCGCCAAGGCGGTGAAAGCGATAGCGGCTCTCGTCGACATGGCCCTCGACATAGGCCACGTCGAGCGCGTCTTGGTCGAGCATGCGAAGTGCGTGACCGGTAATGGCGTCTATGACCTGTACTTCGAGGGCGGGGTGGCTTTCGGAAACGAGGCCGAGAATCGTGCTGAGACGAAGGCGGTCGGGGTCGCCGTTGATACCGAATCTTACGCGCCCGCTGAGCACATTCTTGTACCCGAGTGCCTCCTGCGATAGCAACCGCGCGCCTTCGAGCACCTGTTCGGCGCGCGCGAGAAGGCCCGCGCCGGCATGGGTAAGCTCCATGCCTTTCGGCGTTCGCGCAAAGAGACGAACCCCGAGTTCACCTTCGAGTGCCTTGAGGTGGGCGCTGACGGCAGGCTGACTGGTAAACAGGCGTTCGGCGGCCCTGCGCACATTGCCTTCGCGCGCGACCGTGACGAACGATCGTAGCTGATAGAGTTCCATCCCGCTCTCCCCGCTTCATTGTAACAGCCCCGTGGTTGCGAGGGCCTATCGGGAAACCTGATGCCCCACCCTCGATCTTATGATTGGACGCGGTCGCCTGCCTCTTCTACGCTTT
>JAWLBW010000010.1:0-33619 GCA_041687475.1 bacterium
CGGACTTCTGGCGCTTGTTTTCGCAGCCGTAACGGCTCCGGGCAACGCCGCGGCCGCCGCTACCCCGAGCCTCGCCTCGCCTGTAGAGAAGAACGACGCCCGCGCTTCGGCAGCCGACGAATTGCGCAAGGCCTACCAGAAGGAATACGCGTTTCTCGCCGCCCAGAAGCGCGAACTCGAGCAACGCCTGGCCGATCTGCAACGCGAAACCCGCGAAGCGGTCGCCGATACCGAAGCGCGTATCGGCACTCTGCAAGACGAGGTGCTTGCGCTCGAAGCGCGCTCTCAGCAGGCGCAGCAGCGTTCGAGCGAGCTGGAGCGCCGCAAGCTTGATACGCAGCGCAATGCCGACATTCTGCGGGCGACCTTTCAGCAGGCCGAGGTACTCTTCAAGCAGTACAACCCGTCATTTCTGTCGGCTGAGGCATACACGCAGGCGACCGAAGACGAACGTCTTGCCGCCGTCTTCTCCGAAGGCATTCGCACGCTGAGCGATTCAGGGTCCATTCGTATCGACGAAGGCACTTTCTATACAGAGGCGGGCGACCAGGTCACGGGGCAGATCGTACGTTACGGCAACGTCGCCAGTTACGGCGTGTCTGACGAAGTCGCCGGTATTCTCGTTCCGGCCGGCGGCGGCCAGCTGAAGCTCTGGCGCGAGCCACAGGAAGAAGCGGCCCGCATGCTGGCGTCAGGCAAGCCCCCCGAAGACCTTCCCGTTTACCTGTACGCCTCTCGCGACGGCGCCGTCGACACCAGCGAGGGGCAAGGCTTCATCGCCTACGTGGCGTCGGGCGGCGTGGTGGCGTGGATGATCTTTTCGCTGGGCCTTGCAGCCATCGTGCTTGCCATGCTTCGCGCCCTCTTTCTGCGAAGGGCCGGCGCCAGCGCCCAGACCATCGTCGATGAAATCGGCGACCTTGTACGCGCGCAGAGAATCGACGAAGCCATCGAAGTCTGCAAACGTCACAAGGGGTCGGCCGCGGCCGTGGTCGCCTCTGCGCTGCGCAATCTCGAACGCGATCGCGAGGCGCTCGACGACATCATCAACGAAGCGATTCTGCATGAAAACGAGCATCTCGATCGCTTCGGCACCATGATCTTCGTCGTTGCCGCCGTGGCGCCCCTGCTCGGCCTGCTCGGAACGGTTACCGGCATGATTGCCACCTTCGACATCATTACCGAACACGGCACGGGCGATCCGAAGCTGTTGTCGTCGGGCATTTCCGTGGCGCTCGTCACCACCAAGCTCGGCCTCGAAGTGGCCATACCCGCCCTGCTTCTCGGCAATCTGCTTTCAGGGTGGGCCGACCGCATCAAGGACGGCATGGAACAGGCGGCCCTGCAGGTCATCAATCTCTACGACCGGGTAGCCAGACGCCCGACTACCCACGTGTGAGGAACCGGTCGTGTACCTGCTACAGGGATTCGAGAAATTCGCGGCCTACCTGACGGCGGGCGGGTTCGTGATGGTGCCGCTGGCAATCACGTGCGCCTTCATCTGGTACGGCATCGGTTACCGGGCTTCGGCCCTTTACCGCCCCGATAAGCGGAACGTACGGCGGCTGCTCGACAAACATCGCGCAGGCAAGCTCGAAGTCGGCAGCGGCATCGTCGAACGAGCCGTGGTCAAGGGGCTTCGCCTCACGCGCAGTGCCCCCCCCGATCTGCGGTCGGAACTCGACGTGGCCTTCGCCCACGACGAAGCCCTGCTTTTCCGCTACAACCGCACGGTCAAGTCGCTCATTGCCGTTGCTCCCATCATGGGCCTTCTCGGCACCGTGGGAGGCATGATCGAAACCTTCGTGGCCCTCGGCGAAATGCAGCTCGTAACCCAATCGGGCGGTATTGCCGGCGGTATTTCGAAGGCCCTCTTCACCACCCAGCTCGGACTTGCGGTTTCGATTCCGGCCCTGGTCGTCAACAGCGTGCTCGAACGCCGTGCCCAGGATCGAACCGTCGAACTCATTCAGCTCAAGGACATTCTCTGCGCGCAGGCGCAGGAAATCCGTGACGAATTCGGAGGCAAACATGAGCCTGCGTAGACGCGCCCGCAACGAGGCAGCGCAATCGATCGACATCTCGCCGCTCATCGACTGCGTCTTCATTCTTCTCATCTTCTTCATGGTGAGCAGCACGTTCGTGAAAGACATGGATCTGAACATCGAACGGCCGTCGGCAAGAAGCGCCGAGCTGTCGGCGCCCGGCGCCATTCGCCTGTATGTCGACAACCAGGGCGATACATACCTCGACGGCGAACCCGTTCGTACGTGGATGATTCAAAGTCGCCTGCGCAGCCTGATGCAGGCCGCCGGCTCGAACACGGTACTGCTTGTAACCGACGAAAGCGTGACCGCCCGTAAACTGATCGAGGTGGTCGATCAGGCCCGGCTTGCCGGGGCCGACGTCGGCGTGGCCACCGAACCCGAAATGGGCGGAAGCCGATGACCCGGCTCGACCTGCGACACCGGCTTGCCGGGGTGGCCGCATCCTTCGGCGGAACCGTGCTTGTCTTCGGGCTTGTCATTTCCATGAACGAATTTTCCGATGGCGTGCCGTATGACGACCGGGCTCGAGCCACCAGCTTCGAGATCGAAGTCCCACTCGAACAGCCCGAGCCCGAAGTCGAACAGCAACGACAGCCCGAGCCCGAACCGGTCGATGCGCCGCCTCCGCCGCCGCTGGCCGATCTGGCATCGGACATCGGAAGCGTCGACATCGGTATGCCCGGCCTCGACGACAGCGAACTTGACCGCAGCAGCGCCGACATCGGCGCCGACCGCGAAATGGTCATGACCGACGAAACCGTCGATGTATCCCCACGCCCTTCTCGGCAGGTAGCCATGAAGTATCCTCCCGGCGCGAAACGTAAGGGCATACAAGGCTACGTCACGGTCAGCCTGCTCATCGGCGACGATGGCCGGGTGCAACGTGTGCGCGTACTCGAGTCGGAGCCGACCGGCGTCTTCGATGCTGCGGCCGCCGAGGCGCTGCGGCAATGGGAATTCGAACCGGCCCGCTACAAAGGGCAGAACGTGAAGGTGTGGGCCCGACAGACCATTCGCTTCGCCCTCGAATAGCAGCCGGCCCAGGAGATATCGTGATTCGTATTTTCTCTTTCGTATTGACCGTCTTTCTGCTGAGCACGCCGTCGGCGACCCACGCCCGCGAACCAGCGACCGACGTAAACTACGTCGAACTTGCCGCCCGTCTTCTCGCCGACGGACACTACGACCGCGCGCGCATCGCATTGCAAAGCGTGCGCGAAGACGACTCGACCCTCGATCACCCGCGTTACCACACGATCGGCGGTCTCATCGAGCTGCGCACCGATCGCTACGAGAATGCCGTCGCGTCTTTCGAAAGGGCGCTTGAAGCGCACGAACGTCGCAACCTCGAAGCCCCGCCCGCCACGGATGCCGAGAGCGCCGAGCGCCGCGAGGCCCGACAACGCGTCAATCTCTATCTCGGTCAGGCCCGAGTGCGACTGGGCCACTGGAAGAAAGCCGTCGCGGCATTCGATGCCTCGGGGGCTATCGGCGACGCGCTCGCCACCGTTCATGAACTTCGTGCCCAGGCCTGGTGGGAACTGAAAGACCACGAGGCGGCTTTTGCCGCGCTCGACCGAGGCGCGACGGCCTTTCCCGGCGACCATCGCTTTCTACGCCGCCGGGTCTTCTACTTTATCAGCCTGGGCTTTTACCGACACGCGGCCGAACTCGGTCGTCGGTACCTCGAACTTGCCGACGCCAGGCCCACCGATTACGTCGCCATCGGAAGTGCCCTGCGCAAGAGCGAGCAGTACGACGAGGCGCTGACCATTCTCGAACGCGCCCGTCTGCTTCACCCCGAAAGCAAGCCGATTACGCTCGAACTTGCCCACACCTATCTGGCACGCGAGCAACCCGGAGCGGCGGCAGACATTTTCGCCGAGGCGGCGATTCTCGAACCGAGCTTGGTCGTCGAAGCCGCCGAACTGCAACACGAAACCGGACGCTTTCACCGCGCCCTGCTCCTGAACGCCGCCGTTGCCGATCAAGCCCGGAAACTGCGGCAACGTCTCTCGTTTTTCATTGCCATGGAACGCTGGGAATCGGCCGCCGCCATGGGCGACGCGCTTCGACGGAACGACCTTCTGGCCGACGACTCGGTGCGCTACGCCTATGCCTACGCTCTCTTCAAGATGGGCGACTATCCACAGTCCGACGACGTGCTCGGCGGCATAGCCCGGGGCGAAATGTTCCGCAAGGCCACAGCCTTGCGGAAAGCCATGGAAACCTGTCGCACCGATCGCTGGAGGTGCCGGTGAGTTATCTTCGTACCTGGGCCATGCGCGCTTTCGCTGCGCAGACCGCCTTTCTCCTTCTCGCAACGTCTTGGGCCACGGCTGCCGTACCGGCACGACTGAGCATCGTGGTATTCGACGACGGCAGACCGGCCCAAGGCGTAACCATCGAGCTGGACGACACCGGTGTAGCGCTCACCGATGGGTACGGCGCCGCCGAAATCACGTTGAGTGGCGGGCGTCACCGCTTGTCGCTGCATCGCGACGACTCTCTTCCGGGTAGCGTCGAAATCACAGCCGACGAAGGTGCAATCGTGCAGGTGCTGGCGACCCTGCCGTCTGCACAGGGCGACTCCGTTGAATTCGACGTTGAGGGTGCGCATGGCGCCCCGACTACCGCATCGGCCGGCGAAGCAACAACGACCGCGACCGGCGTTCTCAGGGGTCGTGTCATATCGACCGAAAGTCGTGAACCGATTACCGGAGCGCAGGTATACTTCTCGGGTCTGTCGACACGTGCGTCGACTGACGTAAAAGGCTACTACCGTATCGAATTGCCGGTTGCCGTCTATCAGCTATCGGTGGTTCATCCCGATTACTCGACCCAGACGCTCGACGGGGTCGAACTGCGAACAGACCGGCCTGCCGTTGCCGACGTCGAGTTGAGCCCGGCCGGACTTCTCCTCGGCGACTATACGGTAACCGCGCCCCACCTTGAAGGCAGCGTTGCAGGCGTCTTCTCCGATCAGCGCGAAGGCTCGGGTGTTATGGAGGTTCTCGGGGCCGAGCAGATGTCGCGGGCCGGCGACTCGAGCGCGGCCGACGCACTCAAGCGCGTGACCGGATTGACCATTGAAGAAGGAAAGTACGTGGTCATACGCGGCCAACCTTCGCGATACACGCTGACCCTGTGGAATGGCTCTCCCCTGCCGAGCCCCGACCCGATTCGCCAGGTCGTTCCGCTCGATCTCTTCCCCACGGGCATTCTATCGAAGGTCGAGGTCGAAAAGAGCTATGACGCAGCCGTTCCCGGTTCGTTCGGCGGCGGCCTCATCGGACTGGAAACGGCCGGCGTTCCCGAAGACGACTTTGCCCAGGTTTCGCTGAAACTGGGCGGCAATTCCATCACCACCGGCAAGACCGGCCTCACGTATGAAGGCGGCTCGACGGACTTTCTCGGTGTCGACGACGGTACGCGCGCGCTGCCGCCCGGCCTGCCCCCCGGCATTTCCAACAAGGATATTGCCGTACCCGCCCGCGGCTTTTCGAACATATGGGCTGTTACCGAAAGTAAAATCGGCCCCGATCTCGGTATGGGGCTGACGCTGGGGAAACGTTTCCGCCTGCTGGGCGGCGACTTCGGCGTAATGGGCGCAGCCAGTTGGGACCGGAATTTCCAATACCTGGAAACCATCAAACGCGACTATGGACTCGGGGGCGACGGAAAACTCGTCAGGCGCAATGATCAGCTCGAAGAGCGCACCGACATGGAGGTGAACACCGGTGGTTTGCTCGTCGCCGCCCTTGACTGGGAGAGGCACAAGGTGCGCAGCAACACCTTTTTCATGCGTAAGTCACTCAAGCGCGCCGAGATAACCGAAGGCAAACGTATTGTAAGCGATGACCTTTATATCCGTGACTACCTGCTTTACTGGTCCGAGAGAAAACTCTTCGCGCAGCAGCTGTTGGGAACGCACGACTTCGGCACCTTCGACATTGCCTGGCGAGGACTGCTCGCGCAGAGCGCCTCGAATGCACCCGACCGACGCAGTTACATGTACCGCCGCACCGACGCAGGCGAGTGGATATTCTTCAACCAGGCGAAAGCCGGGCGGCAGTTTACCCAGAACGAAGACGATATTCTCAGTTTCGACGCCGATATCGGCGTACCGGTGCTAGACGGCAGCGCCTGGAAGCTGGATGTTCGTGGCGGCGCCTCCATCTACACGCAGGACCGGGTTTCGGCCACTCGACGCTTCAGCATTGAAACCGCCAACCAGCCAGACGTACGGCAGGCCCCGGAAGATCTGTTGAATCCGGCCGACATCGGCGATACGCTTACGGCCCGCGACCAGACGCAGACCAACGATAACTACCTCGGCTCGATTCAGGTGCACGGCTTTTATCTGAAGGCAGACAATGAATGGTCGGAGCGACTTCGTCTGACCTTCGGCGCCCGGTACGAGACGGCAAGCTACAACGTGCAGACCTTCGTTGCCGGCGGCAGCTCCGGCGGACAGCTTGTGGAAGCGGGCTTCAAGGAATCCGACATTCTTCCCTTCGGGGCACTCACCTGGCCTTTCACAGACGGAATGCAGCTTCGTCTTTCCGGAGCGCGAACCCTTTCCCGGCCGGTGCTCAACGAAATTTCGCCGGCCCGCTACTACGACCCCGAATCGGGCGAAGAGTACCTCGGAAACAGCGACCTGAAGCCGGCGGTAATCGACGGACTGGACCTGCGTTGGGAGTGGTATCCGTCGCCACGCGAAACGCTTACCCTCGGCGTTTTCTACAAAAACTATACGGACCCCATTGAACAGAGTTTCGTCGGCGTCGGCGGCTCTTCCTTCCTGCGTCAGATTCAGAACGCAGCCGGCGCCGTAGTGCAGGGAATCGAGATGGCGGCGCGTACCGACTTCACCCGTATCCTGAGCCCTTTCGGCGAGACGGGTGACTGGAGCGACCGCATGTATCTGGCCGCCAACGCGGCATTCGTGAGCTCCGAAGTCGAACTTGCGCGGCAGGATCTGGCAACCAATGCCATTCGTCCACTGCAGGGACAGGCCAACGCCGTATACAACCTGCAGCTTGGTTACGACGGCGACAGACACGATTTCGACGCATCGTACAACCGGGTGGGCGAACGTCTCTTCCTGGCAGGCGTGCAGGGACAACCCGATGTGTACCTGCAACCCATAGACCTGCTTGACCTGAACTACAGCTTCGCAATCACAGAAGAACTCAAGCTGAAGGCAAAAGCGGGAAATTTAGTCGACCCCGCCTACGAATACCTGCAAGGCAGCGAAATTTACCGAAGCTATCGCAAGGGAATCGAGCTGAACCTGGGCCTGTCGCTCACGCTGTAAAAGGTCGAAGAATAATGCTTCCACAAACCACCGGTAACGAATCAGAAATACGGTGAGCCTACACTGACTTCGAAACGCGACCCCCTGTACCGAAATTCGTTTATCAACCCAACCCTCTCCATTAGAGGGACTGGAATGAAAGCCAACAAACTCAAGCCCCTGTTCGCACTCTGCGTGGCCGCCGGTGTGGCTGCCTGCGGAGGCGAAACCACCGATCTCGTCAGTCAGATTCAGGACGGCCTCAAGAACGACGTCAAGAGAACGAAGAAAATAACCAGCGATCCCACCTACCTGGGCGGTCGCGGCAGCTGGGGCGGTCTCGTACTCAGCGGTTACGGAAAGGTGAATAACGGCGACAGCAACGCCCAGACCACCTCGGAAGCCGTACCCGACGGCGTTACCCGCTACTTCGGCGGCACCGACAACGCCGACTCGAGCGGCTCGCTGAAGTACATCGTTCTAGCCGAAACCGGCGAAGCCTTCCGCCCCGACGAAGAAGTGCAGGGCCTGACCGTTGAAGCGGCCGGAAGCGGCACGACCATCAGCTACCTGCAGGTAACCAATTCCGACGACGACGGCGTCGAGTGGTTCGGCGGCGCCTCGAAGGCCGATCACCTGGTCATCAGCGGCGTCAGCGACGATTCGCTCGACATCGACCTGGGCTATCAGGGTACGATTCAGTACGCGCTCGTCATTCAGGGCGAAAACTTCGGTGACCGCACCATCGAGTCCGACAGCAACGGTTCCGACTTCGGCGCCGATCCGAAGTCGAAGCCTGTAATGGCGAACCTGACCCTCATCGGCGATCACGGAAACGAAGACTCGACGGGCAACCTGCACCGTGAAGGATTCGGCGGCCAGGTATTCCGCTCTGTGTATACCGATAACCAGCTGACCGGCGGCGTGTTCGGCAAGGGCTGTGTCGATGTCGACGACGAACTCGACGAAGAACTCTTCTACGGCGACGTCGTGTTCAACTGCAGCGCGGGCATCATTACCGAAGACGACGACACCTTCGCCAATGACTTCCTGGCAAGCTCGGCCTTCGATCATGACGTAGACGCCTCGCTGACCATCGACAGCGACACGCTTGCCGTTGCGGCCACCTGGAACAAGACCGACTACTCGTCGGAGCTTGCCGCCGCCGGCCTCGACGATACCGATTACGTCGGCGCCATCGACCCGAACGCCACCACGGCCTGGTGGGACGGTTGGACCATTCGCCACGGCGACATCGACGGCAACCTGCCCGGCGCCGACTTTCACCCGCTGCAGGCTGAAATCGAAGACGGCACGCTGGCTCCGGCCGCTGAAAACAAGTGCGGCGAAATCAACGCCGACTTCGCCGCCGGCGAGCCGGTCACCATCTTCGGCAAGTCGTTTCCGGTCTGCGTAATCAGCAAGACCATTCTCGCCGACACCACGCTGAGCGCCGACCACGTTTACCTGCTCGACGGCACCGTTACCGTCGGCAATGGCGACGTCGAAAGCGCCAGCGACAAGGGTTCCGTCACGAAGGTGAAGCTCAGCATCGACGCCGGCACCCAGGTCTTCGGTATTACCGAAACCACCTCTTCGCTCGTCATCAGCCGCGGTTCGCAGGTGTACGCCGAAGGCACCGCCGAGCTGCCCATCATCTTCGGCGGCGTCGACGCCGAAAACGTCAACTGAGCCTGACGGCTTGCGCCATCCATTCTCCCCCCGGTCCATCTTGACCGGGGGGATTTTTTTTTCGTTCCCCCTCGCGAGATTGGCCCCGGTTACCCTGCTGCAACGTCATAATCCGGTAACGCAAAGGTGTTATTCTGACAGGTAATTCACCATCGAAGCGCCTCGCCCTTCCTCCCGGGCTTTCCGGTTCGGGCGAGAGAGCAGCGGAACAAGCGCTTCAACTCATGGAACCGGAAAATGAGCGACCGTATTCTTGTAGTCGACGACGAACGCGACCTTTGCGAAGTACTGGCCTATAACCTCAAGAAGGAAGGATTTCTGGTCGACGTTCTTCATGAAGGACGCCAGGTCATTTCCACCCTTGAAAAACAGCGACCCGGCCTGGTCATTCTCGACTGGATGCTGCCCGACCGCATGGGCATCGACATTCTGAAGTCCATTCGCGTGCATGAAACCCTGAGCGATTTGCCGGTTATTCTACTCACCGCGCGCAGCGAAGAGGTCGACCGCGTACTCGGCCTGGAAATGGGCGCCGACGACTACGTCACGAAACCCTTCAGCGTCAAGGAGCTCACCGCACGCGTGAAGAGCCTGCGCCGACGCGCGACAAACCGCCTGGCACAGCCCAGGGAAATGTATGATGACGGCGTACTTAGCATCGATCCGGCCCGTCAGGAAGCCATGCTGGAAGGAAAAACCGTCACGCTTACCGGGCGCGAGTTCGACGTGCTCTATTTTCTCGCCCGTCACGAAGGTCAGATATTCAGCCGCGACCAACTGCTCGACAATGTCTGGGGCGATGAAGTCTATGTGACCGATCGCACGGTCGACGTTCGCATTCACCGGGTACGCTCAGCGCTGGAATCCGTCGGTGGCGGCAGCGACTGGATTCGCACCATTCGCGGTAAGGGCTATATGTTCGAGAAGCTCGCTCGCAACGACTGACCGGTCCTCCTTGTGGCACCCGAGGCGCTTCAGCTACACTGAGCGGATATGCGCGCAGCGGCTGCCCTCATTACCCTTGCAGTCTGGCTGGCCGGGCCTTTCGGCGCGGCCGGCACAGCCCTCGTCGCGCAGCTTGCGGAACCAACACCGACCATTGTCTGCCACTGCCCCCACCATACCGGACAGGCAGACCCCGTCATCGCAACGCCTTTACCCGCGGCCTCGACACACGCACACGGCGCGCACGAAGAACGTCGCCAGTCCGATGTCCATGCCGGGCACCACTCATCGAAAGGCACCTCGACCGTCAACGAGATGACGGCCTTTGCAGACAATGAGCACGCCGGACATGACCATCCCGGCGAAGCCGGCGCAGGCGAAGAGAGACCTGAAGCAACCGCTTCGCGCCATGCGCCTCACATTCCCGACGGCCCCTTCTTCGCTCCCTGCGACGACGGCCACTACGCCAATGCATCGGCTACGGCCGCGTTTCCTCTTCCGCTTCCGACGTCGCTTCAGGCGCTGGAACCAGACTCTATTTACGCACTCTCACCGGTAACCCGGCTCGTTGCCCGGCAACCGCCTCCACAATCGCCCCCGCCCCGAACGGCATAACCGTACCCGAACCATCGTCAAAAACAACGAAGAAGCTTCCGGCCGGCATCTACTGAATGCCGGAACGTGAGTTCATGCGGGCGTGCGCCCGTGCGCACACCTGCGCCCTGAGATCTATTTCCAACGGTTATGTACATGAAAAACAGATTGTTCCTTCTCGCGGCAACCCTCGGACTGCTGACCCTCAACGCTTGTGGAAGTGAAGACACCCCCAACGAAGAGGCCTGCCCCACCATCGACGCAGAAATGCACCTCGCACAGACCAAGTCCAACCCCGACTCGCTTCCGGTCATGCTGCACATCGCCGACCGCAAGTGCGCCGTTACCGGCCCCAATGTGTTCCGGCTGTACCGCATGAATATGGACGGAATGCACGCCCCCGGCGCCTACGCGACGCAATCGACGATGGGTACGCCGAGCCTGCCGGAGGTTTCGGCGGTGCGGGCGTCGATGCCCTCAATGGGGCACGGAACGGCCAAAGCGCCCACCCTCAGCTCCGAACGTACGCACGAGTTCACCATCGACTTCCAGATGCCGGGAAGCTGGCAGATTGAAGTCGACTTCGTCGATGCATCGACGACCACCACCCAGACCGCCGTCATGGACGTGGACGTGCACTGATGTTTCGCCTGCATATACTGATGGTCCCGCTGCTGACGGCGGCGGGACTGTCGCTCATACTGCCGGTTTCCGCCCAAGCGGCCAGCTGCTGCGGTGGCGCCAGCGTGACCGATCAGTTCGTGGTTCCCAAGTGGGAACGCGCCCTTGTCGGGCTTTCCATGCAGGTAAGCCACGATCTCGACATGCGCAACGCCGCGGGCGAGCGCATCAACGCGCAGACCTGGTCGAACACGGAAACCCGGCTGATCGCCGGAGGAGCTCACCGGTTAGGAACCGACTGGCAGGCCGGTCTTTCGCTTCCGCTGGTCGTGCGCCATACGACGGCCGGCGATCTCACGTCGACAGGCTACGGAATCGGCGATATCGGGCTGCAGCTGCGGTATGAGATCATCGACGAAGACACCTGTTTTCTTCGCCCCTTTCGCGAGCTTGCCTGGAACGAGCTGAAACCCTCGCTTCACCTGGTCATGAACCTGACCGCGCCAACCGGCCGCCCGACGCACCGCAGTACCGACAACCTTGCGGCCAGCGTAACCGGCCGGGGTTACTGGATGGGCGATACCGGCCTGCAGGTTACCAAAGTCTGGGGGCAGTGGGGCAACAGCCTTGAAGGAAGCATCGGCTATCAGCTTCCGACATCGGGCAACCCCTTGCATCCGGCGCTGCGCTGGTCGGTGGGCGGCTCTGCGCTCTTCTATCCGGCCTACCGGAAATACGTGGGCGTGCATCTCGGCTATCGAGAAGAGCTCGCCATGGGCACCGACGATTCGGCACAGGCGGCCCTTACCGCTTCGCTGCTGGCCTCATGGGTTCCCACCGAAGGCGCGTGGTGGCTGCGCGGAAGCTTCGGCCCATCGGGTTACGGTATCGGGCGTAACACACCGGTAAGCTGGCAGGGGCTGCTTACCCTGGCGAAAACCTTCCCCTGAAACGAAACAAGCGGAGCCTTGAAAGGCTCCGCTTGTTAATTTGCACCGAGTTTCAGCGTCCTTTATCTGGCCGCCAGCTCGCGCAGGTATTCCTTGACGAGAATCTCTTCTTCTTCAAAGCTCTCGACAAGCTGGTTGACGACGAACTTCTCGATCGATTTTCCCACGAGCGGAATGCGAATCTTCACCTCGCCCGTGATGACGCGCCGGACCTTGCCCTTGCCTTCGGCAATCATCTCGTACTTGCCGTGACAGTCGAGCGGAAGCTTCACCTGCGGGTCAATCTTCCACGAAACGATGTTCGTGCGCCGGTCGAGGGTCGAGACCTCGTTCCACCCCAGCTTTTCGCCGACGAACTTGCGGGCTTCCTTGGGCAGTGCCGCGGCAACCTCAATGAACATGACGCGCTCGGCCGTGTCGCCCTTGTCGACCAGCGACTTCACTTCGCGCGCCGAGATGTTCTTCATCGCAGCCAGGCGCTGGTTGAGCTCCTGATCGAAATAGACAGCCTGTACGAAGGTGTCCATGTCGGCATCGAAGTGGTGAATGAGTTCGAATTCCATCGGCCTTCCTCTCTTTCGGTTTCAGCAGGGACGTCTATCGCTCAGTTTCCGCTACGATCGCCTTCGAGCTTATCTTCAAGCTTGCGCAGGCGCTTCTCGAGTTTGTCGAGGCGTTCATTGACCGACTTGATATCGGCCAGCGCCGTGGGCAGAAGCGACAGACGTTCGGTCACTTCATGCACCCGGGCGTCGAGTTTTTCCTGTATTTCCTCGATGCCTTTCGTATAGCTTCCCAGCAGGTCGCGAAAGAAGCGGGTGCTCTCATCGCGCGCGACTTCGCCACGCTTGATGAGCCCCTGCACCTTCTCTTCTGCCTCTTCGCGGGCGTGGCTGAGCGGGCTCTCGTGCACGAAGCGATCGACGAAGTCGCGAACCTGTTCGCCGCGCTGCTGAATCAGATCGCGCAAGGTCGTGATCGGGAGCACGCTCTTCTTGCGCTTTCCTTCTTCGAACACGATCTGCGCCAGCGTGACGTTGGTAATGTCGTTACCGGTTTTGTGATCGATGATCTTGAGTTCGCGGCCCGATTTCACCATGCGCGCGATATCATCAAGCGTAACATAGGTGCTGCTTTCCGTGTCATAAAGCTTTCGGTTCGGGTAACGCTTGATGAGCTTGTAGGAATCGTCTGCCACGGCTTTTCTCCGTTATTACTCTATTACGACCCGGCGCAGGGTCTCGTGGGACACGGTCGCCTCGGGCTGTTCGCGCTGCGTCAGCTCCATTTCGACCACGCGAAGAATCGCTTCGAGCGCCTCAATTTTTACGCGGCTTTCTTCACCGGTCTCAGGCTCTTCACGAGTTCGAATGAGCTCGGCAAGCAGCACTTCCTTTACCGTAACCAGTGCTTCACGCTTGGCCAAATCAAGAGAGCTTGCGTCAAGAATGCCCGGTATCCGGTCGGCCCACAGCACCAGCCCTTTTCGAATGAGATCAAGCAGGCTCACGACCGAACCGGGCGTCTGGTCGGTCGAACCGGCGGCCTGTTGAAAGGCACGCAACGTCTCGGCCGTTCCAAGCAGGGTCTGTCGGTAGGCCTCGGCAAAGTGCCCGCGGGCCTGGTCGAACCCGCGAAGAAATTCGACCCACGACTGTACGTTTTCCTGATTAACCTCGTCCTTCAAGCGGCCACCCCGAAAGTTATCTGGAACCAACCGTCGCGAAACGCCGCTTTCTGCAGCGGCAGTCCGGTCAGGGTATGCGGAAGCGCAATATTGCGCCGGAAATTCTTCAGGCTCACGATGAGCTCGTCGCCCTTCACCCAGCAGTCAAGCTCGCCCTTGTCGGCAAACGGCAGGTGCAGGCGCAGCACATATCCTTCGTCTTCGCGTCGCATCTGCATCGGAAGTTCCGACGCGCTCGCCGCGGCAGGGTCGACTTCGGCGAACAGAAGCCGGCTAAGGTCTTCAAGAGACGACAACCCCACCACCTCGCGCCGCTGAAAGGGCACGTGAACGACGGGCAGAGGCGCGAAACTACGCTCGGCTTCGGCCAGGTGGCCGGCCTGAATGCCCAACCACTCCTGGAGGTAGCCGGTTGCCGCCTCGGCCGGAAAGACCTTGTTCATGACCACCATGTCTACCACGAATCCGAAAAGACTCAGATAGGTCAACGCACGTTGACTTTCCTTGATGACCATCTTCTCGGGGTTCGTGACCAGCCTGATGGTCGTCGTCGCCCCATCGGCCAACAACTCCCTGACCTCGGCAACCTGCCGGTACAACGTTTCGACATGCGAGAAGACATCGTCTTCGGGCAAAGGCACGCGCACAAGCTTTTCGGCCAGCGGGCGTATGGTTTTCATCAACTTCCGCTCGAAGTGGAAGTATCGGTTCATGTACCAGCCGAGCGCTTCGGGCAGGCTCAACAGTCGCAGCGTATTTCCCGTCGGCGCACAATCAAGTATGATGACGTCGTACGCTCCGGAGTGGGAGAACTCGCGCAACCGCAGCAGGCTGAAAAGTTCTTCGAGGCCCGGCACGATGGTCATTTCTTCGGCCACGAGCTCGTCCATGCCCTGCGAGCGCAATACGAGACTCAAATAGTCGCGTATGGCGCCCCAGTGCAGCCGAAACTCTTCGTTGACGTCGATTTCGAGTCCGTCGAGTCGTTCAGCGATGGCGGTGGGCTGCGGTCCGAGCGAAATGCCGAAGGAATCCGAGAGACTATGCGCAGGATCGGTACTCATCACCAGCACGCGATGACCGGCCTTGGCCGCGGCAAGGGCCGTTGCTGCCGATACGCTGGTTTTGCCTACCCCCCCTTTTCCGGTATATAAGATGATGCGCATAGCTGGAAAAAAGTCTTTTCACGATAGCATGCCCCATGGCCGGGCGCAAACATGCAAAGGGGCAAAGCAGCTTCGGTTGCCGCTGTCAGGGGCCGTTGATAAAATAGACTCTTTGGGAGGGAACCGGGCGTAACCATGCAGATATCATGTCCTGGCTGTAAAAGCCGCATACAAGTACCCGACGACAAGATCAAGCCTCAGGGCACGAAGGTCAAATGCGGCAAATGCGCGAAGATCTTCACGGTGAAGCGTGCAGCCAGGCCCGCCGAACCGGCGCCTGTCGCTCCGAAGAACACCGAGTCGGACCTGTTTTCGGGCGACAACTTCGGCGCCGAAATGGACAATTACCGCACGCAGCTGCGTCCCATGGGCGGCGATCGTGACGAAGATATGTTCGGAAGCTCGGGCGATCTCGACAGTCCCTCACAGGCATCGCATGCGGCATCGACCCGTACCGACACCGATGATCTTTTCGGTTCTGCCGAAGACCTTGACCAGGCTTCGCCCGAAGCACAGCCGCAGCCGGAGTCTTCGGCCTCCAGCGACGACCTGCTCGATCGGCTCGCGGCCGATATTCGCGCAACCAAGGACGAGATAGCCGCGGAAGAGCCGCCGGCCAGGGCGGCAGACAGTGAGTCGCTCGATAAGATCTTCGGCAAGGGTCTCGACAGCGATAACGTCGACGATCTTTTTGGTAGCCCCCAGGGCCCGAGCGACTTCGACGACTTGATTTCTCAGCCCGAGCCTCCGGGGCCCGCGTCTGGCCCTTCTGCACTCGACGCCCTCTTTTCCGACGAGCCGGAAGTCGCCCCCCGCAAGCCGGCCGCACGTAAACCGGAACCGCGTCCGGCGCCTTCGCCCACGCCTGCCCCGGCGCCGGCTCCGGCCCCGGTGCACAGCGGACCGCCACCCGAGAAAGTGGCGGCCGAAATGACCCTCGAGCCTGCGCTCAAGGAAGAAGACGTACCCAGGGTAGCCCCCCCACAAGGCGGCGCCGCCGCGCAGCAGGGGCACAAGCAGGCGCGCCCCCGGAAGCGAGTAACCAGGCGACTTCTGCTGCTCGTCACGCTTCTTCTTACCGTAGCCGGCTCGGCAGCCGCCTATTTCTACGTGCCTTCCGTGCGCCAGCTTGTCGAGACGAATTTCCAGAAGTTGCCCATCGATAAGTTCCTGGCTCTCATCGGCGAAGCACCGGAAATTGCAGAGCCCATGCTCATTACCGCCGAAAGGTGGGAAGGGCGAACCCTGCAGGGACCGAACGGCGACACGATGTACATCATCGAAGGTAACCTGGTGAACGGTTACAGCGGGTCACGCAGTTTCATCAAGATTCGCGGCGACCTGATCAATGAAAACGGCGAGGTAATCGCCACCCGTGAAGTGTTCGCCGGCAATGCCCTGAACGACGATGAGCTGCGTGGCCTTCCGCGTGTGCGTATCGACGGTATTCTCAATCGCAGCGTAGGCGACGGCCTTTCAAACTTCAACCTTGCGGCCGGCAGTCGAATTCCCTTCCAGATTGTCTTCTACGACATTACGGAACCTGTGAAGGACACGCTGGTCGTACCTGTTTCCAGTGAACCGGGATCCTGAAGAACCAGTACTCGCTATCGACCTCGAGTGGGCGCCCCGTTACGTCGCCGAGCTCCTCGTCCATCTCACGGCGATACGCGAACCCGGCCTGCGGGCACTCGCCCTGGCCGAAAAGCTGGCGGCGCTGACCAACGACGACATCATCGTCGTGGCCCGTCGCCTGTATGACGAGGCGCTTTCAGGCGCCGGCGAAGCCTTCGACCTGCTCGCCTGTCTGCAGGATCCCGAGGCGCTTGAAGCGCGGCTGGGACGCAACCGAATGCTTGCCATCTCGAACCAGGCCAGGCTGGCCGGTCACGGGCTGGTGGCCGAGCTTCTGCGCCCGCCGGAAAGAACGCCCCCGATCGGCACGCGCACGCACCGCGACCTGCGCGAACTGACGCTCGGCCACCGTAAAGCCCTCGCGAGGGGACCCGACAAGGACATTCTCGCCAAGCTGCTCGATGACGACCATCCCCACGTTCAGGAGCTGCTTCTGTCGAACCCCAGGTTGCTCGTACGCGATGTGATAGGGGTGGTTTCGCGGCGACCCGCGCTTGCCCATGTACTGCGTGGCATTGCCCGGCACAAGCGCTGGATGCACAATCACGAAGTGCAGCGTGCCCTGGCCTTGAATCCTGAGACGCCGATCGACGTGAGCGCCCGCATTCTGCCGAATCTCACGGCCAATGATCTGGAAGACCTCGCGTCGAACAAGCAAATGCTACCGACCGTTCGCGAACTCGCGCGTGAACGGCTGCAGCGCATGCCCCGCACGCACGCGCCCGAAGCCGAGGTCGAGCTGACCGACAGCGACGCCCTGCCCCTCTCGCTTGACCATGCACTGGCCGAACTGGGCGTCGAATATACCCTGGGCCGCTCCGAAGAAGACGAATAGGCGCAGACGGCCGTCGGGTCAGCGGTTGCGCCGACCGCGCTTCCTGAACTTCAAACGAATGGGCGCCCCCTGAAATCCGTAGTTCTTACGGATGAAGTTTTCCAGAAAGCGGGCATAGGAAAAGTGAATGGCTTCGGGGTGGTTGGTCTGCATCGCAAAGGTCGGCGGACGCACCCCTACCTGGGCTGCGAAGTAGAACTTGACCTCCCGGTTCATGTGAATGGGCGGCTTGTGCCGCTCGACCGCCGCCATCAGAAGCGAATTGAATTCGCTGGTGGGAATGCGCTTGCTGTTCTCGGCGCCGACCTCCTGCGCGAGTTCCCAGACCTTCGACGCCCGCTGACCGGTAAGCGCCGAGATGAAAACCACGGGCGGATCGGGCAGGAACTTCAGTTTCTCGTGCAGCTCGCGCGTGAGTTCCTTGATGCGCTGTTCGCGTCCCTCAGGAAGATCCCACTTGTTGAAGACGACCACCATGCCGCGGCCTTCCTTCACGATCATGCCGGCGATACGAGCGTCCTGATCGTGAATGCCCTGGGTGGCGTCGAGCACCAAAACGGCGACATGGCATTCTTCTATGGCGCGAAAGGCCTTCATGACCGAGAACTTTTCGAGGCGGTCGGACACGCGGCTCTTGCGGCGCACGCCGGCCGTATCGACCAGTACGAACTTGTTGCCTTCGTACTCGACTTCGGTGTCGACGGCGTCGCGGGTGGTGCCTGCAATGTCGGCGACAACCATGCGGTCGTAGCCGAGCAACCGATTGACCAGGGAGCTCTTGCCCACGTTGGGCCGGCCGACAATGGCAACGCGCAGGGGGTGCTTATTGCGCTCTTCCTGCTTCTGGGCCTCGATGGCCGACGCTTCCTTTTCCTGCCATTCTTCTTCAAAGAATTCTTCTTCGCCGAATTCACCTTCTTCATCATCGATTTCGTAGGCGACTGCTTCGTAGTGCGAATCGACTTCTTCTCTCTCGACTTCGGGAAAAGGTTCGGTAAGATCGTCGAGAAAGTCGTGCACCCCGACGCCGTGTTCGGCAGAAATCGGATAGACCTTCTCGAAGCCCAGCGAATAGAATTCGGCCAGCCTTGCGTCGGCCAGGCGCGGCTGGTCGATTTTGTTGACGGCGAGAAATACGGGCTTACCGGACCGACGCAGGCGCACAGCCACCTCCCGATCGGCAGGAATGAGGCCGGCCATGCCGTCGACCAGCAGCACGATGACATCGGCTTCCTGAATGCCCAGCTCGGTCTGATCGAGCATGGCCTCTTTCAGGAACTCGCCGTGCGGGTCTTCGAAGCCGCCCGTGTCAATGACGTAAAACGGCTTGTCGTAGTGAACGGCCCGCCCGAACATGCGGTCGCGGGTTACCCCGGGCTCGTTGGCCACGATGGCCCGGCGCGTGCGGGTAATGCGATTGAAGAGGGTCGACTTTCCGACGTTGGTACGACCGATAATGGCAACAGTGGGCAACATAAGGTGATCTCAAAACCGCTGCTGTAACACTCGCGCGGTGTCTGACAAAGGATTGCGGGATATGGTTACAGTATGCGCGGAAAGCTCTGCGAACTCACTCGTAACCGAAGCGACGCAACTCGGCCGGGTTTTTCGACCAGTTGGGAATGACCTTCACGAAGATCTCGAGAAAGACGCGGGTGGCAAAGAACTTTTCAAGCTCGTGCCGAGCCCGGGTGCCGATTTCCTTCATCATGCCGCCTCCCTTGCCGATGATGATGCCTTTCTGGCCTTCGCGCTCGACGACAACCACGGCAGCGATGCGCAGCATGGCCGGATCGCTTTCATCGAACGACTCGATTTCGACGGCGGTGCTGTATGGTATTTCCTGGCGCAGCAATTCAAAGATTTTTTCGCGAATGGTCTCAGCCGCGATGAACCTTTCGGTTACCTCGGTCAGCTGATCGGGCGGGAAAAACGGCGGATGCTCGGGAAGGCGCGCGTAGAAAAGCTCGCGCAACCTGTCGAGTCCCTCGCCCGTCAACGCCGAGACCGGAATCATTTCGTCGAAGTCGGCCAGGCGGCTGTAAGCATCGAGCACGGGCAAGAGACGGTCGGCCGGCTTCACGACGTCGACCTTGTTGAGCACGAGTATGGCGGGGCGGCCCGAGGCCTTTACCGCTTCGACAATCCGATGCTCCTGGTCGCCGGGTTCGCGCGTGGCCTCGACCAACACGGCCACGACGTCGACGTCCTTGAGGCTGGCAAGGGCCGTTTCTACCATGTACCGATTGAGGTTGCCCTCGCCGCGGTGAATACCCGGCGTATCGACGAAAACAATCTGGCCCCGGTCTTCGGTGTATATACCGGAAATGCGGTTGCGCGTAGTCTGCGCCCGCGACGAGACAATGCTGATCTTTTCGCCGATGAGGGCGTTCATGAGGGTCGACTTGCCCACATTGGGGCGGCCGACCAGGGCTACGTATCCGCTATGCATGTTCTTCCAATTCCTCAATGGCCTTGAGCGCTGCCTGCTGCTCGGCTTCCTTTTTCGTGCGGCCGCTTCCGCGTCCGACTTCGCGTTCCCGCACTCGCACGGCGATTTCGTATGTCCGATCGTGCGGGGGACCGCTTTCGCTCACGACCACGTACTCCGGCAGCTCATTGTGCCGCTTCTGTGTATATTCCTGCAATCTACTTTTCGGATCGCCGCGCGCAATGTCTTCGCCCAGCTGGGTAAACCAGGGGCGCACGACCTGCTCGGCTGCCGCATAACCGGCTTCAAGAAAGACGGCGCCCACGAGTGCTTCGACCGCGTCGGCCAGCGGCCGATCGGAAATCTGCGACCGGCGCTCACTGCGCCCCAGGCGCAGGACGTCTGGCACGCCGATTTGCCGGGCGATTTTCGCCAGCGAGCCTTCGTTTACCATGGCCGAGCGCCGGCGCGACAGTTCGCCTTCACGGGCCTCGGGGTGCGCCGCCAACAGCACCTGACTGGCAACCAGATCGACCACGGCATCGCCCAGAAATTCGAGCGTCTGGTTATGGGGAACGTCGTGCTCGTGGGCGTAGCTGGAATGCGTTACCGCCCGCAGCAGCAAGTCGTCGTCGACGAACACATACCCCAGGCGTTCCTGAAAACGCTCGAGTCTGCTCACGCCTGCACCAATCGGCCGTGGGCACGACCATGGGCGTCGACCGACATGATTTCGACGGGTAGCAGGCTGCCGGGCGCAACCGCCGCGTCGGCCACGGCAACTTCGAGATAATTGAGCGCCCTGCCCTTGCTGATGCCGTTCGTGCCGGGGCGTTCGAACAGCACCGGCAACGTTCGCCCGACAAAGCGTTGCGCCCAGGCGGCCTTCCGGGCAGCCCCCATGTCACGCAGCCTGCGGCTGCGCGCGCGCATCACGTCGCCGTGCAGGACACCCGGCATGTCGGCGGCCGGCGTACCCTTGCGGGGCGAAAAGGTGAACACGTGGTAATGATGTACCGGCACCTCGTCAAGGAAGCGCACGGTTTCTTCGAACTCTTCGTCCGTCTCGCCGGGAAAACCGACAATGATATCGGTACCCACGCAGATTTCGTCGTTCCGGGCCACCAGTTCGGAAACGGCCCGGCGATACGAAGTGGCGTCGTAGACGCGGCCCATGCGCTGCAGTACGCCGTCGCTGCCGCTTTGCAGGCAGACGTGCACGTGCTTGGCCACTTTAGGGTGGTGCGCAATGAGCTCGACCAGCCGGGGGTGCAGTTCGGGCGAGTCGATGGAGCTGATGCGAATGCGTTCGAGCCCGTCGGCGGCGGTCAGCGCTTCGACGAGGTCTTCGAGGGCGAGCCCGTATTCGTGGCCCCAGCTGCCGATGTGCACGCCCGTGAGCACCAGCTCGCGATAGCCCTGCGCGACAAGACCGCGTGCCTGGGTAAGGCATTCGTCGAGGGGCACCGAGCGGCTCGTGCCGCCGCGCGAAAAGGGAATGATGCAATAGGTGCAGCGATACATGCAGCCTTCCTGCACCTTCAGGTAGCCGCGGGTGTGGCCTTCGAACAGACCGGCTTCGACGTGCCGCACCTCGGTCAGCGCCTGCACGTCGCTTACTTCAATCTGCGGTTCGTCGGTGCGCGTGACGCCGTTCAGAATGACGTCGCTGACCTTGCCCTTCTCGGCATTGCCGAACACATAGTCGACGCCTTCGACCTTCGCCAGCTCGTCGCTGCTGGTCGTGGCGTAGCAACCGGTCACGATGGTCACGGCGTCGGCGTTCTTCCGCTTCGAGCGGCGAATCAGGTTACGCGCCTCGCTGTCGCTGCGGTTGGTGACGGTGCAGGTGTTGATGACGTATACGTCGGCCTCTTCGGCAAACGGCACCACCTCGACGGCCTCGCCCAGTTTTCCACGCAGATGGGCCGTGTCGTAGGCGTTGACCTTGCAGCCCATGGTGGCAATGGCGACCCGCTTCATTCGTCGCTCCACAGCGGACGATCGATCCAACCGCCGCCGAGCACGCGGTCGCCGTCGTAAAACACGGCCGCCTGTCCGGGTGTCACGGCCTCGCAGCGTTCACGAAAACGCACTTCGACCCGATCTTCGCCGAGGGGACGCACAACCGCCCGCAGGCCCGGATGCCGATACCGAATGCGCACCGTAACTTCGTAGCTGCCCGGGTCGACCAGCCAGTTGGCCTGGCCGGCTTCGAGCCCCACAGCCGAAAGCTGGTCGCGGTTTCCCACCACAACCCGATTGGTCGCGGCGTCGACCGAATGCACGTACAGAGGCTCGGGCGAAGAAATACCGATGCCCCGGCGCTGGCCGACCGTATAGCGGTGAATGCCGCCGTGGCGGCCGAGCACGTTGCCCGCCGTGTCGACGATGTCGCCTTCGGGCATGGGGCCGGTTTCCTTTTCGACAAAGGCTGCGTAATTATTATCGGGAACGAAGCAGATTTCCTGGCTTTCTTTCTTTTCGGCGGTACGCAGACCGGCGCGGCGGGCGATTTCGCGCACCTCGTCCTTCGTCATTCCCCCCAGGGGAAAGCGCGCCTTGTCGAGATGCCGCCGCTGAATACCGAAGAGAAAGTAGCTCTGATCCTTGCGCGGGTCGACGCCCTTGCGCAGCACCGTTCCCCCATCTTCGATGCGGGCGTAATGGCCCGTGGCAACGAAGTCGGCGTCGAGCGCCTCGCCGTGGGCCACCAGGTGGTCGAACTTGAGCCACTGGTTGCACAACGCGCAGGGGTTCGGCGTGCGGCCGCTGCGATACTCGCTGAGAAACGGCTCGATGACCCGCTTCCGGAACTCGGCCTCGTAATCCATGATGTAAAAGGGTATACCCAGCCGATCGCAGACGCGGCGGGCGTCGGCGAAATCGTCGAGCGAGCAGCACGAATCGAACCGGCCGTTTTCTCCCTGCGAAGCATCATAGAGCTGCATGGAGATGCCGATGACGTCGTGACCTTCTTCTTTCATGAGCAGCGCGGCCACCGAACTGTCGACGCCGCCGCTCATTGCTACTACAACACGTGCCATGATAATCCCTACATTATAGCGCACGGGCCGCCGTCGACGCGATGCATGGAAGCCCATTGCCCATAAGGAGGAACGAAGCCGGGTCGAACGACGCGGCCGGGCCGAGTTCGCGGTTCGGGTTTCAGCGTGACGAAGGGGCCGGAGCGGGGGCTTCCCAGAGCACGGTGTCGTCGACGGATGTGTCGCCGTAACCATACCAGCGCTCGATCACCCGTTGCGGGTTACCGCCGTCAAGGTCGACCAACAGACAGAAAGCCTTGTCGTCGCGGCGCCGCGGCACGCGGGCGGCGTTCAGGTAAAGTCGTCCGTGGGCCTCGCTGACGAAGGTACGCAGTTGCCCCTTGCCGCCACGCCAGGCGTGGTGCATGTGCCCGGCCACCACGAGGCACACGCCGTCGCCCCCCGCGAGCGCCTGTGCCAGATCGGTGTCGCCGTTGTCGCCGCCCCCGGCCCGGAAGTCGACGCCGAAAATGTCGTGCGGGTGGTCGCCGAGCCCATGGGGCCCGTTGTGGGCCAGCACGATAACCGGGTGAGGAGCCGAATCAATGTGACGGCGCATGGCCTCGGCCGACGCCGCGAGCGACTCGATGCCGAATACACGCTCCAACGCCCTGCGAAAGGAAAGCCTGCGACCGTCCATGGCCCAGGGGCGCGCCCCCACGACCCGCACGCCCTCCCAATCGAGAAAGGAATAGCCGAGCAGCCGGTCGCCGAGTATGTCGCGCAAAGCGTTCCACTGCCTGACGACCGGTCTGGCCGAAAGGGGCGCCGGCAGGTCGCGGCCGAAGAACTCGCCGCCGAGTGCGGTAAGGCTGCCGCAGTCGTGATTTCCGGGAATGAGGGCGAAGGGAAGGTCGAGTTGCAGAAGGGAAGCCGCTACGGTCAACGTTCCCCTTCCGGGAACCCCGGCAAGATCGCCAACGAAAAGAAGGGCGTCGACATCCGAGGCGTTGAACGCCTCGACGTCGCGCTCGTCCCAATAGCCATGTATATCGCCGATGACCGCAATGCGCATTGCGTCTACCTCGCCTTCGGGGTCGGGTTCATCCTGAAAAGACCCGCCAGGCACCCATGGTACTGCCCGCACGTCACGATGTCTACCCACAATTGCGGCTTCCGACGACCCGTATATGTTAACCTGAGGCGAGCAACCAGTTTTTCACCCGGGAGACAATGACCGGCTCAGCACTCGCCGAATACGCCGTGATAGCCATAAGCTCGTGGCTGCCCATTCTGAACCCCATCGCCATTCTGCCCCAATTCGTGGCCTTTACCGAGGGTATGCCGCGACACGAGGCCGTGGCGACGGCCAGGCGGGCAACCATTGTCGCGGCCAGCCTGCTGGTGACGACATCGTTGCTCGGCTCCCTGGTGTTCCAGGCATTCGGCATCACCATGCCGGCCTTCCGCCTGGCGGGCGGCGTGATTCTTTTCATCATCGCCCTCGACATGCTGCGCGCCCAGTCGTTGCGCTATCGCACCACCAAGGAAGAGCAGCAGGAAACCAAGGAAAAGGACGACATCGCCGTTTTCCCCGTGGCCATTCCCCTCATTGCGGGGCCGGGTACGATTACGACATCGCTGATTCTCGGCGAACACGCGGCCACCGCCTGGGAGCACGTGGTTCTCATCGCCACCCTGTTGCTCGGCATGGCCCTGATGTACCTGAGCTTGACCTATGCCGACCGCATATTCGGGTACCTCGGTTACATCGGCCGGAACGTTTCGGTACGGCTCATGGGCATCATTCTGGCCGCCGTTGCCGCGCAGTTCATTCTCGACGCCCTTACGCAGGTGTTCGGGCGCACGTGACGTGAGTACCCTGAGGCGCGACCGACACACATCAATTCACCCAGCCTTCGCAGAAGACGATTCGGCCGTCGTACAGTAGAGGTTCGCTTACCGCAATCGAATCTCAAATTCCAGAGCTCGAGATGATAGACGCAAGTGTCGCCGTACCTGAGCGGGAGAAAGGAAGCGAGCGAAGCTTCGCAAAGCTGCTGCCCCTCCTGATTCCCTCACTGTACAGCCTTATCGTAGCCTACCTACTCACCCGGCACGATACGTTCGAGGAGTGGGATGGAGTCATGCAGCTTTTTGCCGGCAGGGAAATCGTCGCCGGGCTGGGCTACAACGGCTGGACGTCACACTTCTGGCCGCCTTTATACTCTTTTCTCATCGGTCTTGCCGACATCTTCATGTCGGGCTTTGCGGCCGCTAAACTTATTTCTGCACTGTCGGGCGTTTTTCTTCTCTACATCGTCCATCACCTCACACTGGAGCTGACCGGAAACAGGGTAACGGGAACTCTTTCTCAAGCCTTCCTGGCGGTGAATCCGTTATTTCTGACGGCTTCCATACAAGCCGAAAACCATATGCTCGACTCGCTTTTTTTCGTGATGGCCCTGCTCCTTTTGCTTCGGGCATTGCGAATTCCTCAAAGTGACGAGCGAGAGAGATTGAAGGGCTTATTTATCGTAGGCCTGGTTGCCGGGCTGGCAGGGCTGACAAGATACACCAGCTATATTCTCTATCCGCTGGGAGCGGCGGCTGTCCTCCTGGCAGGCCTCAGCTACAGCCACAAACGCGCGTCGAGCACTTTAAGCCTGGTGGCATCCTTTTCGGCCGGTTTCGTCGTCGTATCGCTTCCGTGGTGGCTGTATAACACAATCGCGAACGGGGCGCCGTTGCATTCATGGCAGTACATGAACATCGGGTCTCGTCTCTATCCCAACGGAAGAGAATGGTGGTGGAGTGCGCAGGCCGGGTTCGACGGCCTCTGGGACATCTTTCGCCGGTATCCCGATGCCTATCTGAAGAACTTCAAGCTGAATCTGCTCGAAAGTTACACACTTCTGACAGCGCCGGCGATCCTTGGTGCCCTGGCCCCGCTTGGTATACCCAGCGCTCTCGAATTTCTGCTGCGCCTACGCCCCAGGCAGGGGTTCATCGTATTCGGTGGTCTGACCCTTTTCATCTGCCTGGTCTCGCAGGCGTTCGTGTTCAGCGAAGTATTTCTGAACTGGACCGTCATTCTCACAAGCCTTAGCACAGTTTTCCTTTACAACTACCTGCGCTCGCTGGGGAAAAAGTATGCCAACTTGCGGCGTTTTCACTTCGACAAGATGGTCATCGCCGCTTTCTTGGCCTGGGGAATTCTTTTCACCCACGAAACCACCATGTCCTATATCGCGAACGATGACATTGACGGAGGACAACTGGTTGACCGGGCCGAAGTCACCCGGGCCCTCAACGCCTACGATGCCGAACTGAGCAACAAATACATCATGGCTATTCACCCTGCCAGAGCCTACTACGCCGAAACGAATTGGCTGATGCTGCCCTTACACTATCGAGGCTCCCTTGAAGAGCTCGTCGCATACGAGGGGTTGAGCAGCAGGGTCCTGGACTTTGCCCCCAAATATCCTTCAACCGTACAGCACCCCAGGCCTGCGGCCGACTACTTGATTTTCGATACGGCAGCTTCAAGGCACCTCCGTCAGTTTTCTTTCCTTCTCGACGCGAAGTCAGACGCGATACCCAACCATTTCAAGACTGTCTATCGATCTCCCCGAGTCGTCGTTTTTCGTGTAGCCGCCGACTGATGCGCTCGGTAGTACGAGCGCTCGGCGGGCACCTCCGTAGCGGCCCCGCTCACCGCGGGTACGCAAACACATTCGCTTACCGGGCGCTTCGGGTTTTCTTCTGCCATTGGTTGCATTAAGCTGGCCCGTAAATGCCGGCTCGTGAACCAACGCAACAGCAGCCCTGGTCGACCGCGCGCATTCCGGTAGGTATTTCGAGCTGCCTGCTCGGTAATCCGGTTCGCTTCGACAAGGGTCACAAATACGACCCGTTTCTGGTCGAAACCCTGGGTCATTACGTTGCGTGGATACCGGTCTGCCCCGAGGTCGAAATCGGTCTGGGCGCCCCCCGCGACAGCCTGCGGCTCGTCGGCACCCCCGAGGCTCCCCGTCTCGTCTCGCCGAAAACCGGCGCCGATCTGACCGCGCGCATGCAGGCCTTTTCCGAAGAGAAGCTCGACGACCTGCAGCGCCACCACCTGCGCGGCTTCGTACTCAAGAAGAACAGCCCCACCTGCGGCTTGGAGCGGGTAAGGGTATACGACAAACACGGCATGCCGCAGAAAAAGGGCCAGGGCATGTTCGCCCGGGTGCTGCAGCAGCACTTACCCATGTTGCCGGTCGAAGACGAGGGCCGCCTGCACGACCCCCGCCTGCGCGAAAATTTTGTGGAGCGGGTCTTCGCCTATGAGCGCTGGCTGCGCTTTCTCGACGGCACCCCGGGCCCCCGTGAGCTCGTGGCTTTTCACAGCGGCGAGAAGCTGGCCCTCATGGCCCACGAGCCGACCGCCTACCGTGAGTTGGGTCGGCTGGTGGCCGGAGCAGGTAAGGCGGCCATGGGCGACACGCTCACGACCTACGGAGAACGGTGGATGCGGGCGCTTACCGCGCGGGCGACACCGCGCAAACACGCCAACGCCCTGTACCATGCCATCGGCTATTTCAAGAAGGACCTACCGGGCGAAGACCGGCAGGAGCTGGTGGCCGTCATCGAGAAGTACCGCACGGGGCTGCTGCCCCTCGTCGTGCCCATGACCCTGGTGGGCCATCACCTGCGCCACCACCCGCACGAATGGCTCACCCGCCAGAGTTACCTCAATCCCTATCCTGAGGAACTGCTTCTTCGTAACCACGTGTAGGTGTAGCCCCGCGATCGAGGCGTACGGCATGGGTACCCAGCCCCGCGGCCCCCTTGAGTGCGCCCATGGCTTCATCGGAGCGAATGTGCTTCGACCCGGCCTTCAGGCTCCATTCAACGGCGCCGACGATCTGCACGGCCTCGACTTCGCTTTCGTTTTCGCCGGACCGCAACCATAGTCGCCCCTCGCTCTCATTAAGCCGACCCACCATCACGCGGCCCTCGCGCCAGACGGCGACGCAACGCCCGACCAACCAGCGCGTGTCGCTGATGGCATGGTTGATGCCCACGACATCGCCTTCGTCGAGACAGGGCTCATCGACGGCTTCGGTCACGGTAACGCAACTGTAGTTCGTCGGCGTTTCGACCCAGTCGCCGTCAATCATGGCCCAGGCCACCACATCGCCGGCATCAAGCATGCCCGGCCGCTTCACCGCTGCCTCGCTGCGTACCAGAGGCACGGCATACCGCCGAATCGCCTCGGGAACGAAGGGCTCGGGCCTTACCCCACCCACGTGCAGCTCGTCTTCGTCTACCTCGTACCAGGCGGGCTCGGCGGTATCGTCCTTCAGCAACCGATCGGCCTCGAAATCGGCGCTGGTCGGTACGTCGAGTACGGGCGTCGACCCCACGATATACAGCCCCCCCAGCATGAGAGCCGTACTGAGCAGGGCGGCAACCCCGTAGCTTCCGAGCGGCTCGAACCACTGGTAGGCCAGGTTCGAAAGACCGAAAACCCCGAGCCCGAACAGGCACGCCCCATACACGATGGCCATCTGCCCACCACGTTTGGGCTGATAGGCCACCAGGCCGCGGTTCAGAATGAGCGAGCTGAGCGGAAGCTTGCCGCTCAGCCCGAAGAGCCCTATCACGGCCAGCATGGCCGAAGGTACGGCAACCCAGGCGCCGGGTCCGTCGCGAAGCACCGTCCACCCCGCGAGAAAAAGAACCAGACTGAGGGTAAAAAATGTAAGCCCCGACCAGAGTTCGAAGCGCTCGCGATCCTTGAGAAGCCAGCGAAGAAGCCGGCGCGATGTGCGTTTCAGAGCCACCTGATCATCCTCCCCGAGTGACACAATACCCCCAGTATCGAATATGTCTTGCCAAAGTGTCAAGAAGGGTAAAGCGCTCACCTTGTCGAGTTCTCAGGTTGTCAGACGGCACCGGTTGCGGCTAAGATATTGGAATGTATTCGTCCATACTCCTTGCCGTAGACAGCTCGCCTTTTGCCCAGTGGGCCCGCAAAGCGGCCCTTTCCCTGGCTGAAAAGGGCGCCCGCATCAACCTGCTGCACGTCATCGACATCGTGGCCCTCGAAGGCACCTTTCTGCAGGACCTTTCGGGCGCCATCGGCGTCGAGCCGTACATGAGCCTCTCGCCCAAGCTCGAGCGCATACTCAAGGAAAAGGGCGAGGCCTTGCTCGAAGCCCACGAAAAAGCGGTTCGCGAAGCCGGCTTCGAGTGCCGAGCCGAGATGGTTTCGGGCATCATCGCCAACGAAATCGCCCGCAAGGCCAACGAGACCGAACTCGTCGTCATCGGGCAGCGGGGCTCGAACGCCAAATTTCACGCCGGCCTGGCGGGTTCGGTTTCCGAAGCGCTTCTTCGCAAGAGCCCCCGCCCCGTGGTGGTGGTGCCCGCCGAACCGGCCGACCGGCTCACCCGCATTACCCTGGCCTATGACGGAAGCGAGCCCGCGTCGCGCGCCCTTCCCGAGGCGGCGCGCCTGTGCCGCGAGGGCAACCTGCCGCTGAAGGTCGTTTCGGTGGCCGACGAACAAGGCGAGGCCGAGAAAACCCTCGACGGCGCACGCCACTTCTTTGAAGGGGCCGACTACCCGGTCACGTACGAAGCCCACAAGGGCGAGCCCAGCCTGATCCTGCGCGATGCGAGTCGCAACAGCGATCTGCTCATCGCCGGCGCCCACGGACACAGCCGCCTGGTCGAATTCGTCGTCGGCTCGACCACTGAATTCCTGCTGCGCAATACGCACTGCCCGACTCTGTTCGTACGCTGACCTTCCGTAGGCTCGTGGGTAACGCGCCTTCAGCCCCGTTTTCCCCAGGGGAAGGGGCCGGGCGCGGTTCACCGGCTTTTCCTCGCCCCAGCGAGGGCCTGCAGCCAGCATATCAGCCTCCATTTTCGGGGGGAAGGCACCCTCGCCTTCCCCATGTCCGTAGTTTGCCCTGCGCGCGCTCACCAATCGACAAGTCCCATTGTCGGACGCTGAGGGCGATGACGCCGGAAGCGGAAACGGAGGGGTAGAATACCCTTTTCCCCAAACATCGCCCTCGCATGGAAAGGCCCCGCGCTCGCGGCGGAAACGCGGTTTCGCGATGCTGGTGACATGCGCGCCCCGCGGGGGGAACTACTTTTTTGTGTTCCGATTCTTGACACCGACGAGATGCTGCTTACATTTGGCCTAAGAACAAAACAGGCCCAGCGTGGCCGCATCCGGATTGACTTAGCAAGGAGATTCAGCAAATGGCAAAAATCATCGGCATCGACCTCGGAACGACCAACTCCGTGGTAGCTGTGATGGAGGGCAAGGAGCCGGTCGTCGTCCTCAACGAGGAAGGCAGCCGGATTACGCCCAGCGTCGTCGCCTACAAGGACAGCGAAGTGCTGGTGGGCCAGGTGGCCAAGCGTCAGGCCGTCACCAACCCCGAAAACACGATCTATTCGATGAAGCGGTTCATGGGCCGCAAGTTCGCCGAAGTAACGGAAGAACGCAAGCTCGTGCCCTACAACATCGTCGAAGGCCCTGGCGCCAGCGCCGCCGTGCAGGTCGGCGACAAGGTCGCGACGCCGCCCGAAGTGTCGGCAAAGGTGCTGCAGAAGCTGAAGAAGGCCGCCGAGGCCTATCTGGGCGAAGAGGTCAAGGAAGCCGTCATTACTGTACCGGCCTACTTCAACGACGCGCAGCGCCAGGCCACCAAGGATGCCGGCCGCATCGCCGGACTCGAGGTGCGCCGCATCATCAACGAGCCCACCGCGGCGGCCCTGGCCTACGGTCTCGACAAGAAGAAGGACCACAAGATCATTATTTATGACTTCGGCGGCGGTACGTTCGACGTTTCGGTGCTCGAAGTGGGCGACAACGTCGTCGAGGTGAAGGCCACCAACGGCGACACGCACCTGGGCGGCGACAACTTCGACCAGCGCATCGTCGAGTGGTTGATTGACGAGTTCAAGAAGGAAAACGGCATTGACCTGTCGCAGGACAAGATGGCTCTGCAGCGCCTGCGCGAAGCCGCCGAGAAAGCCAAGATCGAGCTGTCGTCGACCAATGAGACCGAAGTCAACCTGCCGTTCATCACGGCCGACGCCTCGGGTCCGAAGCACATGATGGTCAAACTCAGCCGCGCCAAGTTCGAAGCCATGGTCGACGACCTGGTGCAGCGCTCGCTCGACCCGACCAAGGTCGCCCTCAAGGACGCGGGCCTGTCGCCCGGCGAGATTGACGAGGTGGTGCTCGTAGGCGGCTCGACCCGCATTCCGAAGATTCAGGAAGCGGTCAAGAAGTACTTCGGCAAGGAACCGCACCGCGGCGTGAACCCCGACGAAGTCGTGGCCCTCGGCGCGGCCGTGCAGGGCGGCGTGCTCGGCGGCGAAGTCAAGGACGTGCTGCTGCTCGACGTGACCCCGCTCAGCCTGGGTATCGAAACCCTGGGCGGCGTCATGACCAAGCAGATCGAGAAGAACACGACCATTCCGACCAAGAAGTCGCAGACCTTCACCACGGCTGCCGACAACCAGGACTCGGTCGAGATTCACGTGCTGCAGGGCGAGCGCGAATTCGCCCGCGACAACAAGACGCTGGGCCGCTTTCACCTCACGGGCATTCCCCCGGCGCCGCGCGGCATGCCGCAGATCGAAGTCACCTTCGACATCGACGCCAACGGTATCGTGCACGTATCGGCCAAGGACAAGGCCACCGGTAAGGAACAGCGCATCAAGATCGAAGCCGCGGGCGGTCTGAGCGAAGACGAAATCCAGCGCATGGTCAAGGATGCAGAAACGCACGCCGATGAAGACCGCAAGCGCAAGGAACTCATCGAAACGCGCAACCAGCTAGACGGCCTCGTCTACAGCACCGAGAAGGCTTTCGCCGAGCACAAGGACAAGCTGACGCCCGAAGACCAGGGCAACATCAACACCGCGCTCGAGAAAGCCAGGGAAGCGCTCAACAGCGAAGACGCCGAGCGCATGCAGGCGGCCATGCAGGAGCTGTCGACGGCCAGCCACAAGATGGCCGAAATCATGTACAAGCAGGCGCAGGAGGCCGAGGGCGGCGCGGCCGGAGCCCAGCAGGCCGGTCCCGAGCAGGGAGCCGGTGGTCAGGCGGGCGGCGGCAAGGGTGACGTCATCGACGCCGAGTACGAAGAGTAAGCAACCCGATGGAGCCTGCTTCGCCCGACGAAGCAGGCTCTCTCGCTTCAGCCGGAGGCGTACCGTGAAGCTTCCGGTTACCGTTCGCACTCGCAGCAAGGTAAGACAGATATGGCGCGTGATTATTACGACATTCTGGGGGTGAAGCGCGACGCCACCGTTGAAGAAATCAAGAAGGCCTTCCGCAAGATGGCCCGGAAGTTTCACCCCGATGTGAACCCGGGCGACAAGGAGGCCGAACAGAAGTTCAAGGAAGTCAACGAAGCCTACGGCGTTCTCTCCGACCCCGAAAAGCGCAAGACATACGACCAGGTCGGGCATGCCGCCTACTCGTCGGGAGCGGGCGCCGGTTACGGCGGATTCGGTGGCGCACCCGGCGGCTACGGCGGGGGCATCCGTTTCGAAGACCTGTTCCGCGGGGCCGGCGGCGGCGCCGGCCGGGGCGGCAACTTCAGCGACATTTTCGGCGATCTGTTCGGCGGGGCCCAGGGTGGCCGCGCCATGGCCGGCGAAGACCTGCGGGCCGAGATTACCGTCGACCTGGCCGACGTGGTGCATGGGGCTACCGTGCCCATCGAGCTTACCCGCGACGTTGCCTGCACGACCTGCCAGGGTTCGGGCTTTCGGCCGGGCGGAACGCAGCGCACCTGCCAGCAGTGCCGGGGAAAAGGTAAGATCAACATGGGTTCGGGCTTCTTCGCCTTCAGCCAGGCATGTCCCGAATGCGGGGGCACCGGGCGCACCGGCGACCCGTGCCTGACCTGCGCCGGAAGCGGAACGCAAAGGGCCCGCGAAACGCTCAGGGTGAAAATTCCGGCCGGGTTGCGCGACGGCGGCACGATTCGCCTCGGCGGCAAGGGCAATGCGGCCATCGACGGCGGCGAACCGGGCGACCTGTACGTGCAGGTACGCATCAGGCCGCACCCGCATTTCCGTCGCGAGGGCGACGACCTGCTGTTGACCCTTCCGGTCACGCCGGCCGAAGCGGCGCTGGGCGCCAAGGTCGAGGTACCCACGCCCGACGGTACGGTACGCATGAAGATACCGGCCGGAAGCTCGAGCGGTCAGAAGCTGCGACTGGGCGGCAAGGGCGTGCCGCGGCTGCGCGGCACCGGTCGAGGCGACCTGTATGTCGAACTGCAGGTTGTTCTGCCGAAGACCCTGAACGATGCCCAACGCAAGGCGTACGAAGCGCTGGCCGAGGCTTCCGACGAAAACCCGCGTCAGAACCTGCCCCAGCAACTCTGACGCGTCTGGTAAGATGACAGACAGGCGTTCAAACGGCGCGACTCTATCAAGTAACGACGACAGTGCGCGAAACGCACGTGGTCACCACGGGGAAAAGAAAGGCATGAAACAGGGAGCTCGCAACAGCAGCCGTCGGCGCCGGAAGGACATTCTTCGAACGGCGCCATCGCTGGAACAGAAACAGATGCGCCTGGAAGAGCGTAGACTGATTGCGCGCATCGACGATTATCTCGAGCGGCGAGTCGGCCTTCGTCGGGTCGGCGAAAGCGCCGAAGGCTTCGACGATCTCTGGGACGAAATCGAG
>JAWLBW010000011.1:0-33224 GCA_041687475.1 bacterium
GTCGTCGCCGTGCACTTCCAGACCATCGCGGCGGCCAACGACTACTGGCGGAAATAGGCCCGGCTCACCCGCTCCAATGTCAGTCGGCACCCCCAAGGGGAGTGGGCTCGTGCGAACCGGGTTGTCGGCGACTCGTTCTGCCGGGTTCCTGGATGCGAACCTGCTCTCCTCCGGGGAGTATGGCGCCATGGAAGCAGGGGGAGGGGGGCTTATCGCCGAAGCGCCAATCGAGGCCCCCTTTCAGGGGGCACGTTCACGACGTGCCGAACGGTCGGGGGTCACCGCGGAATCAATTCTTCCGTCGACCACTTGACGCCGTTCAGGGCCCAGGCGCCGTCGGCCTTCCACAAAAGCATGTGAAAGCCGAGCTTCTGGTCACCGTTGCGTTCGCTCAAGAAGTGTAGACGCACCATCTGCTCGTTCATGCCGGGCACCGACTGGGCGCCGGCATAGGTGAGGGTTTCTTCGTCGCCTGCGTTCGCACGCAGCGACTCGACCTCGCGGGCCAGCTGCTCACGGCCGATACAGTTGCAGACGATTTTCTCGAAGACGGCGTCGACCTGGCCGGCGTTCAGTTGTTCGATGACCGTGCGCCCGAAGGCTACGGCGTCGTCGGCGGCGGTGGCCGGTTCTAGAAGGGGCTCGAGATCCATGCCCCCGCGCACCATGGCCCAGGTGTCGCCGTCCTTGACGAAGTCCCAGAGAAAGGGGCCGCCGTGGTGCGCGGCGACGAACACGCCGCGCTGCACGTTGCCTACGGTGTTGAACGTGACGGCGTAGATGCGCGAGACATCGCCGTAGCGCTTGTACAGCGTGCGCAGAAAATCGGCGGTTTTATCGTCGCCGGTTCGGCGAACGAGCAGCCCCTCTACGTCGCCTTCTGCGATGTTTTCGAGTTGTTCGGCGAAAACCGTGTAGGGGTTTGGTTCGGCGTTGCCGGTTTCAGGTTCGGCGGTCGCGCGACCGTGTACGCACGCGGCCAGGGCCAGTGCCGGCATCAGTGCGCCAAGGCGAATGATTTTTCTGCGGCAGGAAATCGACTCAAGCGGCATGTACCCCTCGCACACGAAAGAGCGGTTCTTACCCGGGAAAGCGGGTCGAGGCCCGCGTATCTCCGTTACGGGGGGCATCGTAGCATATCGTGATTTGCTTGATGAGGCAGGCTGCCCGAAAAGGGAGGGCTCAGGCGCGTTGCTGTATGCTCTGAATGTACTGAGCGACTGGCATGGTCACGTAGAAGGCCACCAGGCTGTAGGCGAGACCGAAGGGAATGTCGATCACGTAGTGCTGCTTGATGAACACGGTCGAGGCCGAAATGAAGGCGGTGCCGATGGCCACCGGCAGAAAGAAGCGCGGCTTGTAGACCTTGTAAAAGGCCGCCACGAGCACCGAATGGCCTACGTGCAGGCTCGGCAGAAGGTTGTAACCGTGATCGGCGCTGTAAATCCACCGCACCATCTCGTGAAATATGCTGGCGCCGACGACATCGGGTCGCGTCATGTGCGAGGGAAAGCCGATGAAGGTGGCGACGGCCAGCACCTGAAGGACCAGGAATGCGGCAACGGCGTGATAGAAGTGCTCGCGCTCGATGACCACGAACAGGGTCAGCAGCACCCAGGGATAGTAAAGGTAGTAAAAGACGACGAAGGGGGGCAGGAAGGGAATATAGGCGTCGAGCCAGATCTCGAGGTGGGTGAACGGCGTGCCGTTCGAGGCCCACTCGGCGTTGAGATCGTTTACGTAAAGAAACGAGTAAATGGAGAAAAGGATGACGAGCGTCGCCACCGCCAGCTTTTCAAATCGCAGAGCCCATGCACTGTTCACGACCAGCCTCCACGCTACGAAGTCAGCAATTGGTAATTATACTGTGTCCGGGGGGTTGCGCGCCAATAATTTAATGCAGACCTATCTGGCGTCGAGTTGGCGCATCGGCACTGTTGAAGCCGTGTAGGGCATGGGTGACGACCTTGCGGGGCATATGCGGGAAAAAACTTTTAGTGCTTTAGTAATTGACGAATGTCAACGAGTGCGGAGGTGATCCGACATTTCACCTGAATGCCGGACTCCCGGGGCGAAGGGCATCGACGCTACGTTAATGGAACCGCAAGGAAATTGTGCCCGTCGTCACAGCCGGACGTACCCTCGCCGTGTAAACTGACGATAACTTGACGGTGGGGAAACGTTCGATTAGCATGTTTGCTGCATTGATCCATACTGCTGCGTGAGCTTTCCCCTGCGTGGAAGGCGGTACGCTACTACGAATGTATATCCCGGAAGAATGATGGTTCGCGGTTTCCTTCTGCTGCTGTGTCTTTTTGGTGTCTTTCTTTCGACCGTTGAACGATCGTGGGCGGCCGATAATACGGCGCAGCTCGAAGAACTCGTGCGCAGAGCAGATGCGCAGTTGCAGAGCGGTATGATCAAAGAGGCGCTCGATACGGCTACCAAAGCGGTTCAGTTGCGCACCGATTTCGGACCGGGGCATGCGGCGCTCGGTCGGGTCTACACCCATATGGAGCGTTACGACGATGCCGTGCGCTCTTTTCTTCGCGCCCGACAGCTCGGCGTCGACGTGCTTGCGCAGCTTGGCGCGGCCTATTATTACGCAGGCGATCTGGAGAAGGCCGCTTCGGTTCTGACGGAAGCGACCACCAAGTCGCGCGAGAAGGGCGATGCCTGGTATTTCCTGGGGCTTACGCGCCTGCGTGAAAAGCGGTATGACGATGCCCGTACGGCGTTTTCGAACGCGCGGAAAGCAGATCCTTCACTCGCTTCGGAAACCCTGTATTTTTCGGGCGTGGCCGCGGTGCGAAAGGGCGACCGCGATACCGCGCGTGCCGAGTTGGAACAGGCAATCGAGGCGTCGCCTTACTCCGACAGTGCCGAGGCCGCGCGAGAGTTGCTTGCCCGCCTCGACGGCGGCATGCAGTCTACGTTCGAGTTCATGGCCGGGCTGCGCGGCGAACTCGACTCGAACGTGCTGCTCCTGCCTTCGACGAGCGGCCTGTTTACCGAAGAGGAAATTTCCAACAGCGGTGGCTCGCGCATCGTTCTCGATCTGAATGGCGCCTGGAAGCCGTCGTTTTCCGATTCCTTCGGGGCGCTTGTTTCGTACGGTCTCTATCAGAGCATTCACGTATCCAACCGCGACGAGCTGAAGCGGTTCGATCTTACGAATCATGCACTGACCGCGGGCATCGAATACGGCGACGACGCCAATTATTTCGCGCTGCCGTCCCAGTTTTCGATTGCGTTTCTCGGACCTATCGGCGGCGATTACGGTCTGTTCTCGTCGACGCACGCCCTCAATCCGGTGTACGCCCGGCGCTTCGGGCAACACGGCGTGGGCATCGGCAATGCGCTTTCGTTCGAAAACTTCGATGAAGACCCGGCGCCGGTCGACGTGCAGGGCGTCGACTACGCGCAGACGCGCGACAACATGACCAACGACCTGTCGGTCTTCTACAGCTATTACTTTGCAGGCGATAGAGGCTACGTCACGCCCTCGCTGGGTTGGATCACGACGAACGCCGACGGTGAAAACAGCTCGTGGTCGTACGACGGTTGGCACATCGGTACCCAGGTCGGCTGGGCCTTCCACGAACACTGGACGCTCGGCGGCGTGATCAACTATGTCGGTCGCAGCTACGAGAACCCCTACCCCCTGCCGACGGCAGAGGGAGGCCACCGGCTGACCGCGCGAAGCGATGACGAATTCTATCTTGGCGCCGATCTTGCATACAGACGTGACTGGTGGGGCGTGAAGGCAGCGTACAACTGGATTGTCAACGGCTCGACGGTCGAGCTGTTCGACTACTCGCGCTCCATCTTTTCGCTGGGTCTCGAGACCCGCTTCTGAGCTTCAGGGAGGAATCATGCGTACCATCGTTCTCAGTCTGGCTTTCCTGCTCGCGGCCGATGCCGCCTGGGCGGCCGGCTCTTCCATCGGTACAGCGACGGTGGTGAAGGGCGGCGTAACCGTCGAGCGTTCGGCCCAGAAGGGCCGGTGGGTTAACGTGCAGCCCGGCGATCTGGTTTTTCAGGGCGATAAGCTCAAAACCCTGAGCGACGGCGTACTCAAGCTTACTCTGAAGGATGACTCGAATGTCAGCCTGTCGGCGAACAGCGAGCTCGAATTGAATGAGTTCGTGTACCAGCCGGGCAGGGAACGACGCAGTTTCTTCAAGCTCTGGTCGGGCAAGGTGCGGGCGGCCGTCTCGAAATATATGCGCACCAGCTCGGTGCAGATCGGTACGCCGACCGCGGTCGCAGGCGTTCGCGGCACCGACTTTCTCGTATCGACCGAAGGGCAGGGCCAGGGCGACGAGACCCAGGTAGTCGTTTTCGAGGGCCGGGTGGCTGTCAAGTCGAACTGGGAGCGTGTGGCCGGCGAGGTCATGGTGCAGCCGGGCGAGATGAGCCGCATCGGCAGAAACCAGGCGCCAGCCGTACCCGTCAAGCTCGACTATGAGGGCATGCGCCGGGCCTTCCAGACCACAGCGGTTCAGGGGCAGGGTACGTTGCGGCAGCGGGCGACGTCGCAGGAAATTCGCAACACCGCCGGCGGGTTCCGGTCGACGGGGTCGGTCATGCGGGCCGCGGCTGCCACGCCGCGCCAGGTCGCGCCGCCCATCAACCAGCAGCCCGTCGACGCCACGCGCGACTCGGCGCTGCGAATCAATATCAAACTTCCCGGACAGAAGTGAGAGAGGGGCTATGAAACGCACGGCATCAGTTCTGGGCGCATTGTCGCTGCTGGCCGCCTGCGCGGGCGAACCCGCCGAAGAGGTCGGTTATCTCTCGATCGCGGCGCCCGCGGGGTTCCTGCCTCTTGCCGAGGCGCCGGTACTTCCCGAGAAGTGGACGGTCTTCATCGCGGCCGAAGACATGAAACCGGTGGTCAAGAATATCGGCGCACGCACCGAGGTCATTCCGGTCAAGGCAGGCCGCGGGCGCTTCGTGCATGTGTTCGGCGGCGGCGCGCCGGTGGGCGGCGTGAGTTACGGGTATGCCGGCAGCGTGACGGTCGACGTGCGCCCGCAGGGCGAGACGCCGACCGATATCATCGTGCACCCGGGTTTCCGCGTCGAAGACGGCGACGACTCCATCGCGGCGTTTCCGACCGGCGATACGGCCCCGGGTGGGCCCGACATCGCGGCCCTTTCGGTCGAACGACTCGACGACGCCCTGCGCTTCGTGGTCATGTTCCGCAATGCGCCCGCGGCGCCGTGGAGCACGGCCGACAACCGGTTGCTGGGCCTGGTCGAACTCGATCTCGACGCCGACGTGGCGACGGGCAGCGCCAGCCTTGTCGAAGGCGTTCGCGCGGCCACCACGGCTACCACTTCGACCGACAGCCTGGGCGTCGATGCCCGTATCGACTTTCGTCCCGTTCGCCGCAACGTGATTCGTTTCCTTCGCAGCGACGACGGCGTGACGCGCGAACTCGCCGCCCGTTTCGCGGGTAGCGCGCTTATCTTTACCGTGCCCGACGCGTACCTCGAGGGCCTGCTCGGCGAGAAGGAAACCGCCGGCATTCGCCTGGCCGCAATGGCTTCGAGCCGTCGGGGCGCCAACGATTTTCTGCCCGACAGCGGCTTCATCAGTGCTGAACCGAACCTGAAGGCCAGACCGATCACGCTGAATCCCGTGAGCGCATTTCAGGGGGCCCCTTTGGCCTCGGCCGTCGACATTCCCGAAAGCAGCCTTCCCGTCATTCGTTCGGGGCGCAGCGGCCTGCACCTCGGGTGGACGACCCGCGCCGGTTTCACCTACCTGCGCAGTACCGATGGCCGCCTGATCGACGGTCGTTTCGATGGTAAGTGGTCGGCCAGCGAGCTGACCGCCGGCAAACAAATGGTTCCCACGTATCTGGATATGGTGCTCAATGATAAGGGCGCCCCGACCATTGCCATTGCCGGCGAAGATTATTCGTGCTCGACGCCGTGTTACCTGTATACGACCGTCGCACAGTATGCCGACGGCGCCATGCAGCCGCCGGTGGCAATCGCCCAAGCGTCGCTCTGGCCTTACACGACCCCTTCACTGGTTGCCAACGGCAGCAAGGTCTATCTGTTGCCGCGGGCCGGGTTGTCCGACATGACGCTCTGGCAGATTTCCGGCGGCCGGGGTACCGAACTCGGGGCGCTGGACATGAGCACCCTCGAGCCCATGGGGGCGACACTCATGCCGTCGCCGAGCGGCGGACTCGCTCTTGTTGCTTCGGGGTTGGGAACGTTGCATTCGTCGAACATCGGCCTTTCGGGCGGAACGGTTTCTCAGAGCGTGCCGGTCGAACTACCGAATTTCACTGCTACCGGTAACCCCCAGGGCCCCATTCGGGCGGCTGCCACGCGCAGCAAGCCCGTCGTGGCGCTGCCTGCGGCGTACTTCATTGCCGTGCACGTCGGCGGGGCTACCCACGAGGTGTCGGTGCCCAATGTCTACGTAGGCGAAGGGGCGCAGAGGGTAGATGTGGCCGTGTCTCCATCGGGACGCGTGGCGCTGGTATTCAGCGGCTACAACGAAGTCGAAGGCACGGTCGGCGTTTACTACGCCGAGAAACTGCCGGGTGACTCATCGTTCAACCAGGCCCTGCGCTTGCACGAGAGCTCGACCGAGGGCTCGCGTGAGCTGGCGGCCAGCGTGGCTTTCGACCGCGCCGAGCGACCGATTGCTCTTGTAGCCGACTCGACCTGCACCTGGGACATCATGGAGCGCCAGTCTTGCACGGCACGTTTGTCGCTTCATTATGGTCGCTGAGTGATACCGCCCGCATAGTGTCCGGGCGCATGGAGCCTTCCATGCGCCCTTTTTCATTCGCTTCCTCCGGCGACAGCCCGAGCGCAATCTGTTACACTGGCGAAAACGCGTTTGATTTCCATGCTCCCCGATAATCGGGCCACACGCGCCCGGGTTCATCTCGACAGGTTGGTCGCCAACTACCGCATGGCCGGCGAACTGGCCGGCGGCGCCGAGGTCATGGCCATACTCAAGGCCGATGCCTACGGCCACGGGGCCGTGATCTGCGCGCGCACCCTGCAGCAGACCGCGGGGTGCCGCTCCTTCGGCGTGGCGACCCTCGACGAAGCAATCGAACTGCGCGCGGCGGGCATTACGGGCGACATTCTGCTGATGGGAGCGCTCTTTCCCGGCGACGAGGAAGAAGCCATTCGCAACGGCATTGCCTGCGCGGTTTACGACGACGAGGTTGCCCGAAGACTGAACGCCGCCGCCGCCCGCCTGGGCGAACGCGTGCCGGTACACCTGAAGATTGAAACGGGCATGAGCAGGCTGGGCTTTGAGCCCGCCGGGTTTTCGGCCTTCGTTCGCCGCCTCTCCGACTTCGGCAGCCTTGCGGTGCATGGCATCTTTACCCATCTTGCCGAGGCCGATCGGCCAGACGGCTACATTACGGCCGAACAATACGCACTGCTTTCGTCGGCGCGCGACGCGCTCGTGCGCGGTTATGGCGAGGCCGGTGTGCTTCACGCCATGAACAGCTCGGCGCTGCTGCAGAAGCGGCAGCCCTTCGGCGATGTGGTTCGACCGGGCATCATGCTGTACGGCGCCTATCCCTCGCCCTGGCAGCGGGCCAATGTAACCCTGCAGCCCGTGCTCGAACTGGTTTCGAGCATCGTGCAGATTCGTCGCCTCGGACCCGGGCGCAAGGTCAGTTACGGCGGCGGGTGGATAGCCGGGCGTGACTCGCTCGTCGGCGTCGTGCCGGCCGGCTATGCCGACGGGGTGCCGCGCCTGCTGTCGAATCGCGGCGAGGTGCTGGTCGGTCACCGTCGTGTACCTATTCTCGGCCGTGTCTGCATGGACATGTTCATGGTCGACCTGACCGATGTCGACGGGGTCGCCGTGGGCGACGAGGTAACCCTCATCGGGCGACAGGGCGATCAGGAGGTGACGACCGACGAGTGGGCCGCCTGGGCCCAGACCATTCCTTATGAGATTCTGACCGGACTTACCCGGCGCGTCGCGCGGGTGTACGTCGACCCGGGAGCAGAGAGCGCGTGAACCCCGTGGTGCGCAGAATTCTCTCGACCGGCAACACGGTCGGCGAGTCGGTCATGCTCTTGCTCGAGCGTATCGGCGGCATTTTTCTGATGATGGTCAGAGCCATCCTCTTTTTCTTTCGCCCGCCTTTTCGGGCAAACGTTCTCTTTCAGCAGCTCGAGTTCATCGGCGTCAAAAGCGTATTCATCGTCGGCCTGACAGGTACCTTCACCGGAATGGTGTTCGCGTTGCAGGGCTCCTATGCCTTCCGTCTGTTCAGTGCCGAGTACCTCATCGGCCCCTCGGTGCTGCTGTCGCTGACACGCGAGCTTTCGCCCGTGCTTACGGCGCTCATGGTTACGGCCCGGGCGGGCAGCGCCATGTCGACCGAGATCGGCTACATGCGCGAAAACGAGCAGATCGACGCCCTGGCGACCATGTCCATTCATCCGATTCAGTATCTGGTCACGCCTCGGGTCGTTTCGTCCTTCGTAATGATGCCGCTGCTCACGGCCCTGTTCACGTTCTTCGGCACCATGGGCGCCTATTTCGTCACGGTGAATCTACTGGGCGTTACGCACAACGTGTTTGTGCGTAATATTCTGCAGATGGTCGATCTCAGCGACCTGTACTCGGGCGAACTCAAAGCCATGGTGTTCGGCCTGATGATATCGAGTATCTGCTGTTACTATGGATACCATTCGCGAGGCGGTGCCCGCGGCGTCGGACTTGCCACGACGCAGGCGGTGGTCGTTTCGGCCGTAAGCCTGCTTGTCGTCGACTATTTTCTGACGGCGCTCATGTATTGATGATGGAAAACGAAGAGGTCATCGAGGTACGCAATCTGCGTAAGAGTTTCGGTAAGGTGCACGTGCTGCGCGGCATTGACCTTACCGTGCGTCGGGGCGAGATCTGCGTGTTGATGGGCCTGTCGGGTACGGGCAAGAGCGTTCTGCTCAAGCACATTCTCGGGCTGCTTACCCCCGACGGCGGCGATCTCCTCATCGACGGCGTCGACTTTCTGCATGCTTCGCGGGCCGAGCGCGAGCCGGTATTCCAGCGCATGGCCATGTGCTTTCAGAATGCGGCGCTCTTCGACTCGATGAGCGCGCGAGAGAACGTGGCGTTTCCCTTGCGGGAAAACACGAAGCTGCCGCCCGATGAAATCGAGAAACGGGTCGACCACGCCCTGCGCATCGTGGGCCTCAGTGAACTGGGAAATCGCTCGCCGTCGGAAATTTCGGGGGGAATGCGCAAGCGCGTCGGCCTGGCCCGAGCGCTGGTCATCGACCCCGAGATCATTCTCTTCGACGAACCGACGACCGGCCTCGACCCCATTCTCAGCGACGCCATCATTCAGACCATTCGCAAGACGCACGAAGAGCTCAAGTATACGACGCTCATCGTAACGCACGAGCTCAAGGTAACGTTCGAACTCGCCGACCATGTGGCCCTGCTGCTTGACGGAAAAATCGCTTTCGACGGAACGTCGAAGGAATTCAGCGAGAGCAAGGACCCGGCGGTGGTACAGTTTATAGCGGGCCGTTCGGAAGACGGACCGATTCGGGTGCAGTAGTGAGTGAACCGGTAGTGTCCAATAAAGCCATGGTGGGCCTGTTCGTGCTCGTGACCCTGGCCATACTTGCCTGGGGTACGTTGCAGCTCGGCGGGTTCGGGTTCCGGCAGGCCGAAGGCTACCCGCTGTTCGCCATTTTCGACTCGGCGTACGGCGTCGAACCCCAGACGCCGATTCTGATCGCGGGCATCAAGGTGGGCGAGGTTACCGATGTCGGCCTTTTCGACAAGCGCGCCCGCCTGACCTTCAAGATACTCAAGGGCGTGCAACTGCACCGGGACGCCACGGTTGCGATTCGTACGGCCGGCATCCTGGGCGAGAAATACATCGACGTCAACCCGGGCACCGACGCTACCCCGCTCCTCATGCCGGGCGAGCAGGTGCCCAATACCTACGCGCCCCCCGACTTCGAGCAGTTGGCCGACAAGCTGGCCGCCGTAAGTGAAGACGTCAAGGCAATTACCGAGAGCCTTCGCTACGCGCTGGCCTCGCAGGATTCGCGCGAGAGCCTGCATGACACGGTCATTGCCCTGGGCGAACTCACCCGCCAGCTGAACGAGGCGGTGGGCGAGAATCGCGAGGGTATTCGCAACATCGTGGCCTCGGTCGATCGGCTGACCCGCCGTATCGAACTCGAAGCGCCGGGACTCATTGACGAGTTCAGGGGGGTCGGTTCCGACGTGCGTGGTTTCGTGGCCGGCGTCAGCGATGCGGTCGAAGGCTTCCGCCCGAAAATCGATGGCGGACTCGACCAGGTCAACCGTGTCGTCGCCAAGCTCGACGATGCCGCCGCCGACATTCGCGATATCACCGATCGCGTGAACCGCGGCGAAGGCACGGTAGGCAAGCTGCTGAACGACGCCGAGACGGCGCACAAGATCGACTCGGCGCTCGAAGGCGTGAACACCGTGCTACGCCAGGTCAAGGAGCTGCGCACGTCGATCGTTTATCGAGGCGAGTATCGCTTCAACGAGACAAACGTCGACCGCCTGGTTCCCGACGATTCGCCGGGGGGAATCAAGAGCTTCTTCGGTCTTCGCATTCAGCCCAAGGAAGACAAGTACTATCAGTTCGACATCGTCAACGACCCCCGCGGCAAACTCAATACCGAACGTGAGGTTGTGCGCGACCTGCAGACCGGCGAAGTTCTCAGAGATCGGCGAACGCAGACGTACGAAGACCAGGTCGTCTTCAACGCCCAGATTGCCAAACGCTTTCATGCGCTCACGCTCAGGGGCGGGTTGCTGCATAACAGCGGAGGCGTGGGCGCCGATTATGCAATCGTCGACCCTCACATTCAGGTGTCGGTCGAGGCCTATGATTTCCTGCGCGAGACGAACCCGGTTCTGCGCGGCTACATCGACTTCAATTTCTTCGATCACCTTTTCTTCTCGGTAGGCGCCGAAGATATCATCAACCGCTCGCGGGAGCCACTGTATTTCGCCGGCGGCGGACTGCGCTTCGACGATGAAGACCTGAAACTGCTTCTCGCCACCATTCCCAGCGTCAATCCCTGATTGCCGTCGACTTTCACACGGTTCCGATTGCATGGGCGGCGGCACGACGGGTAGAATATCGGCATGAGCTGGCGTACCGTGCTCACATACGCGCTGACCGTCGCCGTTTCCGTGCTCGCCCTGAGCCCGGCGTCCATTTGCGCCATGCCGATTTCCGAAATGGCGGTTTCCTGCCATGGCGAGGCGCCTTCGTCTGCCGGGAACCATCATTCTCCGGCTCACGCGGTACACGGGCACGCTTCGGTGGGGAACGATGCCCACGGCGCCGGGCACGCCGAACAGGTACCCCACGACGAAACGCTCTGCATGGTCGACGTGGCGGCTCCCTCGCTGAGTGTTCACGTCGGCATCGACCTGCCCGTACCTGCCGCCGGTCAGCCGCTGCAGGTGCTGCCCGTTGCGCTCGATTCCGTGGCGTCGCCGGTTGCCGCGCTGCATGCCGAATGGCCGCCTTCGTTCCGGCCACCCCCCGCCTCCATTGCCATTCTCCGCATCTGATACCGGTATGAACGTCGGGTCCGCGTGTTTTTTTCGCGGCGCTCGCGTCTTTTGACGCCCTGGTTCGTTCTTAATCGGTAGAAACCCGCACGTGCCGTGCGGGAAACGGTTCGGAGTTTTTTCAGATGTTGCCTCTTCTGTTTGCCGGTCTGGGCCTGATGGCCTGGGCGGCCGTGCCTCAGCCGGCCCACGCCTTGTCGGCCGACAAGCCTGTCGCTGCCGATTCTTCGCCGGTCTGGCAGGTGTCGCTGCAGCCCTGGTTGGCGTCGATTACAGCCGCCAATCCGGGCGTGCGAGCGCGCCGACACGAAGCCGAGTCGCTGGGGCGTTACGCCGAAGCCGCCGACGCGCTGCCCGATCCGATGATTTCCATCGGGGCGCAGAGCATTCCCACCGACTTCGACCTCGCCGGCGAAATGATGACCCAATTGCCGGTCGTATCGCTTCGACAGGTCATTCCGTATCCCGGTAAGCTTTTTTCCCGACGTGAACTCGGGCAGGCAAGGGCGCGGGTGGCCGAAGTTCGCACGCAAGCCATGGCCGAGGCACGCGCCCTGGAATTGAGCGTCGCCGCCTTCCGCATGGCGCGTCTTCGCGAAGAAATGGAGGCCGTTTCGACTACGTTGTCGTGGATGCGCCTGCTCAGCCGGAGCGCCGACACGCAGTACCGGGTGGGCCGGGGCCTCGGGCAGGATGCCGATCAGATTCGCGTCGAACTGGGCAGGCTCGAAGCCGAGTCGTCGCGTCTCAGGGCGGCACTGGCCGAAGCGCGAGCCGATTGGTTGCGCATTCTCGGCGAAGCGGCGCCCGAAACCCTGGCATTTGAAGACGAACCGTGGACCCCGCCGGCCGATTTCGTGACCACGGTAACGAAGAATAATCCGGGGGTGGCGGTTGCCCGTGCGCTCGTTCGGGTGGCCGAGCGCCGGCTCGACCTGGAGAAATCGGATTACGGACCTGAGTTCAATATCGAGTTGGGTTACGGCGCCCGCCCCGAGGGGCGCACCGATTTTCTTTCGGCGCGCGTCGGTTTCACCGTGCCCCTGTGGGCCCCTTGGAGCCAGCAGCCCGAGGTCGACGGCGCCCGTCTCGAGCAGAAATCGGCCGAGGTCGGCGTCGAAGACGCTGCCCTTGAAGCCTCGGCCATGTTCAGCCGCGTGGTGGCCGAGCATGAAGAAGCCCTTACACGCCGTAATCTGTATCGCAGGCAGGTGTTACCCAACGCCGCGCGGGCGCGGGAGTCGTCGCAGGGCGCCTATGATGCGGGGGCTGCCGACATCTTCGTGCCCATCGAGGCCATTCGCCGTGAGCTGGTGTTGAAACGTGAGTACGCAGCCATCGAAGCCGAACGTCGTTCGGCCGAGGCCCGGATGTTGGCGCTCGCTGGCCGGCTTAGCGCTTACAGGCCTGCCGAAACCGTTCTGGAAGAGGAGGCACGCTGATGCCCACACTGCTTACCCGGAAGAAGAAGGAATTCGTGCGGCAGGCGCTGCTCGTGCTGGCCCTGGCCTCGGTTGCGACAGCCGGCGCGTGCAGCACGCCGCGGGAGACCGAAACGCAAGAAAAGGCAACGCTGTACCAGTGCCCCATGCACCCCGACGTGACCTCGCATGAACCGGGCGATTGTCCTATCTGCGGCATGCGCCTGGTCAAGGTCGATGCCGAGCGCATGACGCCCGATACCCTCGGGCACGATGAGCACGACGGTCACGGTGTTGAGGCGGCAGGCGAGGGAGTACGGTCGCTGCAGGGGGGCGCCGCGCCCGGATCGAGCGAGGTGCCGGACAGGGCGTCGGTACGCGTGCCGGCCGAACGGCAGCAGATGCTGGGCGTTCGCACCGTTGAAGCCCGGGTTACCGAGGCCGTTCGCTCGATTCGGGCCGTCGGTTTCGTCGAGCCCGACCGCGATCGCGTGCAGCACGTGCACGTAAAAGTCGAGGGATGGCTTGAACGGGTTCGGGTGCAGACCGAGGGCGAGCGGGTCGAAAAGGGCCAGGTGCTGTTCGAGCTGCACAGCCCGCGACTGGTGGCGACGCAGGAAGAATTGCTCTCGGCGCTTCGGGCCGGCAACCGTCGGGCCGCCGATGCCGCGCGCGATCGGCTGCGGTACTGGAATCTCGACCCGGCAGATATTCGCGCCATCGAAAAGCGGGGCAGGGCGCTGCGGGCCGTGTCGTTCCGCAGTCCGATTTCCGGCTATGTACAGGCGCTCGATGCGGTCGAGGGTATGTACGTCAAGGAAATGACCGATCTCTACACCCTGGTCGATCTCGAGAAAGTCTGGGTCATCGGCAAGTTCTATGAAACCGACCTGCCCTTTCTCAGCGAGGGCCTTGAGGCCGATGTGCGCCTGCCCGACGGCAGTGTACGTACCGGCAGAGCCCTGTACGTTTATCCGACCGTCGATCGGAAAACGCGATTCGCTTCGGTACGCTTTGCGTTCGACAACGCCGACTTTGCCTTTCGCCCGGGAATGTACGTCGACCTGCGCTACCGAACCGATGTGGGGCCGGGGCTGGTGCTGCCTGCCGACGCCGTCATTCGCTCGGGCACGCGGGCCCTGGCGTTCGTGGCACGCGGCGGGGGACGCTTCGAGCCACGCGAACTCGATCTGGGGCCGGCCGTCGACGACGGCTACGTCGTGTACGCGGGGGTCGACGACGGTGAGCGGGTGGTTTCGCAGGCCGCCTTCTTCATCGACTCCGAGAGCGCGTTGCGCGCGGCCGTACGGAAATTCGACAGCGGCGAACATCGCCACTGAGGTACACGGGCATGTTGATTCACCGCATCATTGAGTGGAGCGACCGTAACCGCGTGCTCGTGGCCCTGGGGCTGATTGCCCTGGCGCTGTGGGGCTTCTGGTCGCTCAAGCGCGTGCCCCTCGACGCCATTCCCGATCTGTCCGATACGCAGGTCATCGTGTTTACCGAGTGGCCGGGACGCAGCCCCGATCTGGTCGAAGACCAGATTACCTACCCCATCGTCTCGTCGCTGGTGGCCGCGCCAAAGGTCAAGACCGCACGGGGCGTTTCGTTCTTCGGCCTGAGCTTCGTGTACGTGCTCTTCGAAGACGACACCGATATTTATTGGGCGCGCAGCCGGGTGCTCGAGTACATGTCGAAGGTAGGCGCGCAGCTTCCGCAGGGCGTGACGCCGACGCTCGGCCCCGATGCCACCGGCGTGGGCTGGGGCTTCCAGTACGTGCTCGAAGACACCACGGGCAGTCATACCCTGCAGGAATTGCGCACGTTTCAGGACTGGTATCTGCGTTACTGGCTTGAATCGGTACCCGGCGTGGCCGAGGTGGCCTCGGTGGGCGGGTTCGTCAAGCAATACCAGGTAACCGTCGACCCGGTGCGCCTGCTCGCCCACGACATTCCGCTTTCGGCCGTGGTGAAGGCGGTGCAGGCGTCGAACAACGACGTGGGCGGCCGCACGGTCGAGATGAGCGGCCGCGAGTACATCGTGCGGGGGCGGGGGTATGTCGAGCATCCCCGCGATCTGGAAGAGGCCGTGGTTACCGTGGTCGACGGCGTTCCGATTCGTGTGGCCGACCTGGGCGAGGTGAAGCTCGGTCCCGAAGTGCGCCGCGGCGCAGCCGACTGGAACGGGCAGGGCGAGGTCGTGGGCGGCGTCGTGGTCGTACGCTTCGGCGAAAACGTACTCGACGTCGTCGCAAGGGTAAAGGACCGTATTGCCGAGCTGGAGTCGTCGCTTCCCCAGGGGGTCAAGGTCCGAGTCGCGTATGACCGTACCGATCTCATTCAGCGCTCCATCGATACGCTTTCGCGGCAACTCATTGAAGAATCGCTGGTCGTGGCGTTGGTCGTGGCCGTCTTTCTCTGGCACCTGCCGAGCGCGCTGGTGGCCATTCTGGTGCTTCCCCTGGCCATTCTGCTCTCGTTCATTCCCATGCGCCTGCTGGGCATCAGCTCGAACATCATGAGCCTGGGCGGTATCGCCATTGCCATCGGTGCCATGGTCGACGCGGCCATCGTGCTGGTCGAGAACGCCCACAAGAAAATCGAGAAGCACCCCGATCGGCCGCGACGCGAGGTCATTCTCGAGGCCGCGAAGGAAGTCGGGCCGGCCCTCTTCTTTTCGCTGCTCATCATCACCGTTTCGTTTCTGCCGGTGTTCGCGCTCGAGGCCCAGGAGGGAAGGTTGTTCCATCCGTTGGCGTACACGAAGACCTTTTCCATGGCCTGGGCCGCCGTGCTCACCATCACGGTAACGCCGCCGTTGATGGTGCTGCTCCTGCGGGGACGCATCGTGGCCGAAGACCGCAATCCACTCAATCGGTTCATGATTGCCGTTTACCAGCCCATCGTTCGCTGGGTTTTGCGTCACCGTCGTGTAACCCTTCTTTCGGCCCTGCTGGTGCTGGTGGCGGCGGTTCCCCTTTATCGTTCGCTGGGGTCCGAGTTCATGCCGCCGCTGAACGAGGGGTCGATTCTCTACATGCCGACGACATTGCCGGGCGTATCCATTACGGAAGCGCAGCACCTCATGCAGCAGCAGGACAAGGCCATTGCCGCGTTTCCCGAGGTCGAGAGCGTCTTCGGCAAGGTCGGCCGCGCCCGCACGCCCACCGATCCGGCGCCGCTCAGCATGATAGAAACCACCATTGTGCTGAAGCCCGAGTCGCAGTGGCGCGAAGGAATGACCTGGGAGAAACTCATCGACGAACTCGACGAAGCGGTGAAGTTGCCCGGTGTCACCAACGCGTGGACCATGCCCATCAAAGGACGAATCGACATGCTTACCACGGGCATACGAACGCCGGTGGGCATCAAGGTGCTTGGCAACGATCTCGCCGAAATCGAAGGCATCGGCCGGAACATCGAGGCCGCGCTCTCGGACATGGAGGGTACGCGCAGCGTATATGCCGAGCGTGTGATGGGGGGCTCGTTCATCGACTTCACGGTCGATCGGCATCAGGCCGCGCGATACGGGCTCAATGTCGAAGAGGTCGAAATGCTGGTCGAAACGGCCATCGGCGGCATGAACATCGACACCACGGTCGAGGGGCCCGAGCGATATCCGGTCAACATAAGGTACTACAGGGACTATCGCTCCGATCTCGATTCGCTCGAGCGTATTCTCGTGCCCACGCCGAGCGGAGCCCAGGTGCCCATCGGCATGCTGACCGACGTGCGGCTGGTCGAGGGCGCGCCCGCCATTCGCAACGAGAACGGCGCGAAGACGGGCTGGGTGTTCATTGACGTGGCCGGTTCCGACATCGGAGGCTACGTCGAGGCCGCCAAGGCGGTCATTGCCCGGGAAGTCGAGGTTCCCCCCGGGTATACGCTTTTGTGGAGCGGCCAGTACGAGAACATGCTGCGTGCACGCGAGCGCCTGAGCGTGGTGGTGCCGGTTACCCTGCTGGTCGTCTTTCTGCTGCTGTACCTCAGCCTGCAAGACGTCGGGCGGGCGGCCATTGTCTTTCTCAGTCTGCCGTTTGCGGTTACCGGCTCGCTGCTCTACCTGTGGCTTGCCGATTACAACATGAGCGTGGCCGTGTGGGTGGGCATGATTGCCCTGGTCGGCCTGGCGGCCGAAACGGGCGTGGTCATGCTCGTCTATCTCGACGAAGCGTGGAAGGAGATGCACGCCGAAAAGGGCGACGCCATGACCGTGCAAGACCTCGAAGAATCGGTGGTTCACGGCGCCGTGCAGCGCGTGCGCCCGAAAATCATGACGGTTGCCACCACGGTGCTCGGGCTCATGCCGATTCTGTGGGCATCGGGTACGGGGGCCGACACCATGAAACGCATTGCCGCGCCCATGGTGGGGGGAATGGTGTCTTCGACCCTTCTCACGCTGGTCATCATTCCGGCGGTTTATGCCGTCTGGCGCGGACGCAGTCTGAAGGCAGATGCGTCTCCCGCAGGCGACGTGACCGTGGCCGAGAATTCGTGAATCTAATCGGGCAGTAGTTGCTTTAACGAAACAAGAAAGAGGAATGTCATGAGAGTTTACCTGTTTGCGATGACGGTATTGCTGGCTACACCGACGCTCGGATATACCGAGGGGGAAACGAAGGCCGCCGGGGCCGAGAAGGTTCGGCAGGTCGACGGCGTTCATGTCGCCTTCGAGCTGAACCCCCACCACCCTTCATCGGGACAGCGGGCGACCGCGCGCCTGCGGTTGGCCGATGAAAACAACCGGCCGGTTGCGGCGCGCAAGCTCAAGGTTCGCTGGGCCATGCCCGAGATGGGGCACGATGTCGAAACCAAGTCGGCCGTACCCGCCCGCGAAAAAGGCGCTTACACCACGACCATTCGCTTTCCCATGGGCGGAAGGTACACCGCCACGGTCAGCGGCGAGCACGACGGCCGGTCTTTCGAGGCGACCTTCGATTATCACGTGATGGAGCCGGCCGGAAAGGTGAAGGAAGCCGGGCACGGCAAGCACGCGCATTGATGGTGATGGAAGACGGTCGGAGGGAACGGGCCCCCCACCTCCGACCGGCTTTCCCTCAGGCACGTTCTTCAGGCAAAGCCATATTCGGGCGTTCCTTCATCGGGCCGCCCCTTGGTCGGGTGGTCCCGTAGTATGGCCGCCCCTTACTTTGGTGGGCCGTTAGACCGGGGGCACCGTCTTATTCGGTGAACCATCAATCCGGCCGATCTTTCTTCAGGCCCGCGAGTCTGCGCCGGTATTCATCTTCGTCGATTTCTCCCCTGGCAAACCGCCGCTTCAGTATGTCTTCGGGCGACTCTTCGCTTCGTTCGTCTCTTCTGGACGATGCGAGCAGGTAGCGAAGGAGAAGGGCGAGCGCGATGATGACGGCAATCCAGAAGACGGCCATGCCGAGCATCATGAGCCAGTGCCACTCTTGCCAGGTTCTCTCTCCCCACCAGTGCATCGGTATCCTTGTCGCCTGTCAGAACGCCATCTGCCAACCAAGCGTCGCGCCGAAGTCGTAGGCATCGTTGTTTACGCCGGCTTGCGCGCCGATGGAGAGAACGGTGAAGGGGGTCAGCTGCATTCGATACCCCGCCTCGACCAGGTTTGCGACCTCGCCTTCGAGGCGCTCCTGCTCACGCAGGAAGTTGACGATACCGATACCGTCGGGCCCGAGACGAAAGCTGGCGCCGACAACACCGCGGAAGCGGTATTCGTTTTCGCCGTCGGCCCGTGCGGTGTTGCGCAGGGCCTGCAGGTTCAGGTGAAGCTCGTGCAGCCAGTGGGTGCGTACCCAGGGCATCTTGGTGATCAGCAGCTTGGCGCCGGGGTCGAACCCGGTCGCGTGCAGGCCGGTGGGCGCTTCGACAAAGCCCGCCAGCGCGACGGCGGGTAGCCATACGCCTTCCTGCCACAGGGCGTACATGGCCTCGAATTCCAGGTTTCCACTCTCGTGTTTGTCGCCTTCGCCGAAGCGGAAGGGAACGTCGACGCTGACCTGGGTGTTGGGTAGAAGACCGATTTCGTAGCGTGGATTCAGAATGAAAGTATTCTCTTCATCGCCTCTTTCGTATCCCACCGCGAGCTGAATTTCCCGGCCGCCATAGGCAATGGGGCGGGCGTCTTCCAGCTGGGTGGGAAGCCCTTCTTCAAGGTTCACGTGATCGGCGGCCGTGACGAGGCGGGGCGCCGAAACAGCACATACGAGAAGCAGGTAGTGCAGGCCGTACTTCATCGGCTCACCTCCTTGCCGAGGGAGGGCTCGATGTCCATCGGCCAGGGAGCGACCTCGGGGGGTGCTTTCTGCTTCCACCCGTCGAGCATCATGTCGACCATCATCTGATCGACCTTACCCGGCGCCATGCCCGCTTCGCTCATCTTCATGCCCGGCGCGACCTTCATCAAGGCTTCGTGCAGGGAACCGGGGTGCTCGCCCTCCTGCATTCCGGGGGTCATCTTGTAGCGAAACTGTTCCCAGAAGCGCTCTTCCGTTTCTCCGGTCATGGGTTGGACCATCATACCGGGTAACATTTCCTGCATCATCTGCCGCATGATGCGGCTCATCTCGCCGTCGGCCGTTCGCATCGACTCGGGGTAGGTGCGCGGATCGGGGGCGGGGTGGGGAATGGGAAATTGTCTGGCGTAGGCCTCATCGCCCGGCTGGTAACTCATGGCGTCGACGACGCGGTACAACTCGGCTTGTTTCTCCTCATCGCTCCACCCCTCGTAGGCCAGGATGTCGTAGATGATGCCGTGCAGCATGTGAAGATTGTCGAAAATGTTCGCCGACTCGGGCGACAAGCGGCTGTAGCGAGGCATGATCTCGCGGCTGAGATGCATGCGTTGCGGTCGGTCGATGAGTACCTTTTCACGCATCAGCCGGTTGACGGCCGCGAGGGTTTCTTCCTGTCCATCGTTGCCGGCGATCAGCTGCGCGTCGTAGATGACCGGGTGCCACCAGTGCGCCACATAGGCGAAAGTGGCCGAGCGCGGGTAGTAGTTCCGATAGTAGGTGAAGTAGGGCTTCATCATGACCGCGGCGCGGCGCATGGTCACTTCGAGGGGGGCCGGGCTTCTGGCAACGGGGTTCTTCTCGAGATACCAGGCAACGGCGCGATCCGTCCACGGCTTCTTCTCATTCCACGCGATATCGCGGTCGCTCAGTATGTCGTAGGTCTGCTCGTGGTGCATGTGCGTCCAGTCGATCGCACGGAAGATTTTCCACGCCTTGCGGGCGGTTACGGGCGCGTACAGATCCATCGTGGGCTCGGTTCCGGCCTTTCGTTCAGTCAGAAAGTCGACGAACACACGGTTATACCTGCGATCGACTTCCGCATGGTTTTCGAGCGGCGAGAGAACGAGCACGTCGTGCTGAATGCCGTGATAGAAGTGCAGTGCGGCCGAGATGCGGAAGGAGTCGTTGTGGCGGTGAAAGAAGGCGCCGTTGTAAGGGCCGCGTAGGTACGAGACCTTGTTCATCTGCTCGACGGCAAGCGCAGGCTCGGCGAGTATGCCTGCTGTCAGAAGGAACAGGAGCGCAGCGCGCATGGAACCTCACTGTCGGTTTCCTTCTACCCTGCGTCAACCGAGCGCCACCCGTCAAGGAGTGTCGGATCGGTGTCACAACGCACCGAAACCGTGAGCCGGGCTTGCAGCCGCACGGAGCCTCTGTGAAACTGAATTTCATGACGCAAACCGCACCCGGCGCCAACGTGTTGCGCTTGAAACGACTGGGCATCGACACCCACCATGAGGCCGTCGTGTACATGCGGGCCGACTGCGAGGTATGCCGTTCCGAGGGGTTCGAGGCGCTGGCGCAGGTCAAGGTTTCTCTGGGGCCGCGCTCGATCATTGCGACCGTGAACATGGTGCGCGGCGACATTCTCGCGCTCGACGAAGCCGGTCTGTCGGAAAGTGCCTGGAAGGCCCTGGGCGCCGCCGAAGGCGAGCTGGTCGCCGTTTCGCATCCCGAGCCGCTGGTTTCGCTGGCCCACATCCGACGTAAGGTTTACGGGCACGCGCTGAACGATCGCGAGATGCTCGAAGTCATCGAAGACGTGGCGGGCGAGCGCCTGTCCGATGTTGCCCTGTCGGCTTTCGTTACGGCCTGCGCCGGCGACGGTCTGACCGAACATGAAGTGGTCGCGCTGACCCGGGCCATGATTGCGGCGGGTGAGCGCCTTGAGTGGGGCAGCCGCGATGTCGTCGACAAGCACTGTGTCGGCGGTCTGCCGGGTAACCGTACGACGCTCATCGTCGTGCCCATCGTGGCCGCCTTCGGGCTGACGATTCCGAAGACTTCGTCGCGCGCGATTACTTCGCCGGCCGGTACCGCCGACACGATGGAGGTGCTTGCGCCGGTCGACCTGAGCATTACCGAGATGCGCCACGTCGTTCACCTCGAAGGCGGTTGTATCGCCTGGGGAGGCGCGGTGAAGCTGAGCCCGGCCGACGACATTCTCATTCGCATCGAGCGTGCCCTCGACATCGATACCGAGGGACAGTTGGTGGCCTCGGTGCTTTCGAAGAAGACGGCGGCCGGCTCTTCGCACGTCGTCATCGACATACCTGTCGGTCCCACCGCCAAGGTGAGAACGCGCGAGGCCGCGCAGCAGCTGGCCACGCTGTTGGGCCGCGTTGGCCGTCAGGTCGGTCTTACGGTTACCATCGAAGTGACCGACGGTACCCAGCCGGTGGGCCAGGGCATCGGCCCGGCGCTCGAAGCCCGTGATGTAATGCAGGTACTTCGGAATGAACCCGACGCGCCTGCCGACCTGCGTGAGCGAGCGCTTCTGCTGGCGGGCCGCGTGCTCGAATTTTCGGCCAAGGTACCCCGCGGCATGGGCGTGGGGCTGGCCCGCACGATTCTCGAAGACGGGCGCGCCCTGCGGAAGTTCGAGGCCATTTGCGAGGCCCAGGGGGGCATGCGCCTTCCTCCCTCTGCGGCGCATACCTGGGAAATGACCGCCGAGTTTCCCGGTACCGTCGGGCAAATCGACAATCGCAAACTCGCCCGTATCGCCAAGCTGGCGGGGGCGCCCCATGACAAGGCCGCCGGCGTCGACTTTCTTGCCCCTATCGGCACGAAGGTCGAGGCCGGGCAACCGCTGTTCCGTGTTCATGCCGAATCGCCGGGCGAATTGGAATACGCGCTCGGCTACCTGAAATCGGCTGGAGACATCATTCGCATCGACGAACGCTGACATGACTCGTACTTACTTTGCGCTACCCGGCAATGAGGCTTTTACCGATACCCTCTGCCGGCACGACGGCATGCGCGGTCGTCTCGAACTTCGTTCCTTTCCCGACGGCGAGAGCCACCTGCGCTTTCCCGACGATGTGCGGGGCGCCGACGCCGTGCTCGTGTGCACGCTCGACCGCCCCGACGGCAAGACGGTACCCCTGCTGCTCGCCGCGGCCGCGCTGAAGGACCTGGGGGCCGACCGTGTGGGCCTTGTGGCGCCGTACCTGGCCTACATGCGCCAGGACAAGCGTTTCCGGCCCGGCGAGGGCATCAGCGCACAGTATTATGCCGCACTGCTTTCCCGCTCGTTCGACTGGCTGGTTACGGTCGATCCCCATCTGCACCGTATTGCCTCGCTTGACGAGGTCTACCGCATTCCCAGTCGGGTCGTGCACGCGGCGCCCGCTGTTGCGGCCTACATTCGCGAGCACATTGCCGACGCGGTGCTCATCGGACCCGACGAAGAAAGCGCGCAGTGGGTCAAGGCCGTGGCCGAACAGGCCGGCGTGCCCTTTACCGTGCTGACCAAGGTGCGTCGGGGCGACCGCGACGTCGACGTATCGGTACCCGACGTCGATCGGCATCGCAACCGTACGCCCGTGCTCGTCGACGATATCATTTCGACCGCACGCACCATGATCGAGACGGTGGGGCATCTTCATGCGCTGGGTATGCGGCCGCCGGTGTGCATCGGCGTGCACGGCGTGTTCGCCGACGACGCGTGCGGCCAGCTGCGCGAGGCCGGGGTCGCCGATATCGTTACCGCCGACTCCATCGCGCACGAAACGAACCGCATTGCGCTTGCCGGCCTGGTTGTCGAGGGTATTCGCGCATTGGCCGGAGAGGCGGCCGGCGGGTGATTCAGGTCGACGGGCGCGGGGCAGGGCGGTAAGATATAGACCGGCGTGCGAGTCTGCCGCCGCTTCCCCATGGCATTGTGTGTTTGACCTTCCTTTCATCCTGCTCGGCCTGATCGTCTTCCTTTCGTACACCACCCAGGCAATAACCGGCTTCGGCAGCACGGTCATTGCGTTGACGCTGGGGGCGCAGTTCTACACGATTCCCGAGCTGTTGCCGGTGTTGGTGGCCCTGAACCTGCCCCTCTGCGCGTGGGTGGTGGCCCGCAACCCGCGTCAGGTCGATCGAAACATGCTGGTGAAAGGCATCTTTCCGTGGATGACCCTGGGCTTCGTCATCGGCGTACTGGTGGCGGGTATTCTGGCGGGCGACGTCATGAAGAAGGCCTTCGGCGGGCTGGTCATTGTCGTTTCGGCCATCGAGCTCTTCGGCATGTGGAAGGGGAAGGTGGGCGCCATGCTCTCGCCGGCCGCATTCCGCACGTGGGTCGTTGGGGCCGGGCTTACCCAGGGCGTGTACGCTTCGGGCGGCCCGATGCTGGTTTACGCCGTGAGCAAGACCGGGCTTGACCGTTCACGTTTTCGGGCCACGCTGCTTGCCGTCTGGCTCATCTTCAACGGCGCGCTGCTGGTTACCTACCTGGCACGGGGAAATTGGGACTCGACGGCGGGCATGCGCACGCTGGCGCTGCTTCCGCTGATTCCGCTGGGCATTGTGGTGGGCGACTGGCTCCATCATAAGGTGCCGGAAAAGGGCTTTACCTATCTGGTGCATACCTGCCTGTTGATTGCCGGGGCGGCCTTGCTGCGGTAAGCGGTCGCGCTTCGCGCCCCTTTGTAAGTGAAGAGCGTTTTACAGGAGATCGCGGGGAGCGCAGGGGGATTCTGCTCGTGCGCTTTGTTTGCTGCCATCCCATTTGGGGATTGACTTCACCAGGGCTTTCCGTTGCTTTTCGCGGTTCGGTCGGTTCTCTTCCGGCGGCAAGGCGAAGCGAAGTCAGATGACGCTCGCCTACGGCGAGCAACAGGCATACCGCCCTGTAGTGGTGGGGCAGGGGGGAAGCACCCGTGCCGGACGCTGCGCAGTCCGCAGTCCGCAGTCCGCAGTCCGCCAGTCCGCCAGTCCGCCAGTCTGAAAGTCAGACCGTCCGAACGTCCGCCCGTGCACGTTTGCCGTGCAGCCGGAATATCGTTCGTGTTACATTATCCCCCGCAGTATTTTCTCACCGGGGGCTCTTCAACATGGCTCGTAAGAAGTCGGGCGGCGCCGTATCGAGGTCCGATACGGCCGATCGTTTCTGTATCATCGGCGCTGGTCCGGCCGGTCTGGCGGCGGCGCGCAACCTGCAGCGCTTTCTCATTCCGTTCGACGGCTATGAAAGCCACAGCGACGTCGGTGGTTTGTGGGATATCACGAACCAACGCAGCACCGTTTACCAGTCGGCGCATCTCATCTCGTCGAAACGCATGACCGAATTCGCCGAGTTTCCGATGGCCGACGACGTGGCCGATTATCCCAGCCATAGTGAGCTGCGAAACTACTTTCGCGAGTTTGCGCGGCATTTCGGTATCGATAAGGCCTATCGCTTTTCGACGAGCGTGGTGAAGGTCGAGCCGCAGGGCGACCCCGGGCAGGGTTGGCTGGTAACCCTCGATACGGGCGAGACCTTGCCGTACCGAGGCGTACTCATTGCCAACGGAACGCTTTCGGAACCCAACATGCCCACCTTCAGGGGGAAGTTTTCGGGCGAGCTTCTTCACTCGGCGGCCTACAAGACCCCCGACATCTTTCGCGACAAGCGCGTGCTCATCGTGGGGGCGGGCAACAGCGGCTGCGATATCGCGGTCGACGCCGTGCACCACGCGCGCTCGGTCGACATCAGCGTGAGACGCGGCTACCACTTCGTGCCGAAATACGTGTTCGGCAAGCCCGCCGACGCCATCGGCGGACGTATCAACCTTCCGCCGCTGCTCAAGCAGAAGGTCGACGGTATCATTCTGAAATGGTTTACCGGCGATCCCGAGCGTTTCGGCTTTCCGAAGCCCGATCATGCGCTTTACGAGTCGCACCCCATCGTGAACTCGCTCGTACTCTATCACCTCGGCCACGGCGACATAAGCGTGAAGGCCGATATCGAGCGCTTCGGTGGCAGGAAGGTTCACTTTGTCGACGGGTCGCAGGCAGAGTATGATATCGTGCTGCTTGCGACGGGCTATCGCCTGCACTATCCGTTCATCGAGCGCAGGCACTTGAATTGGGAGAGCGGCGCGGCGCCCGAGCTGTACCTGAATTGTTTTCATCCGACCCGCGACAACCTGTTCGTCATGGGCATGGTCGAGGCGTCGGGTATCGGCTGGCAGGGACGTTACGAGCAGGCCGAGCTGGTCGCTCGCTACATTCGCGGCACGATGCGCAAATCGCGGGCGGCGGCCAGGCTCACGAAGCTCAAGAAGGGGCCGTATCCCGACATGCGGGGCGGCATGAAATATCTGAAGCTCGATCGCATGGCGTATTACGTACACAAGGATACGTACCGTACGGCAATACGCAACCATATCGATGAGCTGGCGGCCGAAGAGTAACACGGCGCCGCGGCGCCCGGACAGACGGGCGTACGTATTCTACACCCCAGGGGGAGTATACCGATGGTCGAAGAGATCAGCCTCAATTTCAATCCGCAGAGTCTGGCGCTGCTGAACTTCATTCTCGGCTTCGTCATGTTCGGCATCGCGCTCGACATCAAGCGGGAAGACTTCATGCGCCTGGTGCAGGCGCCGAAACCCGTCATTGTCGGGCTGGTCGGCCAGTTCCTGCTGCTGCCGGCGCTGACCTGGGCGCTGGTTCTGCTGTTCGAACCGCATCCGCACTTCGCCTTGGGTATCTTTCTGGTCGCGGCCTGCCCGGGCGGCAATACGTCGAACTTCGTGAGCCACCTGGCGCGCGGCAACACGGCCCTTTCGGTCTCGCTGTCGGCCATTACCACCGCCGCCGCAGTCTTCATGACGCCGCTCAACTTCAGCCTGTGGGCGTCGTTTTATGCGCCCACGGCCGAATTGTTGAATGAAGTGGCGCTGAGCCCGTTCGACATGTTCAAGACCATCTTCGTGCTGCTGGGCGTTCCCCTGGTATTGGGCATGTCCATCGCCGAGAAGTTTCCGACCATTGCCGCCGGCATGCGTAAGCCCATGAAATACCTGTCGTTCGGCGTGTTCGGGCTGTTCGTGGCGGGTGCGCTGGCTGCCAACTGGGCAAACTTTCTCAACTTCATCATGTTGGTCGTGGGCCTGGTTACCGTCGTAAACGCCGTGGCATTGGCGGTGGGTTACTTCGCGGCCACCGTGACGGGGCTTTCGGTGCGCGACCGCCGTTCGATTTCGATCGAGGTCGGCATTCAGAACTCGGGGCTGGGTCTGATTCTGGTCTTCAACTTCTTCAACGGCAATGGCGGCATGGCGTTGGTTGCCGCCTGGTGGGGCGTCTGGCACATTGTTACGGGGTTGATACTGGCGGGCATCTGGGCGCGCCGTCCCCTGAACGAACAAGGTGAATCGATGGTCCCGGGCATGCGAACCGCTCTGGCCGAGGAAGACTGATGTCGAATGTGTTGATTACCGGCGCCGCCGGTTATCTCGGAAGTATTCTGGTCGACGAACTGGCGAGGGAAAAGTGGCACGGCACGGTCGTGGCCACCGACGTACGCGACGTTCCGCCCGAAAGGCAGAAGGACGGTATTACCTATCGAAAGCTCGACGTGCGTGCGCCCGAGCTGGCCGATCTGCTGCGCGAGCACAAGGTCGATGTCGTGGTGCACCTGGCTTCCATCGTGACGCCGGGCAAGAAGAGCGACCGTGACTTCGAATATTCGGTCGACGTGCTGGGCACGAAGAATGTGCTTGAAGCCTGCGTGGCCACGGGCGTGCGGCGTGTCGTCGTTACGTCGAGCGGCGCGGCGTACGGCTATCATGCCGACAACGCCGAATGGCTGACCGAAGACATGCCGGTGCGGGGTAACGACGAGTTTGCCTATTCGTGCCACAAGCGTCTGGTCGAAGAAATGATGGCCGAATATCGCCGGAGCCATCCCCAACTCGAGCAGGTCATCTTTCGCGTGGGCACCATCCTGGGCGAAACCGTGCGCAACCAGATTACCGATCTCTTCGAGAAGAAGCGGCTGATTGTGCTCAAGGGCTCGAAAAGTCCCTTCGTCTTTATCTGGGACCGCGATGTGGTCGGCGCCATTCGCGCCGCCATCGACTCGAAAACCACCGGCATTTTCAACGTGGCCGGCGACGGTGTGCTGACGGTGCCCGAAATCGCCGGAATTCTGGGAAAACCCACAATGATGCTGTCGCCGAGCCTGGTTCGTTCGGCGCTCTGGGTGTTGAAGAAGCTGGGGCTTTCGCAGTACGGACCCGAGCAGATCAAGTTTCTGCTGTATCGTCCGGTGCTGGACAATCGCAGGCTGAAGGAAGAGTTCGGCTACATACCCCGCAAGACCAGCCGCGAGGCTTTCGAGGTATACCGGAAAGCCCGTTTCGGAGTCGCTGCCGATGATAAGACGCTCGTTCCGGGGTAAGGTCGTTGCCATAACCGGCGCCGCGGGTGGACTGGGCAAAGCCCTCGCACACCGCTTCGGCCGCGAGGGCGCGTCCATTGCGGCGCTCGACCGAACCGAAGCCGACCTGGTTGAACTTGCCGCCGATCTTTCTGGCGCCGGCATCGCCGTACGCACGTTCGTGTGCGACGTGACCGACGAAGCGGCTTGCCGACAGGCGATACATGGGGCCGAAGAAGCCTTCGGTCGCATCGACGTGCTGATAAACAACGCCGGCATTACCCACCGCAGCAGCTTTGCAGGCACCAGCGCCGACGTGGTCAAGCGCGTGGTCGAAGTGAACCTTTTCGGCACCATACACTGCACCCACGCGGCCCTGCCGGCGCTGCTCAAGACGGGGGGACAGGTCATCGGCATTTCCAGTGTCGCCGGTATCGCGCCGCTGCCCGCGCGAACCGGTTACGCCGCCAGCAAGCACGCCCTGCACGGCTTTCTGGGAAGCCTGCGTACCGAAGTGGCCGACAAGGGCGTGGGCGTCATGCTGGTCTGCCCCACGTTCATTGCAACGGGAATCGAGCGTAACGCCCTCGGCCCCGATGGCCGACCGGCCGGCAAGCCCCAGGTGCGCATGGGCAAGCAGGCCACGGCCGACGAAGTGGCCGACAGCATCGTCACGGCGGCCATGCGCAACGAGAGCCTCGTGTTCACCTCGGCGTTGGGGCGTGTCTCTTTCTGGCTGAACGCCATTGCGCCCCGGCTGTACGAGCGCATCGTGGCGCGCAAGTTCCGGCAGGAACTCTAAAAAAATCCCTGCTTCACAATCCTCAATCCCTAAGGGGATGGGCGGAAGGTTGTCGTTGCAGCGCTCACCGACGTCCGCCGTCCGCCGTCCGGCATGCGGCCGTGCAGCACGTCATGGCCCGCACGGCACGCGGCCACCCTCGTAAGCCTTCACACCCGGCGCTAGAGTGGTCTCAGCAGGTGCGCCATGCAGACATCCCAGCTTCCGTCATCCGTCGGCACGCCTCGACACGAACGTGGGGGTCGGGGCGACGATATCGTCTTCCGCGCCCGGGGCCTGACCAAGGTCTACGAGATGGGCGAGGTCAGGGTGCATGCCCTGCGCGGCATTGACCTTGACCTGTACGCCGGCGAGTTCGTCGTGCTCCTGGGAGCTTCGGGCAGCGGAAAGTCGACCCTGCTGAACATTCTGGGGGGCCTCGACACCGCCACCGCGGGCCACGTGAGTTACCACGCGGTCGATCTGACCCAGGCCGACGATCGGGCGCTTACGAAGTACCGGCGCGAGCACGTGGGCTTCGTGTTTCAATTCTACAATCTCATTCCCAGCCTTACCGCGAGAGAGAACGTCGCGGTGGTGACTGAAATCGCCGAAAATCCGATGGCGCCGAACGAGGCCCTCGGACTGGTGGGACTCAGCGAGCGGCTCGATCACTTTCCGGCGCAGATGTCGGGGGGCGAGCAGCAGCGGGTAGCCATTGCCCGCGCCATCGCCAAGCGGCCGGCGGTATTGCTCTGCGACGAACCCACCGGTGCGCTCGACTCCCATACCGGCGTAGTCGTGCTCGAAGCCCTCGAAAGGGTGAACCGTGAAATGGGCACGACCACGGTGGTCATTACCCACAACGCCGCCATTGCCGACATGGCCGACCGGGTCATTCACCTGAGCGATGGGTGCATTACCGGAATCGAGCACAACGCGCACCGGAAGCAACCACGAGAGATTTCATGGTGAGCCGGTGCGAGCGCTGACGTGGAAACTGCTGCGCGACCTCGTGCACCTGCGGGGCCAGCTGCTGGCCATTGCCATGGTCATCGCCGGTGGCGTGGCTTCGTACATCATGGCCGCGTCGACGCTGGAAGCGCTACGTATCACCCGCGATCGATTCTATGCCGAATACAACTTCGCCGAGGTCTTCGCGAGCGCCGAACGCGTGCCCAACCGGGTTGCGGCCGAATTGGAAGACATTCCCGGCGTGCGGGCGGTCGAAACGCGGGTAATCGCGCCGGTGAGCCTCGACGTGGCCGACTTTCCCGAGCCCGTACAGGGTAGGCTGGTTTCCATTCCCGAGCGCAATCCGCCAACGCTCAACCGGGTCTTCCTGCGCAGCGGCCGCATGCCCGAACCGGGCGCGGCCCACGAAGCGCTCGTGGGCGAGTCTTTCGCCCAAGCCCACGATCTGGGCCCGGGCGATACGGTGGGCGCGATCATCAACGGGCGCCGCGAAGAATTGCGCATCGTGGGCATCGGTCTGTCGCCCGACTTCATCTTCCAGCTCGGCGGCGGCTCGAGCTTTCCCGACGAAGAGCGTTTCGGCATGTTCTGGATGCACGAAGAGCCGCTGGCCGGCGCCTTCGACATGGAGGGCGCTTTCAACGATGTCTCGATGTCTTTGGAAGAGGGTGCCTCGACGGGGGCCGTCATTGAACGCGTCGATCTGATGCTGGACCGGTATGGCGGACTCGGCGCCTACGATCGCATGGACCAGGTTTCGCATCGCTTTCTGCACGAAGAGTTCAGGCAGCTCGAGAACATGGCCACCATGATTCCCGCCATCTTTCTCGGGGTGGCAGCCTTTCTGCTGAACGTGGTCGTGACCCGACTCATCGGCACCGAGCGCGAGCAGATAGCGACCCTCAAGGCCTTCGGTTACGGCAACTTCCGCATCGGTATGCACTATGCGGGCATGATCTTTCTCGTCTGCCTGGGGGGAACGCTCATCGGCACCGGCGCCGGTTACTACGTTGGGCGGCAGTGGGCCGATCTCTATGCCGAGTTCTACCATTTTCCCTTTCTCGACTACCGACTGCGTCCCGGCATCGTACTTATCGCGCTGGGCATTACCATGGGCGCGGCCGTGGTGGGCACCTTTCGGGCCGTGCGGGCCGCGTCGCGGTTGGCCCCCGCCCAGGCCATGCGCCCCGAAGAGCCGGCCATGTACCGGAAGACATTGGTCGAACGGCTCGGCTTGCAGCGCTTTCTTTCGCAGCCCAGCCGTATGATCCTGCGCGATCTCGAGCGGCGGCCGGGCAAGGCGGCGCTGTCGGCCCTTGGCATCGCGTCGTCGGCGGGCATCGTCATTCTGGCCACCTTCTTCATCGATGCCATGACCTTTACGGCCGAGACCGAGTTCGGCGTCGCCCAGCGGCAGGACTACTCCATTTCCTTTTCCCAACAGGCCTCGTGGTCGGCGGTGCATGAGGTACTTGACCTGCCGGGTGCCTCGTATGCCGAACCTTTCCGGGCCGTGCCCGTGACCCTGCGAAACGGCACGCACAGCTTTCGCACGAGCATTGAAGGACTGGTGCACGAGCCGAGATTGCGCCGGGTCATCGACACTGAGCTGCGGCCCGTGCCCATTCCCCCCGAAGGCATCCTTTTGACCGACTACCTGGCCGAAGAGCTCGACGTTGGCGCGGGCGATACGCTCACGGTCGAGGTCATGGAAGGGTCCATGCGGGAGGCCGAGATCGTGGTGGCGGGCACGGTAAGCCAATTCATCGGCGTCGGCGGATGGATGCACATCGACAGCCTCAATCGCCTGGCCGGCAACGGTCGCAGTGTTTCCGGCGTCTATCTTGCCGCCGACCAGGGCAGCGCCGCGGCGCTCTTTCGGGCGCTGAAGGAAGTACCAATCGTTTCAGGCGTGCAGGACCTGCAGACGGCCAAGGAGAAATTTTACGAAACCATCGCTCGCCAGCTTTTCATCTTCGTGGTTTTCGCCGCCATCTTCGCCTCGCTCATCGCCTTCGGCGTGGTGTACAACAGTGCGCGCATATCGCTGTCGGAACGGGGACGCGAGCTGGCCAGCCTGCGGGTGTTGGGGCTTACCCGGGGCGAGATTTCCTACATTCTGCTTGGCGAACAGGCGCTCTTGACGCTGGCGGCCATTCCGGTCGGCTTCGTGATGGGCTGGCTGCTGAGCGCCTATCTTCTGTCGAGTTTTGAAACCGAGCTCTTTCGCATTCCACTGGTCATCCATCGGCGCACCTATGCCTTTGCCGCCGCGGTCGTGCTGGCGGCGTCGACGTTCTCGGCCCTCGTGGTGCGAAGGCGGCTTGACCGGCTTGACCTGATTTCCGTACTGAAAACGCGGGAGTGATTACATGCTGACGGGACGTAGAATCGGTTTTTTCCTTCTGTTCCTCCTGGTCGTGGGGCTGCTCGCGTACGGGTTCTGGCCCAGGCCCCTGCCGGTCGAAACCTTCGAGGTACGTCGCGCGCCCCTGCGTGTTACGGTCGAGGAGGAAGGGCGCACCAACCTGCGCGACCACTACGTGATCCACGCCCCGGTTTCCGGCTATGCCCGCCGCATTACCCTCGAAGCCGGCGATGCTCTTTCACGGGGAGAAACCATTGTCGTGATCGATCCGCTTCCCTCGAGCGTGCTCGACCCTCGCAGCGAGGCCCAGGGCGAAGCCAATCTGGCGGCTGCGCGGGCTCGCCTCGGTGCGCAGGAAGCGGCGTTGGCGGCGGCTCGCGCCGAAGCCGAACTGGCGGCCGATGAAATTGAACGTATGCAACGCCTGTTCGAAGGCGACGCCGTTTCGCAACAGCAACTCGATCAGGCCCGTACGCAGCATACCCGTGCGCAGGCGGCATTGCGTGCGGCACGGCAAAGGGTGGCGGCTGCGCAGAGCGAAGTGAGGGCCGCCGAGTCGGTCTTGGCATTTGCAGGCGAAGGCAGGCAGGGTACCGGGGTCAGCGTGCCCGTGACCTCGCCCGTCGAGGGGCGGGTGCTGCGCGTCGAACGCCAGAGCGCGGGGGCCGTGCAGACCGGAACGCCGCTGGTCGTGGTGGGCGATGTGCGCGGTCTGGAAGTAGCTGTCGACGTGCTCTCCGACGACGCCGTGCGCATCGAGCCGGGCATGCCGGTCGAGCTTGACGGCTGGGGCGGCGACCGGTTGCTCATGGGACGCGTGCGCCAGGTGCAGCCCTCGGGGTTCACCAAGGTGTCGGCGCTTGGCGTCGAGGAGCAACGGGTGTGGGTCATGGTCGACATTACCAGCGACCCGGCGCTGTGGCCGAATCTCGGCGACGGCTACCGGGTGCTGGCCCGATTCCTTCTCTGGGAGGGCGACGATGTTCTGCAGATACCCCGCAGCGCCGTTTTCGAGCACGACGGCCAACCAACCGTCTACGTTTATGCCGATGGGCGGGCGAGCCTGCGCTCGATTGAAACCGGCCGGCGCAGCGGGCTTCGCGTGCAGGTCACGGACGGTCTGCGTGAAGGCGAGGCCGTACTCGCCCGGCCCGACGAGCGCATTGAAGCCGGCAGCCGGGTCGAGCCGAGAGAAGAGGGCGTGTCATAGGTGTTCGACGAGAATACGCACGCCGATGCCGATGAGAATGAGGCCGCCGGCAATTTCGGCCCGCTGCGAGAAGGCGTGTCCCAAGCGACCGCCGAGCAACACGGCGGGAATGCAAAGCGATGTGGTGACCAGAGCGATAATCAGGGCGGGCGCCCAGATGTTCGTTTCGACCAGCGAGTAGCTCACGCCCACGGCCAGGGCGTCGATACTGGTGGCGACACCGGCAAC
>JAWLBW010000012.1:0-31679 GCA_041687475.1 bacterium
ACCCGTCGAGTTTCAGCCCATCGACAACATCAGCGAAATGCTGGCGGCTCTCGAACGGGGCGAGGCCCACTTCGCCGCCGCCGGCCTCACGCTGACACCGCAGCGCCAGGCCGCGCTGCTCGCGGGGCCCACGTACCAGACCGTTACCGAAGACATCGTCTGTCACGACAACACCCTGGTCGACGCCCTCGACGATCTGCCGAAGATCCGTCTGCTGGTAAGCGCCGGCTCTTCCTATGAAGAGCGGCTGCGCGCGTTGCAGGCCGATTGGCCCACGCTTACCTGGGAAAGCTCGGCCGAGCTTACGACCGAACAGATTCTTCAAGCGGTCTGGGAACACAAGACCGATTGCACGCTGGTCGACTCGAACATCTTTCAGGTGCATCGCCGCTATTTTCCCGAACTCCGGCTCGCCTTCAGTCTCGAGAATCCTCAATCGCTGGCCTGGCTGCTGCCCAAGACGCACGGCCGGCTGCTCGAATCCATGGAAACGTGGTTCGAAGGCATGCGCGACGACGGTCGACTGGCCTCCCTCCTTGATCGGTACTACGGCTTCACGGTCGACTTCGACGCCTGGGACACGAAGGTGTTTCTCAAGCGTGTTGGCGACCGACTTCCTCTCTATGAAAAGTATTTCCGGGAAGCAACCGCCGAAACCGGCCTGCCCTGGGAGCTGCTGGCCGCCGTTTCGTACCAGGAGTCGCACTGGCAACCCGATGCCCGCAGCATGACCGGCGTCGAGGGCATGATGATGCTGACCCGGAAGACGGCGGCATCGCTCGGCGTAACCGACCGGCGCGACCCGCGACAGAGCATCATGGGCGGCGCCCGGTATCTCAAGCAGATGCTCGACCGCATGCCCGCGCACATTCCCATGCCGTCGCGCCTGTGGATGGCGCTGGCCGCCTACAACGTCGGCTACTACCACCTGCGCGACGCCCGCTCGCTTACCGTTCAGTTCGACAAGAACCCGAACCGATGGGCCGACGTGCAGACCGTACTGCCCTATCTGTCGAAACCGCGTTACTACCGTAACCTGAAGCACGGTTACGCACGCGGGCTCGAACCTGTCATCTTTGTAAAACGGGTGCGCCACTATTACGATCTGCTTCGCTTCGGCCCGCAATATCGCCAACCGGCCACGGCAACCGTACAGGTCGACAGCGCACCCCTCCTGCTCAAAGCCGTCGATAATACTCCCTGAGCCGACCACGCGTCTGTAAGGCGACGTTTTGCCCTGCCCCGATCATGGGCGCGGGCGTAGGCTGATGGCAGCATCAGCTTGTCGGAAGAGGAGTATCCATGGACAACCCGGCCGGAGAGCGGCATTCGGTTTCTGCCCCCCCATGGGCCTTGCCGGTCGACATCACGTCCGACCCCGGCTGGCTCTACGTCGAAACGGGTTTCAACCTGGCCCGCGAGCACGAAATCGAGTCGCTGCAGGCAGTGGGCAACGGCTATGTCGGCTCGCGGGGCGCGCTGGCCGAAGGAAGTCCGCTGTCGGCGCCGGCCACCTTTGTCGCCGGTATCTTCGATCAGTCGTCGAGCCTCGATACCAATCCGGCCCTGGTGGTCGTGCCCGACTGGATGAACCTGCGCGGCGAAATCGACGGCGTCGAACTCAGCCTGCTCGACGACGACCTCGCCCACAACCGGCGCATTCTCGACATGCGGCAGGGCATTCTCTGGCGCGACTGGATTCGCACCTCGCCCGACGGCAAAAAAACGCGCATTCTCGGCTTCCGCTTGTGTTCGCTGGCCGACCGACACGTGCTGTACCAGACCGTGCTGATGACGCCCCTGAACTACAGCGGACACCTGCGGGTCGAAAGTCACGTCGACCGCCGCCTGCACTCCAAACTGAGACACGGTCCTGAGCTCGAGCCGGCTCTTTCCGAAACGGCCGACCGACAAACCAAACCGGGACGCGAACCTCTCACGCTGGCCCTTCGCACCAAAGCCACCGACCTGCTGGTCGCCTTTGCCGCCCGTTCGCGCATTGTGCAGGAAGAGGCGAGCCCCATCGAGGCCGGCGCCGAGTTGACGCCTACCACGCTGATCGAAATCGCCGAATTCGATGTGCGACAGGGTAAGACCTATCGGTTGGAGCGCTTGCTGACCGTGCACACCAGCCGTGACAGCGAAACGCCGATCGCCGATGCCTCGCGCCATAATGAGGCGATATCGGTGCGCGACGCCCGCGTACTCGTCGAAGCGCACACCGCGGCCTGGGCCGAGCGCTGGGCATGCGCCGACATCGTCATCGAAGGCGACGAATTTCTCCAGCTGGCCGCCCGGCACGCCGCCTACCACCTGATCAGCGCCTGCAACCCCGACGATGCGGGGGTTTCCATTGCCGCCAAGGGCCTGACGGGCGGCGGCTATCGCGGCCACTATTTCTGGGATACGGACACGTTTATGGTACCGTTTTATACCTTCACCCATCCGCCGTCGGCGCGCGCACTGCTGACCTTTCGCAGCCGCACGCTCGCGGCGGCAAAAACGAAGGCCGCCTCCATGGGCCATGCAGGTGCGCTCTTCGCCTGGGAATCGACGACGTCGGGCGAGGAAGTCACGCCCCTGCGGGCTCTGGCCCCCGACGGTACCATTATTCCCGTGGTCTGCGGCTGGCAGGAACAGCACATCAGCGCCGACGTGGCCTATACCGTCGTCCAATATCACCGCATGACGGGCGACGACGCCTTTCTGGTCGAACACGGCGCCCCCATACTCTTCGAAACCGCCCGTTTCTGGGCCGATCGATTCACCGAGGGCGCCGACGGACGCTTCCACATCGAGAAGGTGCAGGGACCCGACGAGTACCACGAAGGCGTCGACGACAGCGCCTACACCAACTGGATGGCCGCCGAAAACCTGCGTAACGCCCTTTGGGCGGCCGATTACCTGGCATCAAAGGCAAAGCGGGTGCAAGACGCTCCGCCCGAAGAAGAACGGGCCCGCTGGCGGGATATGGCAGGCCGCTTCCACACAGGGCTGGGAAAACACGGCAACCTCATCGAACAGCACAACGGTTTCCTGGCCCTCGACGACATAGACGTGTACGACTACGGCGAACGGGTCATGCCCCTCGACATCATTCTCGGACGAGAGCGAACGCGGCATACCCAGCTCGTCAAGCAGGCCGACGTGGTCATGCTTACCTACCTGCTGTGGAACCGCCTCACCGAAAGCCAGCGTTCCGCCAACTTCTACTATTACGAGAAGCGAACCGGGCACGGAAGCTCGCTCAGCCCGTCGGTTCATGCCTTGGTAGCGGCAAGACTCGGTGACATGCCCATGGCATTGCGATACCTGCGCCAGGCGTCGCAGATAGACCTGGCCAACAACATGGGCAACGCGGCCGGCGGCATGCATATGGCCGCGCTCGGCGGGCTGTGGCAGGCGTTGGTCTTCGGTTTCGGCGGCGTTTTTACCCATGCGGGGGGAATATCTCTGCAACCCCACGTGCCCGAAATGTGGAAACGCTTTGCCTTCTCGCTGCTGTGGCGGGGAACAAAAGTGAATTTCAGCTATGAAAGCGACCGCAGCGTAACCCTGCGGAACGACGGCAACAAAGCCATACCGGTATGGTTCGGCGACTCGAACACCGATAGAACCGCCGAAAGAGCCGAAGAAGCCATGCTCGAACCGGGACGCTCGCTGCGCAGCCTTCGGCAAGGCACGGGCGCCTGGTCGAACTGGGAGGAGACAAAGGCATGAAAGCAAGGCGCGTCATGGTTCTGCTCGACGGAACCCGCGACTCGACGGTGGCAATTCCGGTGGCACGGCGGTTTGCCGTCTACGGCGACGCAGACCTGCTACCCATACACATGGACAGGCGCCTTACCCTTTCGAAGGACGAAGCCGCACGGCTGGGCTGGGACCCCGACGAATCGCCGGGGCTTGTGCTTCCGCGCGAAAGCGGCAGCTTCGTCGAGAGTGTCGACGAACTCTGCCGGCGCTATGAGGTCGAGAGCGTCGTTTTCTCGAGCCGGTTCGGGGCCACGCACAACGGCGACCTTTCACCCATTGCCGAAACGCTGCTCAACGTAATTGAAGCGCCCGTGGTCATCGTGCCGGCCGACCGGACCGGCGCAGACTGGCGCCTTTGTCACATGCTTCTTCCGCATGACGGCACCCCCGTTACCGCCGCCGCCATCGGTCCTTCGGTGCGACTGCTCGAAAAGGCCAGCGGCGCCGAAATGGTCGTGCTGCACGTGGCCTCGCTCGATCATCCCCGTTCGTCTCAGCCGGGCGCCATGGAGCTGCCCTACTACGTCGATCAGCCGCAGTACGACTGGCCGGCGTGGGCCGACGAATTTCTTCAACGCCTGCGGGCGGTCGGCGGCGGGGTGCCCGAAGAACACATGCGATTGCTCGTCGCCATCGGCGATCCGGGCGACATGATTCTCGAACGCATGCGTGACCTGAACAGCGATCTGACGGTGCTCTCGTGGCAGGGAACGCACGCCTCACGGCGGGCGCGAACCTTGCGCAAAGTGCTTGCGGCCTCTTCAGCTCCGGTCATGGTCATTCGCTCGCAGGAAGCCCGAACCGAGCGCCCCTGGGAAAGAGAGACGGCAACCGGCGAGGCGCCGGGTACGCAACGCGAAGGGCGTGCCTGAGGGAAACCCGGCACGCCCTGTCCTCTGAACCATGGAGCGGTCTTCAGCTGAATTGGCTGAAGTCGGGCTTGCGCCGCTGCATGAAGGCGCTCATGGCCTCCATGGCTTCCGGGCCGGTCAGCATTTCCATGAAATAGGTCATTTCGGCGCGCATGGCGGCCGTGAGTTCGGCCTCGGTCGAGCGCTTCATGAGCCCCTTGGTGACCCGTATCGCGTTCGGAGGCAATGCAGCCAGTTTGCGGGCCTGCGCCAGGGCGTTTTCCTGCAGGTCGGCATCGGCAAAGACTTTATTGACGATGCTCGCTTCCTTCGCGGTCTGCGCGTCGAACATTTCGCCCAGCAGCAACAGCTCGGCGGCCCGCTGGTGGCCGATCATGCGCGGCAGCAACATGCTCGAACCGGCTTCGGCGCACAGTCCCAGGTTGGTAAACGGCAGCGAGAAGCGGGCGCTCTCGGCGGCGTAAACCAGGTCGAAGTGCAGCAGCATGGTCGTGCCGACACCAATGGCCAGACCGTTCACGGCCGCGACGATGGGCTTCTTCGCCGTGACGATGGCGTTGAGAAAGCGGCCCACCGGGCTGTCTTCGCTCGTGGGCGGCGACTGCATGAAATCGGCCAGGTCGTTGCCGCTCGTAAAGCTGCTGTCCGTTCCGGTGAAGAAGTGAACGCGCACCTGATCGTCTTTTTCACCGTTTTCGACGGCCGCCGTCATGGCGTCATACATGGCGAGGTTGAGCGCGTTTTTCTTGTCGGGACGATTGATGCGAATGCGATTGATACGCTCGACGATCTCGACGTGAATGAGGTCGGACATGACAACTCCTTGGCCAACGGAATAAGGGGGAATCGTTCAGGCTAGCCCAGAACCACGGCAGCGTCAACGCTCACCAGATGGGCTCGCCCGGTTCGCCGGGCCCGCCGACAGGGGGCGGCGGGGGCTCGGGCTCGCCGCCAGACAAAGCGACATTATCAGGCTTATCGACAATACCCGACTTTTCGATGTTTGCCGACTTGACGATATTCGCGGACTTGGCGGGATTCGCGGACTTGGCGGGATTCGCGGACTGTTCGGGATTGGCAGACTGTTCGGGATTCGCAGACTTTTCGATGTTGATTATGCCCCGGCAATCGGGAAATCGGCTGCAGCCCCAGAAGGGTCCCCTTGCGCTGTTACGCTTGCGCATCGGCGACTTGCAGCGCGGACACGCAGGCACATCCGGTGCGGGGGCGCCGTCGGGCCCGGCGGTACCGGGAATGTCGACGAGACCGCGGCAGTCGGGAAAACGACTGCACCCCCAGAACTCGCCGTACGGGCCCTTGCGTCGTCGCATGCGGGCATGGCAACGCGGACAGGTCGGCTCGTCGGCGGCGGCGCCGTCGGCCGCCTTGCGCTGCGTATTCCAGCGGCGGCGCGCCTCGATCAGCTTGCGGTCGAAATCGGCGTACCAGTCGCGCAGGTATTCGACGTGGGCCTTTTTCCGGTCGGCGATATCGTCGAGCGACTCTTCCATCGACGCGGTGTAGGCCGGTTCGAGCAGCTCGGGAAAACCCTGCATGAGAAAATCGTCGACCTCGCGACCGAGCTGGGTCGGCAGAATGGCCGGGTTTTTCTTCTTCGTTTCCAGCTGAATATAGCCGCGACTGAAGAGCACCTTGAGCGTGCTGCTGTAGGTGCTGGGGCGACCGATGCCCAGCTTCTTCATCGCCTCGATGAGCGTCGATTCCTTGTAGCGCGGCGGCGGGCTGGTTTTCTTGGCCTCGGATTTGACCTGCTCGACGGCCAGTACCTCGCCGCTTTCGACACGGGGAATCTGCCCTTCTTCGCCCTGCGATTCATCCTCGGCCACGTCGCCGATGGCCAGAAAGCCGGGCTCCATGAGCTGCATGCCGATGGCCCGCAGCGTTCGGTCGCCGGCCGTAATGGACACCAATGTTTTGGCAAAACGGGCCGGTTTCGCCTGGCTGGCGAGAAACCGTTTCCACACGAGGGCGTAGAGATCGGCCTGGTCGCGCGTCATGCCGTCGGGCCGTTCCTGCGCCGGGTCGGTCGGCCGAATGCACTCATGGGCTTCCTGCGCCCCCGCCTTCGATCGGTAGACCGGCGGCTTTTCGGGCAGGGCGTCGGGAAAGCGCTCGGTCAACACGGCCCGCGCGGCTTCCTGGGCTTCGGGGGCCACGTTGAGGCTGTCGGTACGGGGGTAGGTAATGAGGCCGCTTTCGAAGAGTTCCTGGGCAATCTTCGTGGTTCGATCGCTTTTCCACCCGAAGGCGAGTCCGGCTGCCTTCAGCAACGAAGACGTTTCGAAGGGCGGCTTGGGCTTGCGGTCGACATCGCTGCCCTCGACACCCGTGACCCGATGTTCGGTGGTGTTGAGAAGCTCGACGATACGGCCGGCTTCTTCTTCGCTCTGGAACTGGGTCAGGCGCAGCTTGCCGTCGTCGCCCACCTCGGCCAGCCCGGCGGTAAGCCCGTTCTTGTAGGCGGTCTGAATGGTCCAATAGCGCCGGACGTCGAAGGCCTCGCGTTCCTGCTCGCGGCTGCAGATGAGATGCAGCACGCAGCTCTGCACGCGGCCGGCCGAAAGACGCTCGCCCAGTGCGCGCAGTTCGGGCGAAACGATGTAGCCCACAAGCCGGTCGAGAATGCGCCGGGCCTGTTGGGCCTCGACCAGACCGTCGTCGAGCTTACGCGGCTTCTCAATGGCCTTCTGCACCGCGGCCCTGGTAATTTCGTTGAATTCGGCCCGCAGCGGGTTCTCAATGCCCAGCACCTGCGCCACGTGCCAGCTGATGGCCTCGCCCTCGCGATCGGGGTCGGTGGCGAGATAGATTTCGTCGGCCTGGGCGGCCGCTTCCTTCATTTCGTCGACCACCTTCTGCTTGTCGGCGGCGATTTCCCAGGTGGCCTCGAAGGTTTTCGTGTCGACGTTCAGGCCCGAACGCGGCAGATCGCGAAAGTGTCCGATGGTGGGCACGATGCGGTAATCGCGCCCCAGAATCTGGCGCAACTTCTTGATTTTGTTGGGGCTCTCGATGATGACGAGTTTCATGGCGAGCGGCAGGTCGAATACGGACCGGATTCTTACCTTACCACATACCGGCCGGAAGGGCAGGATGGGCCACCATCCGAACAGACGACCAATAGATCGCAGAAGCCGCGACTCCCCTGCCCCGAAGCCACACCCCGTTGTAAGCTGGTAGGAAGAGGGACGCTCGGGTCGAGGGAGGCACTGACCGGCAGCTCCGCCTGCGGCGGCTCTACGCCTACGGCACCGACGTGGATATCGCCAACCCGGAAACCAGCAACCGACAACTCCGCCTGCGGCGGATCTGCGCCTACGGCTCCGACGTCGGATATCCACAACCAGTAACCAGCAACCAGCCTTCATGCAGGACATACTGAGTCACATCGCCCTCTACTTTCCCGCCGACGACTGGGAGTACCTGCTGCGAGCGGTGGTGGCCGGTATGCTTACCGCCGCCATCGGTTACGAACGTGAACGGGCGGGCAAGGTCGCCGGTCTGCGTACCCATACCACGGTCGGCATAACCTCTTCGCTATTCGTCTCCATCGGCCACCTGGCCATTCACCAGTACGACGGCCCGCCCGACACGATGCAGGTCGACCCGATACGCATGGTGCAAGCCATCGCCATCGGCATCGGTTTTCTGGGCTCGGGCATTGTGTGGATGCTGCGCGAAGGCGGTCACACAAGGGGGCTCACAACCGCCGCGACCATCTGGGCCACGGCCGCCATCGGCGTCGCGGCGGGTTTCGGCCATTTTCTATTGGCAGGCGGCGTGTCCCTGCTCATTCTCTTCGTTCTTCGGGTCATGAGCCGCTTCGACCTGCGCGAAACGAAAGACGAAAGCAAAGCCGACTGAACGGAACGCGGAACCAAAACTGAAACGCGGAACGCGGAACTCGGAACGCGGAAGTGGGAAAAGGGGAAATGCGGAATCCGTTCGTGCGAAGCCGGCACGTCAAGCCGAGCATGCAGAAGTGCCGTCACACCCTTCGACAGGCTCAGGGTGACCGGAAGATGTCCGTGCGCTCCCGGGAACTCGTTCCGACTTTGCGATCTGGGATCTGCGATCTGCGATCTCCTGGCGCGCTTGCGCATGTGATGAAAGCCGCGCAGAATATCTGCTTATGCCATTGAATGAACGCATGCAGCTCGCCTTCGGGAAGATGGACGAACTGAACGCCGGGGATCCGAACCGCGAGACCGTCGATGGAATCGAAGTGCCGAAGGAACTGGTCTACGCACGACGCATGACCGTTTGGCTCGAGCGCTTCGAGCCCGAGGCTTCGGAAGAGCTTCGCCTTGCGGCGCGCAGCCAGCACATTGCCCGGTGGAAGATTCCGCGTTCCGATTATCCCGAAGGCAAGGCCGGCTACAAACAGTGGCGAACCGATCTGGCGTCGTTTCATGCCGATACCGCCGCCCACATTCTGCGCGCCTCAGGATACGACGAAGAAACAATCGAGCGCGTACGGGCCCTTTTGCGGAAGAAGCGTCTGAAGAGCGACGCCGAAGTGCAGACGTTGGAAGATGTCGCCTGTCTTGTCTTTCTCGATGCCTACTTTGACGACTTTGCGGCAAAGCATACCGACGAGAAGGTGGTCGATATTTTACGCAAAACCTGGTTCAAGATGTCGGAGCGCGGGCACCAGGTGGCGCTTCAGCTGCCCCTTTCGCCCCGCTCGAAGGAGTTGGTGACCAAGGCCCTTTCGCCGAGCGACGTATGAATTCGGCCATACTCGAACAGCTGGTCACCATGCAGATGCCGTACGGTAAGTACGCCGGGCGCATTCTGGCCGACCTGCCCGAACCCTATCTGGTGTGGATGTCGCGCACGGGCTTTCCCAAGGGACATCTGGGCGAGTTGTTGCAGACCCTGTACGAGATCAAGCTGAACGGACTGGAGTACCTGCTGCACCCGCTCAGGGGGAAACGGTCGTCCGTCGTCCGTCGGCCGTCGACCGAGTAAGTACCACAGGGCACCTATGCAGAAGTTGGTCGACGTCGAATCACTGGACACCTTTACTCGCGAGAACCCGGCGGCACTTGTATATTTCCACGCGCCCGGTTGTGGAGTCTGTGATGTGCTTCTGCCCCGGGTGGCTGCGCTTGCCGAGACCTTTCCTCGACTTGCGCTGGCCGACATCGATACGGTCGAAACGCCCGCCGCGGCCGCGGCAGCCGGGGTATTCACCGTGCCGACCGTTATCGTCTGGTTCGATGGTCGCGAAAGTCTTCGCTTCGCCAGGGCGTTTTCGATGCACCACCTGACCGAGGCGATGCGCCGCCCCTACGAAATGCTGTTCGGCTGAGACGAACGATTTCTCTCGCAGGAAAGGGGTAAGGGGCGACCGTCGCCCCTTACCCCTTCAACACTTCAACGGCGAAGGAGTCAGGTACGCCCTTCCGACTGTTTTCCTTCTTCGATGAGTTGGCGAACCCGCTGGCCACCTTTGTGGCCGAGTTCTTCGTAGCCTTCATGGCCCAGCTCACGCTTACGCGCCTCGCCGCCCTTGTGGCCGATTTCCTCGTAGCCTTCATGGCCCAGCTGCTGCTTACGGGTTTCTCCACCTTTCTTTCCTGCGTCGCGCACGCTCATATCGCCTTTCTCAGCCATGGTTCCTCCTTTGGCAGGGCCGGAACACGAATTCCGGCCGGTAAAACATCGGGACTTGCCTCTCTCTCGTCTTTCTCCAACGGGTACCGTGACAGGCAAATCTCACGCTATTGTGAGAATTGGCCCAACCATGTGCGACGGCAACGACACGCCGGAAGCGGGGTCGGTTCTTCAGGGTGCCTGAAGCCGGGTGCAGCCTGAATTCTCCTGCCTCGTCAGCCCGCCCAACCGCATCGGTCAAGCTCACCCAACGGAATAGAAACCGCCCAGGACCAGGCCGTAAATCAGGTGCGCAACCGTTGTCCAGACGGGGGTGGCGCGACCGTAGTTCAGCGCGAGAAAACCGGGCGGCTCGAGCTGTCGTTTTTCGGAAAGCCCCTGTTCCTCAACCGCCATGCGCGGATGCATGCCCGGAACCAGGCGCATGCCCACCGTCAACACAAAGGCCGCGTGAACGAAGCCCATCAGCCCGCCAAGCACAACGCCCGAACGGCCCAGGGTATGAAAGGCCGCTATGTAGACAAGCGCAAACAGCCATCCGTTGACGAGATGGACGAAGAAACCGGCGACCTTGGCTCGTTCGCGATGTGGCGTAAAGGCCGCGCCGAGCATGTAGGGTATGCTCATGCGGGTATAACCGAGTCCCTGGCCGGCCGCCATGAGCGTCGTCAGCAGTACGGTGGCCGCGAACCCCCACAGCAGCCAGGCTCCAACATTCACGCGCGTCTCCTTGTCTCATCTGCCGCGCCCGTCTCGACACCGCGCCTTTCGGCCAGGCGAAGCGCGGCACTGATCAGGCCGAGGTGGGTAAAGGCCTGGGGAAAGTTGCCGAGCACCCTTCCTGTAGTCGGATCGATTTCTTCGCCGAACAGCCCCAGGTCATTGGCATGGGGCAACACGGCATCGAACCAGCGCTGCGCCTCGTCGAGGGAACCGCCGCCCGCCGCCAGGTACTCGGCCGCCCAGAAACTGCAGATGCCGAAGGCCCCCTCCCGGCTTCCGGGTGGAAGTCGATAGCGATAAAGCAGGCTACCGCCCGCCCCCAATTCGCGGCGCAGAAACTGCCAGGTCGACTGCATACGCGGGTGGTCGGGGGCGATGTATCCGTACCAGGGCATGAGCAGCAGGGCTGCGTCCATGCCGTCGCCGTCGAGGGTAGCGACATAACTTCGCTTCTGCTCGTTCCAGGCACGCGATTCAATGACCTCGCGTATCATTTCTCGGTTCATGGCGAAGCGTTCGAGCGGTGCACGGTGCAGGTTCCCTCCCCGGGCCAGCTTGAGCAAGCGGTCGAGGGCCGCCCAACAAAGCACCAGTGAATGGGTGTTGCGGCGTCGTTCGCCGCGGGGCTCCCAGATGCCTTCGTCGGGTTGCTCCCAGTTGCGGCATACGTACTCGCCGAACGCTCGCAGCATTCGCTCGGTTTCCGGGTCGAATTCACCACCGTGCGCGATGAAATGCGTGGCGGCGTCAATGACTTCGCCATAAACGTCGAGTTGCAATTGGTTATCGGCCGCATTGCCCAGGCGAACTGGACGTGACTCACGGTAACCGCTCCACCCCGTGCGCTCGCGTTCACCGCGGGGCAGATTACCGAATACGTCATAGAGCACGCGCAGTTCGGGCCGTGTCAACCGGGTGGCGTGCAGCAGCCAGCTCACGAAGGAGTCGGCCTCGGCGCCGCAGCCGATACCGAACAACGCGCGCACCGTCATCGACGCGTCACGCAGCCAACAGTAACGATAGTCCCAATTCAGGTCGGCTCCCACGCGTTCGGGCAGCGAGGTCGTGGGCGCGCCCACGACCGCGCCTGACGGTGCGAAGACAAGAAGCCGCAACACCAGCGCGCTACGCACGACCCAATCGCGTTCGGGCCCATGAAACCGCAGGCGCAAAGTCCACGCCCGCCAACCCGAAACCGTCTGGTCGAGTTTCTGCTCGGCCTGGGTCAACGGCGAGAACACCGCCGGCCATTGCGACGCATGCACAAGGGTGCTGCGAAGACGTTCTCCGGCACGCAGCGTGGCACATCCGCTTACCCCGTCGGGCGCGACCTTCAACCCGAATTCGCTTTCGAGTAGAAACAGCTCGGCCCCTGCTTCCGTACGTACGCCGAGACGCCCCCGCTCACGCAGGCGAAAACGCTTCATGCCGTAATGGGGACGCGGCACATAGCGCAACGTAACGGGAACTTCTCCCCGGTCGCACACCAGAATGCGCACGATTTCCTGCTCCGGCACCGCCGAATCGTCAAGCCTGGCCCCCTGAAGAGGCATGAAGTCGAGCAGGCGCACGCTTCCACCCGGGCAGTGAAAGGTCGTTTCCAGAACATTGGTTTCGGGCAGATAACGGCGGGTCGAGCGATAAGGCACCGTGGGAGCGATGCTCCAGCTTCCCCCTTCAGGGTCTAGCAGCCGTCCGAAAACCGAGGGGCTGTCGAAACGCGGCCAGCAAAGCCAGTCGATGCTACCCGTGCGCGAGACGAGCGCCGCCGAGCGGCAGTTGCCGATGATGGCGTAATCGTCAATGGAGTGCCAGGTTTCACGCATGAGGCCGACGGCGGAAGATCAGGATTCATCGTGCACCCGTTCGCAGTCAGTTACACCACCGGAAGCCCTTCAAGATACCGCCGGCCCTTGCCGTTCGCGCCTTCTGCAGGCCACGGCCAGCGATGATGAAGGGCAGACACCTTGCGGGGAAATCGGCCCCCCCTTCCCTACGGACGCATCCCGCTTTATGCTTGACCACAAATGTCACGAAGCGCCATGCGAAAATCCTTCATCGCCATCGGCTGCAGCCTGCTGCTCGCCTCCTGCTATGCCCTCCGGCCATCGTCGGGGGGCGGACAGACCGACTACAGTTCGCCCCGCCGCACAGATGCGGGCGACATTGCCGTTACGCCGGAATACGCCGTTGCGCTCGTCGCCTCCGGATTCACGTTTCCTACCGCGGTTGCCGTAGACGAAAGCAACCGGGTATACGTCGTCGAAGCCGGTTACTCCTATGGCGAAGTCTTTACCACCCCACGCCTCCTGCGCGTCGAGGGCGATGGACGAACCACAGTCATTGCCGAAAGCGATTCGGGCCCGTGGACGGGCGCCGTCTTTCACGACGGAGCCTTCTACCTGGCCGACGGAAGCCATCGCGGGCGCATTCTTCGCATCGAGCTTGACGGCTCACAGCGCACACTTGTCGAGGGCCTGCCCAGCAAAGGCGATCACCACACCAACGGCCCCGCGGTGGGCCCCGACGGCAAGATTTACTTCGGCCAGGGTACGGCCACCAACTCGGGCATCGTCGGCCCCGACAACGCCGACTTCGGCTGGCTGCACAGACATCCCGATTTTCACGATGTTCCGTGTACCGACGTGAAACTGGCGGGCAACAATTACCGCACCCACAACCCACTGGTGGAAAACGGCGCACCCGTCGAGACCGGCGCTTTCCTGCCCTTCGGTACTCCCTCAAGGGTCGGCCAGCTCGTGCGCGGAAGCGTACCCTGCAGCGGCGCCGTCATGCGTGTCGCCCCCGAGGGCGGCGAGATCGAGCTTGTTGCCTGGGGCTTCCGTAACCCCTTCGGCCTGGCGTTCTCGCCCGACGGCCGGCTGTACGTGAGCGACAACGGATACGACAACCGGGGCAGCCGGCCGGTATTCGGCGCGGCCGATTACCTGTGGCAGGTGAGCGAAGGCGCGTGGTACGGCTGGCCCGACTACGAAGGCGGCAGGCGGGTAAACGAGCACCGCTACAAGCCCCCCGGCCCCGCGGCCTCGACACCACCGATGCCCCTGCTGGCCGAAGCCCCGGGTAAACCTGAAACACCACTGGCCCGCCTCGGCGTTCACTCGTCATCCAATGGGCTTGCGATTTCGTCAAACGCCGATTTCGGATTCAGGGGGCACGTGTTCATCGCACAGTTCGGCGACATGGCGCCGGGCGTGGGCAAGGTGCTCTCGCCGGTGGGCTTCAAGGTGGTTCGCGTAGACCCGACCGACGGAACCATACATGACTTCGCGGTAAACCGCGGCGACAAAGACGGCCCGGCCTCGCTGCTCGGTACCGGCGGATTCGAGCGCCCGGTCGATGTGACGTTCAGCCCCGACGGGCGCACCCTCTACGTCATGGACTTCGGGGTGATGTTGATGGAGGGCAAGACTCCACGGCCGCAACAGGGTACGGGCGCACTCTGGCGCATCACCCGCGTGAACGGAGAGCACAATAGATGACTAGGCTCGCCTTCCTGCTCCTGCTCCTGACTACCGGCGCATGCGGCCCCGCCCGCCGTAGCGCGGCACTCGAGAGCGCGCCTGACATTCGCGACGCGTCACTGGCGAAAGGCCAGGTAGTCTTCGACAGGCACTGCCACAGCTGCCATCCCGGCGGGGCCGGCGGCCTGGGACCGGCGCTGAACGATAAGCCGCTGCCCCGCGAAGCCGTCGCGTATCAGGTACGAAACGGCGTCGGCACGATGCCCGGGTTTCCCGCAACGGAGATTTCCGTCAACGATTTGAGCCTGCTCATCGACTACGTGCTGGCCCTGCGCGAGGGGCGGTAGCTTACATCGGTTTCGCTTCGCGGCCATTTGTTCGTAAAGAGCCTTCAACAGGAGAGCGCGGGGATCGCAGAGGGGTCTTACTCGAGACATGAGGCGCTTGCGTCTTACCCTAGCTTCTCTTTTTTTTCTTTCCGACGTGCACCAGAGATTGCCCGGTATTCTCGAATGCGCTCCTGCTCTACGTAACCGGCCACAGGCCACTGCCCTGCAATCGGCCGTCACGAAACCTATCACCTCTCACCTATCACGACCGTGCAACCCTGCGACACGTAAACCGGGATCCAACGTGATAACCGATGACCGTCAGTCGTGAGAGTCGGCCGCAGGGTTCAGTCGAGCCCACCCTCGGCTTCACATTCGGCCACATCACGCGCCCATTTCGCGGCCTCGCCCGGATCGGTGGTTCGCACCGGCTTCTCGGCCGGCGCCGCGTTCTGCTGCGAAGCGGCACGGCTGTCTTCCTTGCGTTCACCCATGGCACGTTCCTCCGCGCCTCGCCAGCGCCCTGCCTCGTTCCATACGGCGGCGATGTCGCCCGGCAACTGCGCCGCCACGTCGTGGGCCTCGCCCGGCGAGACATATTCATGCAGGACCTGAAAGACTTCGGCCACCAGCGGTACGACTTCGTCGACGCCCAATTCCAGATCGTCCGACACCATTTCGTACAGGCCCGACAGGTCGAATTTCAACGGTTTTCCGCCGTGCCGTTCGCACCGCAGCAGCACTTCACGCAGGCGAGCCGGCAGTTCGGCGTTAAGGTCTTCGGCTTCGGCCGCGGTCAGCCGTTGCTCGAGCGCGCAGGTAACCGAGACGGCGGCGTCTTCGGCGAGCTTGTCGTCGATGCGCGCCTGCCGGGCCAACCGGTTCACGAATCGGCCCCAGGCCTGGCTGTAGTGGGCTTCACGGCGGCGAAGGCGAAAGTCGCGTTCGCCCTCGGCCAGGGCCCTTGCATTCGAAGGCCGGTGTTCCCAGACCGCCCGAATGTCGGGCGGCAGGGCTTCGGCAATTCGTGCGGCCTCTTCGCGGCCGATCTCTTCGCGCACGGCGCTGAACACCCCGGAAACGACCCTTCCGCTCTCCCGGGGCGAGAGTTTCAGCTCGTCGGCCACCATGCGAAAGAAACCCGCTCGACCGAAGCTCTCACGGTTTTCGGGCAGTTCGGCTTCAAGCCGGCCGAGCAATTCGCCGATGCGGTCGGGCAGGTCCAGCTCCAACGACCGGCGCGAAAGACCACGCAGGTGTCGCCCCAGCACCCCGAGTACCGTGAGCGCCGTTCGCGCCGCCTCGGACCGTTCGACCCCGGCCCGCTCCGATACCCGTTGAACGAAGTCGGCCAATCGTTGCCCCTCTGCCCCGATGCGCGATTCAAGGGGATGCCTGGAAACCGGAATGTGTTCCTGCGCGCCGTGATCGGCCATGATTTTTCTCCGGAACGGTAGTCTTCTTCCTACGCTACGCCCCTGCCGCGGGAAAGTCAGGAGACGGGGTTCACGTGCAGCACGGTTGCAAGGCAGATGGGGTGACGGAGAGGTGGGGCGAGGGGGAGCGGCGCACCCGCTCATCAAGACTCGGCATGAGACGGGCTGCCGATGATGCACGTGCTACACTGTATCGCTATGGAGCTCATTGTTGAACGCGGAAAAACGGCCCCCTTCGATTCCCTGCCGCCCAAATCGATTGCCCTGGACGGCTATGTGGCCGGGCCCTTCATCGATACGGCGCAGGAGCGCTACTCGTTCGATCACCACGGCGCGTGCATTCGTCACGTAACCAGCGCCACCTGCGTGCAGGTGCTCGATGCCGTGTTGCTCGGCTTCAATCCCGAAGGTTTCAGCGTGTTCATCAACGATGTCGACGCCGACACCATTCTTTCGGTCATGCTGCTGCGCGAGCCGAAGCGGGCCGAAAGCCCGCAGGTGCAGCTGCTCGTGCACGCCGTGGGCAAAATCGACGCGCACGGACCGACCTATCCCCTTCCGCCCGAACAGGAAGACCTGGTCGAGGAATACCTGGAAGTCGTGCTCGAGCCCGAGCGTCGCCTGCGTCGCGAAGGCGCCTACTCGACCTGCGACCTGCGCGCCCTGCTCGACGAGTGCATCGAGCGTACGACCGCCTTCATCGATGCCGGTTTTCCCCGGCAGGAACGCAAGCCGGCCCAGCCGTATCGGGTGGTCATATCGGAAGGCGATATGGCCCTCATTGAAGGCGATCGAGCCATGATGTCACTGGCATACAAAGACGGGTGGAACAAGCTCATCGGCATGCTTCCGGTTCGCGACGGAAGCCGCGCCTTTACCATCGCCAAGAGAAGCGAATTCACGCCCTTCGACGTACCCCGCGTGCTGCGGGCACTTGCCGATCGCGAGCCCGGTTGGGGCGGCGGCAGCACGGTGGGCGGGGCGCCCCGCAACGCCGACGGCTCACGTTCGCGCCTCACGCCCCAGGAAGTGTGGGATATTGCCTTGCGGAACGGGTAGGCGGTTGCGCTTCGCGCCCATCCTGCATAGGTGAAGAGCTTTTAACAGGCGTGCGCGGGGCTCGCAGAGGGGCCTTGCTCGAATCGAAGGGCCTTGCCCTTACCTCCGATCTACTTATTCTTCTTCAGCGTGCAGCACGGTATGTCGGTACCCGGACGGCAACCCGGCCTGACGGAAACCGGATACCAGACATCCGGCGCACACGGTCTAGAGGGGGTCCGCAGGTCCGCAGGTCGGACAGTCGGACGGTCTACAGGTCTCCCCGCGCACCCGTGCTGCACGTGGCGTTGCACTTGTTCGGACGACCAGAGCCTGTCCTGAAGGTAGTGAAGGAACCGACGACGGACGACCACCTTGCCCCCGTGCTGCACGTCCATGCTATGCTGAACCATGGACTTCGACACGCTGCTTGCCTGGTACAGCGAAGAACGGTTTCTGCTCTTTCCCGTGGCGACGCAGCTCGTCAGCATGGCCGCCTTTGCGCTCTTCGCTACGCCGCTGACGTGGATTGCCTGGAAGAGTCCGGCGTGGGCAGAGCGCTATCGCATTCAGTCGCGCGTCGGCGACCCGGCACGCATTCTCAAGCCCTCGTTCCAATACTGGCTTGCCAACAACCTGCTGATGTTCATGCTGGTGCTGCTGGCCTGGCCGCTTCTGCGGCTGACCGGCATTCACGGCGGCCCGCTGCCCCCCTGGTACATCATTGCCGGGCAGGTGCTCTTCTTCATTTACCTCGACGACTTTCTTTACTACTGGATGCACCGCACGCTGCACCACCCGCGCCTCTACCGGAAGATTCACGCGGTGCACCACCGCGTTTACATTCCCTGGGCCATTACCGGCCACTACATGCACCCGGTCGAATTCATTCTGACCGGAACGCTGGCCTTGCTCGGCCCCGTGCTGCTCGGCGCCCACGTCGTGACCGTGTATATCTGGATCGCCTTCCGGCAGTGGGAAGCGGCCGAGGGTCACAGCGGATACAGCTTTCCTTGGAATCCCTCGTACCTCATTCCCTTCTACGGGGGTACCGAGTACCACGACTTTCACCACGCGAAATTCCGCGGCAACTACGCCGGTTTCCTCGGTTATCTCGACAGGTTTTTCGGCAGCTATTCGGCAGGGTATCGCGAACGACTGGCCGAGAAGCGCGCGGCACGTTCAGCGGGTACGGTCGGCGAGGCCTGAGACACCGCAGTGCGCCCGGGCGGAGTGCATTCCCCTTCCCCTGCAAAGATTCACTTTCGTAACGTAGACCGGACGGCCGATACAGGGTAGACTCTCGTCATGCAGCCTTCCCTCGACACTCCGCTGGTCATTGCGAACCCCCACTCGGCACGGGTCGGCGCGGCAATCGATGCAATCAGGCGCCGACTGACCGAGGCCGTCGGCCCCGTTCCTTTCGCATTCACCGAAGCCCCCGGGCATGCCGGCATTCTTGCGCGAGAAGCCGCCCGGCGTGGATGTTCCCATGTCATTGCGGTCGGGGGCGACGGTACCGTCAACGAAGTCGTCAACGGCCTCATGCAAGACGACAAGCCCGTGAACCCGGCAACGGCCCTGTCTTTCATCATGCGGGGAACGGGCAACGATTTCCGGCGCACGCTGACCGGTTCGCGCGATCTCGAGGGCGACATCGCGGCGCTTGCATCGGGCCGCGAATGTCTGGTCGACATCGGCCGGCTGACCTTTCACGACCATCACGGCCGCGATACGACGCGCTATTTCAACAATCTGGCCAGCTTCGGCCTGAGCGGCGAAGTCGATCGCCGGGTAAACGACTCGACGTTTGCGAAGCGTTTCGGCGGCTCCGTCGCTTTTCTCTGGGGAACATTGCGCGCACTGGGCGCGTTCCGGAACAAATCGGTACGTCTACGCATCGACGATTGCGACATAGGCGAGCTATCGGCCCGCCTGGTGGTCGTCGCCAACGGACGGTATGCCGGCGGGGGAATGTGCTTTGCTCCCGATGCCCTTCCCGACGACGGACTGTTCGACGTGGTAACCATCGAATCGTCCCTCTGGCGTACCGTGCGCTATTTTCCCCACCTTTATCGGGGAACGCATGTCGATCTGCCGGGAGTCCGCACCTTCCGGGGCCGCAGCATCGTCGCCACCAGCGATGAGGCCGTGCTGCTCGACGTCGACGGCGAAGCGCCCGGTCGCCTGCCGGCGAGCTTCACCATCCTACCGCGTGTGCTGCGCTTGCGTTGTTGATTGCCCGACTTTGCCGCAGCTCGCCTACAAGAGATATTCACATCGAGGCGTTGGGTTCGGTGAGGTATCAACCGAAAAAGCGCCTGCTGCATGACAAAAAAGGGGGGAAGCAAGCCTGCGGCTTCTTCCCCCCTGAAACGTAGCTTCGTCAATGGCTCAAATCGCGGCGGAGTTCGGCGTCGACGGCCGTCGAAACCCAGCCGTTGACCAGCGCATTGTGACGCTGTTCGTGCTCATGCCACTGGCGGAAGTTGCGCGCAAGCTCGTCCTGGCCACTACCTTCGGCCAGATTGATCAGCATCGCCCATCCGTCGAGATCGGCACGCTCGGCTATCAGAAGCGCCTGCAGCGATTGCGCCAGGTTCGTACGCGGGTCGGTGATCACTTTCAGGACGCCTTCGGAGGCCACACCTGCCACGTCGGCGGCCGGCGTCATGACCGTGGGGTCGGCCCCCAGGCGTATGATGGCGTCCTTCAGGCCGTGAAGGTGATTGAGTTCTTCGTCACGAATGGTCTCGAGTTCGACCCGGGTCGGACCGCCCTGCCAGGTATCGCTGTCGGCGAATTTCGTCAGGATTGCGTCATACAGCCTGACCCCCGTACGCTCGAAGGCCAATCGCTCGCCCAGGTGATCAATGAACACCGACGGCTTGTTGCCCTTGAGCATTTCCCTGGTGGTGGTAAACATGCCCTTGGGAGTCGCCGGGGGCGGCACTTTTCCGACTCCCGAAGATTCCCGCATGACCTGCCTTCGAACGTCGGCCATCGCCAGGGAATCGGCTCCGGGCACGCTGCCTTCACCGGCGTTTTCCATCATGCCCTTCGACTCACGGGGCGACAGCGACATTCCCGTACGGTTCATTCCCAGATCGCTTGCTTGCTGTTCCATCCGTTCCTCCCTCAGGCTGCGGCTTCGCGTGAACCGATTTCCGTACCCGGGCGCCACTGATACCGGTCGGCGACGATGTTCGAGGGCACGCCGTCCTTGTTCAGGTAATCGCGGTAGGCACGTGTTTCAGGGGTTTCGTCGTCGCGCAGTCCCGGTCCGATGTGGGTGCCGTGCGCGGTAAAGTCGACCTCGTTCTCGAGCGTCTGCCGCACGAACTCACGATGACTCGTGTAGTCGATGGGCTCGGGAATCTCACTCGGCAGCAACTCTTCGGGATCGCGGTTTTCGACCCTTCGCATGAGGTCCATGACCATGTGCAGGTGGCCGAGCTCGTAGTCGACAAAGCGTTCCCAGATCGCCTTGATTCGGGGGTTCGACTCCGACTGCGCGCAGCTGTAGTAGTTGTAGACTTCCATGGCTTCATGCAGCAGCCACTTTTCAAGGATTGTCTCGTCGGGATCACTCAGCGACTCATACTGCGTCACGTGCTGTTCTTCGATCGAGGCGATTTCTGCATAGAGCTGCCGGGCCACCGGGTCGGTAAAGATGGGCCCGATGTTCATGTAGTAATCGCGTGTCTGGTACTCGCCGCCCGCGATGGTCAACGCGTGAATCTTGGAAAGCGGGTGTGCCGTCTTCCGGTCGTAGTGCTCACGCAGGTCATCGGCAGGATGGCGATGTTCGTCGGCGGTGGGTCTGCCGGGCCTGATGTCGGTATAACTCTGCAGAATGTTGTTCGCGTCCTTGCCCTCGAGCCTGTCGAGCAGGGCACTGTAGCGGTACATATGGTCGAAGTCTTCGAGTAGACCGAATCGATAAACCTGGGCCAGGTAGGGGTCGGGCTCATGCATGGCCACCGACGCCGTGACCTCAATGGCGACCTGCTCGTAGCCGATGGTCGTTTCAATGGGCGATTGATCGGGCGGAAGCAGCCAGTTCACCAACGTCTGCTGATGATGTTCGACCCGCCTGACCTCGGCAAGCGGCTGCCGGAGCTCCTTGTGGCTGCGGGCACTGTAATGCTGAAAGCGGTTGGCCTCCTGTTCGAGGCCGTTCATGAGAATGACCCGAACACGGGTAAAGGCGTCGTCGTCGAGCTTGCTGAAGGGCGGCGGTGTCAGGTCACGCCAGGTAAACTTCTGCTTGTCGATGGGTACGCCTTTCTCGCGTATCATGTCGAGTGCCATTTCCTTCTCCGTGATTGAAGGGGTTACTCGACCCATGCTAAACGGAGGCAGGCCGGAAATCGGGCACGGGGGCACGAAATGCAGACTGTTGCTGTATGGGCGCCGCGAAGGGAGTCAGGGTCTCGGACGTGCAGACCTTCCGACCTGCAGACCGACAGACCATCAGACCATCAGACCATCAGACCATCGGACTGTCAGACTGTCTGACTGTCTGACTGCGGACCTGCGGACTTGCCGACCTTTCATGGACCCACATCCCCGGCAGGATTCCTGAACGACCTCGGAACCTGCAATCCTGCAGAATCAGTGGACGTCAAGGCGGGCAGCCGTGCAAACACGTGGCTGGTAAGGCACTGCGGCTGCCGGGGCTGTAGACCTTCCTGAACGCCTTGTCGGACGGCTGAGCGTTCGCTCAGGAGGCTGCGTGGCGGGCGACCTGGCGACGGGCTTCCTCTCGCTGGCGACCCACTTCGTAGAAGACCTGCGAAACCGGCTGTACGAGACGACGGTATTGGGCTTCGAGCGCATCGTGACGGCGCATCAGACGTCGCACAGACGCGAGCGCCTGGCGACGCGCCTCCTGTTCGGCGGCATTGAAGCGCTGCACGGCCTGCTCCATCTCGCGCGAAACCTCGCCCAGCCGTTCATGAATCTGGCGCGCCGCCTGCGACAGCTCGCCTTCGAGGCGCATGGCCTGCTCGATCATCCGGCTGAGGGCGCTTACCCGCTCGCCGAACAGTTGTTCGAGCTCATTCCGCGTGTAGACACGGGTTTCGGGAATACGACTACGCTCGGGAGCGATGGGTTGCCCCACGGCCAGTCCGTCGCGTTCGCTCCGGGTGAGTACGCAGGCCGAGTGAATCTCTTCGACCGGCGACCCTGCCTTTACCAGGGGAGGAAACGGATCGGCGCTGTTGATGTCGGCCACCCGGGTAAAATATTCGGCCCAGGTGTGATCTTCGCCATAACCGGTGTCTGTAATTCCCACGGTCTCGACCCGATCGAAGTCGGGGTAGCGCCGGCGCAGGTTGCGAATCTTGTTCCGCCCCGCATTGTGTTCGCTCGGATGCGGGGGAGAAATGCGTCGCGGCATCTGAAACAGCAGGAAAGCCCGCTTCAACAGACTGGGCGAGCTCGGGTAGCCGCCCTGCTCTTCGACCTGGCTGAAAAGATAATCGTCGATACCCAGGCGCTCGGCCACCGCGGCCACGGCCGGACGGGGCGAAGCGCTGCTGATCACGACCTTCAGATTCGGGTACCGTTCCTTGAGCCACCGCACATCGTCGGCGGTAATGACCTGATCGGCCTCGATACGCTCGAGCACCCGCTCGGCCAGCATGTGCGCCGTTTCATAGGGCACCCGGGTCAGATGGTGCATGAGCGCGGTACGGGGAATGCGCTGTACCGATTCAATGGCTTCGTGGCCGAGGCGCCGGTATACCCAGCGGCGCATGCGGTGCAGGCGGTACCCGACCTTCCCCATGAGAAGGTAGTAAAGCCCCGGAAAGGCCCACCAGCGCACGCCCAGCGAGAGATAGTTCGCGGTCGCGAAGGGGTACTTCGTCCACCCCCAGAGAAAGCGGCCCTTTCGCTCCCTCGCACTCAGGATTTCATATTTTTCCGGTCCGTACCCAATCCACCCGCAGAGCTCCCAGCCGAGCAGCTCGCCCACGTTCTGGGCGAAGTAAACCGTGCGATCCAGATCGAGAACCAGGTATCTGGTCTGCTCCGTAACGACCCGCTCACACAAGGTGCGGAAGTCGATACAGCCGCCGTGAAGCACAAGCTTGTCGACGACACGCAGGCCGTTCCCGGCTTCCGACTGTTCCTTCTCACCGATGTTCGCGCTCATTTCCACGGTCCACTCCACAAAAAAACGGTTCTCCAAGATTCAATAATACGCCCCTTCTGTCATTTGGGAATGGGCCGACCGTCACGGTTGTGTCATTTTTTCCTCCAAACGCTTCCGCCCAGCGCCTTCCCACGAGAACCACCATAGCCTGCGCCGGCTGCCGTGACGGCTTGCCGATCTTGGGTATGCCCCCGCCGGGTGGCCTTTGATACAACGTGAACACAACCTGTTTACCGACTTACCGGCGGAAGCTTTTTGCTTTGGGAGAGCAGTCATGTCGTTCCTACGTTACCTTTCGGTTCTGTCACTTACCGCTTCGGTGGCCGCCTGCGGCGCCGACGATCCTACCCCCCTGCCCGGCAAGGCGAAGAACCGACCGCCGGTCATTGAATCGGCATCGATTGCCACCGGCGACTACACCCTTGAAAGCACCCTCAAGGTCCTGGTCGAAACCTCCGATCCCGACGGCGATGCCTTGTCGACCTCGTATCGGTGGATGGTGAACGGCACGACCGTCGACGGGAAGGCCGGCGACAGCCTGGCCGGCGCTTTCAAGCGCGGCGACAAGGTCTCGGTCGAAGTAACGGCCGACGACGGTACCGAACAGGTAAAGACCACGACGGCCGCCGTAACCATCGGAAACGCCCTGCCCGTCGTTGAAGGCGCCACCATTGCCGCCGACGACTATCGTTCGATAAGCACCGTCAGTGTGGTGCCCGGCGCCTACAGCGACGCCGACGGCGACGACGTGACCCTGCTGTACCAGTGGTACGTCGACGGCCTGCCGGTGCCCGGCAAAACGGCCACGTCGGCCGACGGCTTTTCCAAGCACGACAAGGTCTATGTGCAGGTCATTCCGTTCGACGGCACCGCCGAAGGCCTGCCCGCGGCGTCGAACGAAATTACGATCAACAACACGCCCCCGTCCATCACGGGCGCCAATCTCACCGGCGCCCCTTTCCGGGCGAACTCGACCATCGGCGTCGCACTTGTCGGCTGGATTGATGCCGACGGCGACGAAGCCGACGCGCTTGTCGAGTGGGAGGTCAACGGTGTAGCGGCCAACACAGGACCGACCCTCGTGCACGCCGGCCTGAAGCGCGGCGACAAGGTAAAGGCCAAAGTGTTCCCGCATGACGGCGAAAGTTCGGGCGAGCCGGTGTTCACGGAAACGGCTACCCTCGAAAATTCCGAACCGGTGTTCACTTCTGCCCCGGCGCTTCCTCTCACGCCGGTATACGCCGGAAGCAGTCTCGAGCTCGGCTCCTATGAGGTCGAAGACGCCGACGGCGACTCGCTGACCTATGACTTCACCTGGTACCGCAACGGTACGGCGGTGGCCAACCCGACCGGTTCGCTGTACTCGGGCACCAAGGTGCGAGGCGACGAAATCAAGGTCATGGTCGGCGTTACCGACGACATCGCCACGACGGAAAACTACTCGAACACCATTACCGTCGAAAACTCGGCGCCCGTCATGGACGCGCCCTGGTTCACCGGTACGGCAAAGAAGACCGGCAACCTCATCGCCAACTACAATGCCGGCAGCGACCCCGACGGCGACTCGGTCACGCACACGTTCACCTGGTACGTCGACGACTTGAAGGTCGACGGCGTTACCGCCTTCATGCTCGATCCCTCGCATTTCGAGAAAGACCAGACCGTTCGCGTCGAGGCCAGGCCTTACGACGGTATCGTATACGGCGCCACCAAGACGGCCGAAACGACGGTGACCAATACGGCCCCGGTCATGATTTCGGTCACCCTCACGCCGACCGATGCCTATAAGAACACGGTGCTTACCGCCACACACTCGGCCACTGATGCCGACGGCGAACTTCTCACCTATGAATACACCTGGTTCAAGAACGGTGCCGTGATCAGCGGTCAAACGGCCAAGACGCTCTCGGGTCAATTCGAGAAGGGCGATGAAATTGCGGTCGAGGTCACACCCGACGACGGAGACGCCGTCGGCAGCGCGCTCCGGTCGTCAGCCAAAGTCATCCAGAACACCGCCCCCGTGGTCAACAGCGTAACCCTCAACGAGGGCCCCTATTACCGTACGACCAATTTCACGGCAAGCGCCGACACCGACGACATCGACGGCGACGGAATCGGTCTGGGTTACCAGTGGTACATCAACGGGGCGCCTATCGACGGCACACCCGACGGCAAGGTGGTACGCGGCGACACCGTCAAGTGCTCGGTCACGGCAAGCGACGGAAGCCTGACGCATACCCTGGATTCGGCCACCGTCACGATCGTCAACTCGCCGCCGCCCGCACCCGTTATCGATTTTGGAGCCCGGCCCGTGACGGACGGCGCCGATATCGTGAACCTTGCCCCAAAGGTTACCGACGTCGACGGCGACGGGGTGCAGTATCAATACGACCTGTTCCGAAACGGCGAGTATGTGATGACCCGCGCCAGCTGGGACAACATTTATATCAGCACGACCGACCTGCGGGCCGGCGACACCTGGCGAGTCGAAGCTTTCGCCCGTGACAACTACGACGTCTGGGACGCCAGTGAAACGGTTACAGGCGAAGTAACGGTAGAACTGCCCGGCCTGATCGCCCTCGACGCCGGCTACCATCATGCCTGCGCCATTGCCCATGACGGAGCGGTTTTCTGCTGGGGAAAAAATATGTACGGCTCCGTCGGCGACGGCAGTATAAGCGACCGTGCTCATCCCACGCCTGTCCAAGGCCTGGGAGCCGGCAGCGGCGTCGTTCAGCTCTCGACCCAGGGCGATCACACCTGTGCGTTACTCGATGACGGAACGGTGAAGTGCTGGGGCTACAATGACGCCGCCCAGATTGGCGTGGGCGAGGGCATGAGCTACTATACGACGCCCCAGCCCGTTGCGGGCCTGAGCGGGGTAGTCTCCCTTGCGGCAGGCTATAAGCACGTCTGCGCCTTGACCGACGACGGCGAAGTCTACTGCTGGGGAAGCAACACCTACAAGCAGTTGGGCAACACCGCGGCCGCCGACCCGCAGACGACACCCATCGCCGTGCAGACGAGCGACGCCGACACCTCGCCGCTCACGGGCGTCAAGGCCATCGCGTCGGGCCTCTATCACACCTGCGCGGTCATGGAAACGGACACCATGAAGTGCTGGGGACGCAACTCGTCGGGCCAGGTGGGCTGGGGCGCTTCCTCGCCGCAGGCAACGCCTCACGACGTGCCCAATATCGACAATGCGATCGGGGCGGCCGCCGGCACCGACTTCACCTGCGCGCTGGGGCAGGATGGAAGCATCCAGTGCTGGGGCAAGAACGACGTCGGACAGATCGGCGACGGCACCATGCCGACGCTGGCCGAGCTGCGCAAGTTTGTCTCATCTGCCCCCTTCACCCCGATCATGAACTTCGTCGAAGTCTCGGCCACCAACCAGCACGCCTGCGGCCGCACGGAAGAGGGCGTCCTGTACTGCTGGGGTCTGAACAGTTACGCCCAGGCCGGAGATCCGTCTCTGGGAAACCAGTCTCTGGCAATCAGCCCCCCCGGGCTCGGACACGCCGGCGCCGTAAGTTCGGTCAGCACCGGCGGCTTCTTTACCTGCGCCATTACCGGCGCCGGCGGGTTGAAGTGCTGGGGCCACAACACCTTCGGTCAGACGGCGACGGGTGTCGATTCCTCGCCCGCCGTTCACCCGCAGGTACCCATGGCAAGCACTGTCTTTCCCGACCGGGCGATGGTTTCGGCCGGCAGCACGCATTCCTGCGCCGTCGGCCGCACGGGCGATCTGAAATGCTGGGGCAGAAACGCGAACTACGAGCTGGGCACCGGCAACACCGATCAACTGACTTCTCCCACCCCGTCGCATTACGACAAGTGGGTCAAGAGCGTCGCCGTCGGTCACGAATTCACCTGCGCCCTTCTCGATAACGGCGCGGTCGACTGCTGGGGCAACAACACCTCCTACAAGACCGGCGCCGGCAGCGGCGCAAGCTCACAGAACCCGGTTCGCGTCATTGCCTCGGGCGCGGTTCAAGTCACCGCCGGCGAACACCATGCGTGTGCCCTGGTCAAAAACGGCGGCGATATGACGGTCGAATGCTGGGGCGACAACAGCAAGGGACAATGGGGTCGCGGTACGACGGTCGGCGCTTCGTCGACGCCACAGGCCCCCCTGCTCGATGACGGAACGACTGCGCTTTCATCGGTCGCCTCCATCGACGCAGGCAAGAACCACACCTGCGCCCTGATGACCGACAGCGGCATCTACTGCTGGGGCGACGACACCGCCGGCCAGACCGGAAATCACATACTCGACCCCACATACGCAGGTCCGGTCATGCTGTTCGAGGATTTCAACTTCTACTACCTGACGGGTATGATGCAGGCGAACGCCGGCGGCGATCATGCCTGCGGTCTCAAGGCCGACGGTACCACCTACTGCTGGGGACTGGGAGACTCGGGCCAGCTCGGCGACGGTGCCGGCACCAGCAAGACCCGGGTCGACACACCGGTTGCCGGAAATTTCAGACTGGTCGTGACCGGTGGCGCCCACACATGCGGCATCGACTTCAACGACAAGGTGTGGTGTTGGGGCGATAACGGCAGCAAGCAGACCACCAGCTCGTCGCTCGACTTCGACCTCGAGCCCTTCGAAACCAGTCAGTCGTCGTTGAACCTGTCGCTGGGGGCCGACCATACCCTTTCCATCGGAATCGACGGCATTCCTCGCGCCTGGGGGGCAAACGCAAACGGTCAGGCGGGTGTCGGACACACCGTCAACCCACTGACCGTACCGACCATCCTGCCGGATTACGGTTCGGGACTGTAACCAGGTTCACAACGTAAAGCACAGGGCCCCCGCAAGTTGGTTGCGGGGGCCTTTCTTCGCTATGATGGATGACACATTTTCTTGCGCTGTCATGTCTGCCTCCGACTCCGGCAAAGAACGGTCGCTGCACCGAAGATATCTCGACTGGAAAGCCCCGTCCGTACCCGCAGAGAGCGCTTTTGAGAAGGCCCTGTGGCAAAGCTGGACCTTGCCCGTCGAACATTCCGAGTTCGGCAACGGTCTCACGACCGAGCAAGCCGATGTCCTGCGCCGGGCCCGCAATCAAGCTTCCGACCGTTCGCTTCACGACGGCAACGCCCTGTTACAGACCATCTTCGACGCGTTGCCTACCCCGGTAACCGTCGATGGCAAACAACGCCACCACAACGCCGCCTTTGAAGTCCTGTTGGCCGACGACCGGCAGTACCAGGAATGCTTCGCCCTCGAACACCGCTTTTCGCCCGAACAGATGCTCGGCACCCTGCTTGACCGGGCGCGAACCATGCGTGGGCTGAACGTGTACCTGCCGCTGGCCGGTACCGTTTTTCGCGTTCACAGGGTCATGCCCCCGGAGGGCGAACTTCTGCTTACCTACCTCGAGCCCCTGTGCGCCATACCGGCCGACCTAAAGCCACGCGTGAGGCTGGTGCTCTGCCTGAAAGCCTCGGGGTGGGCAAACAAGGAAATCGTCGCGCTCATGCGGGAAAAGCCGACCTGGGTCGACTACGTGTCCAAAACCTATCGTACGGCCTTCCTCGAACTGCGCAGACAGCTGTTTCCCCATGGAGAAGGCGCTGTCGGCAACCCCCCGCCCCGTAACGGCTGAGCCCAAAACGCAGACCGGCCCCCCGTCGCTGGAAAAAGCAGGTCGTCAGCGGCTACAATGGGTCCATGTCGCGCAACAGCCCCCTTTCGACCGATGAGTTGACGCAGGCCTCGGTCGACCTGCTGACCGAGTGCGATGTCGATGCTTACGGCACCGTCGTGCTCGACGTGTTCCGCCGCCTGTTCTCGCCCCGCCAGGCCTTTTATTACCATTTCTTCGACGGCCGCATGAGTCGACCGGTCGAGGGCGCCTTCGGCTACGCGGTTTCGCCCGAGACCATTCACCAACGGCTCGAAGAGCTGCAGCCGTTCCGGCCCGGACAGATTCTGGCCCGGAAACTCAAGGTGTGCCACATCGCCGAGGTGTACGCATTGGGGCATGAGCTGGCCGACGCCCACCTGCCCGACTTCAGCAAGACCATCGAACAGGCCCGGGCCGACTGGGGCGTGAGCGCCGTCGTGTTCGACGGCCCCGTCATGATGATGGTGACCGGCTTCGGCCAACCGTACGAATGCGGCGACGTCTCGCCCTTCGATCTGCAGGGGCTGCGGCAATTGTACCCGTATATCGAGCGCGGCTTTCTGGCCGCGTGCGAACTGACCCGCCGGCAACGTTTCGGCCCCGGCATGGCCGCGGCACTCGAATACCACCCGCAGGCCCTCTTTCTCTTCGACGAAGCGGGCAGCCTGCACTACGCCAACCACACGGCACGTCAGCTCATGCAGGATGAAGAGGCCCCCGGCGCCCGGTGGCCGATTGCCGCCAACTCGACCATCGTTTCGGCCCTGCGCGAGCGCCTGAACGACGGCGAAGCAACCCTGCCCATCGCGGCCGAAGCACGCATTCTACCCCTCGACGCCATGCCGCGACAGGACGCCGGAGGGCTCCGGCTCGCCGTAGTATCGACACAACGCCTGCCCCACGACAGACTGACCGAACGGCAGTGGCTTGCGCTCTGTACCCTCGCAGCCGGGTTTTCGCTCGAAGAAACCGCCCAACGCCTCGCGGTGTCGCCCCTGACCCTGCGACAGCACTTGAAAAACGCCTATCGCCGCCTCGAGGTTTCGGGCCTCGACGAAGCGCTGGCCGTCTTTCACCAGGCGCGCATCGAAGCCGCGCCCCCGCACGCCGCCACGCCTTCCGGCGCGAGGCTTCGTGCAAGGCAATCATCTCGTCCGGCCTGAAACGGGCGACGGCATCGCCGACAACGTCGAGCAGAAGATCGTCAAGATTCATGAAGCGCACGCACGATTTTCCCATGTCGCGCTTCTTCCCCCCTTCTGCAGCCGCGCCTCACGGCTGCCGCGTCCGGTAGATTCCGGCAACCGACAACCAGCCACCGACAACCAGAGTGGTATAATGCGCGAGCACTTCGAGGGAAACGATGCTTTCGTGGTATCCAGAGTGGGAATATCCCATTGCGGCGGCACAGCTGGTCTTCACCATGCTGGGCATCGGGTTGACGCTCGCACCCCGCGATTTTCTCCAGCTTGCGCGCGACCCACGCGGCCTCACCGCCGGTCTTGCCACCCAATATCTTCTCGCCCCCCTGGCCGCTCTTCTCCTTGTCGGCCTCTTCAACGTCGAAGCCGGCTTTGCCATCGGTCTCTTTCTCATCGCTGCCGTGCCGGGCGGTTCCCTCTCGAACATCTACACGGTTCTGGCCCGCGGTAACGTAGCCCTTTCCATCGCGCTGACGGCGGTCACCACCGTGGCCGCCCTGTTCATGACGCCCCTGCTGCTCGAGCTTCTCTCGGCCAGACCCGATGGCAGGCTGCTCGCACTGCCCATGGAGCGCATTCTGTTCGACATCGGCGTCCTGCTGCTGCTACCGCTTGCCGTGGGCATGGCGGGCGGACGGTTAATCGGCGCGTGGCGCGCCCCCCTGTCCAAATGGTTCCTGCGCGCCGGCTTCTTCTTCGTCGCGCTGATTGTCGTGGGCGCCCTGGGCAGCGGCCGCATCGACATCGCCGCCTTCGGGTGGAAGGGACCTCTGCTCGTCATCGGCCTTGCCCTGACTCTGCTGTGGGCAAGCCGCCTGCTTGCCCGGCTCCTGCGCACCCCGCCGGGCGACAACACCGCCGTGGCCATGGAAGCCACCTGCCGCAACGCCAACCTGGCCCTGCTGCTTGCCGTCAGCCTCTTTCCCGCCGGCGACGCTGAAGCCGCGGCATTGGGAAGCGGGGCCATTTTCGCCATTCTGTTCTTCGGCGGTACGGGCATCGTCATCGGTCTCATCGCAGCACTCGAGGCCCGCTGGTTGAGTCTGCGGCGCGAGCGCCGCCACGCAGATGAGCCGGTCGACACCGTAGCCTCCTGAGTCCCGCGCTCTACCTGACCACGGGTTACGCGGCACCGCATCGCTCGCTCAACGGTGTTCATTCACCCCTACTGCGGCCCTGCGATTTTTCTTTCCCCCCCAACTTTTCCCCCCCCCGAACCAGTCGGCGTGCTCATCATGCCCATGTGGAAGACACTCTCTGCAGCGCCCTCGGCCTCCGGACTTCATTCTCATTTACAAGAGTGGGTGAAATGGACGTCTTTTTTCCATCAATATCCCTCGCGGAGTTAATGTGCGTTCGAGTCCTCGACGAGCGCCGGACCGGACATGGG
>JAWLBW010000013.1:0-28826 GCA_041687475.1 bacterium
TGTAGACCGCGAGAAAGCCGCTGCCCCCCAGTACCGCCGCAAGTCCGTAAGCCAGAAAGCCGACTGCCGCAATCAGAATCGGATAGAGTCCGGCAGCCGAAAGATTGACCCTGTTTACGACATAGGAGCCCGCTCGCCCGATCAGGTAACCGGCCACGGCGCCGATGCCACCCTGCTGAAGGAGCAGTACCAGAAGCTGGTCTGCCGATTCGACCCCGCCGAGAATGTACTCGATGACGCCGATGGTCATGAAAATGGCCATCGGGTCGTTGGCGCCGCTTTCGATTTCCAGGGTCGAGGCAATCTTTTCACGCAGATGCAGCCCCTGCGAGCGCAGCACGGAAAAGACCGCCGCCGCATCGGTCGAACCGATGATGGCGCCGAGCAACAGACCGACCGGAAGCGGCAGGTCAAGCAGCATCGAAGCGGCGACGCCGGTAATGATGGCCGTCAGAAATACGCCGATGGTGGCCAGCGAGAGCGCCGGTTTCCACGCCACCCGGAAAGACCGCGTCGAGGTGCGCAGGCCGCCGTCGTACAGAATCATCGCCAGGGCCACGGTGGCGATGGCATGGGCGATGGCATAGTTCTCGAACTGAATGCCGCCGATACCCTCCGACCCGGCAAGCATGCCGACAACGAGAAAGACGAGCAGAAACGGCACGCCGACGCGAACCGAGAATTTACTCGAGAAAACGCCGAAAAGCAGAAGGATGGCGGCGACGAAGATGAGGGTATCTACGAGAAACATGCAAACCTTCATTTTATACGAGCAAGGCCGCCTCACGCCGCAGTCGCTTGAAAAAAAGCCCATGAGCGTGTCGAAATCAACGCATCAAACGAACCGGCGCGTTCCGATTTCGCATGTGGTGTTTAAGGCTCATTCCGGCGCTACAATGAAACCATGGATACGCAATCATACGGCTTTCAACCCCGTCGCGAACTCGGCAAAACCGGCTTTCAGGTTACGGCCATCGGTATCGGCGATCTCGCCGATCGAAACCTGTCGCTCGAAACCTGCGTGGCCACGGCCCGCCGCGCTATTGACGCCGGCCTGAACCTGATCGACACCGCCCCCATGTACGAAGACGGATTCTCCGAAGAAATCGTAGGGCGGGCGGTGCGCGAAGTTCGCGACCGGATGTTCGTCATCGACAAGGTCGACGACCTGGAAGAACCGGTCCTGCCCCAGATCGAGGCTTCGTTGAAGCGGCTCGACATGGATTATGCAGACGCGTTCGTCTTTCACAACCTATCGTCCGTCGAGACGTACGAACGCTTGCTGGCGCCCGGTGGCGGGTTCGAACAGCTTGCCGACGCCGTGCAGTCGGGAAAGGCCAGATTCCGGGGAATTTCTTCACACCACCCCGACGTGCTGCGGGCCGCGATCGAGGCCGGTCTCTGCGATATCGTCATGTTTCCGGTCGGCCCGTATGTCGACCGCCGCTATGTGGAAGAGATTCTACCCCTGGCGAAGGCCAGTGGCGTGGGCACCGTCTGCTTCAAGACGTTCGGCGCGGGTAAACTGCTGGGTGATACGGAGGGCTACAACCAACCGCTGCAGCTGCGCCCGCGCGGGAAGCTGTCTTCGGGGGGAATGACCGAAACCGCCGCCGTGCTGCCGCGCATGGAGGTTGCCGAATGCCTGCACTACACGATGACGCTCGACCCCGACGTCACGCTGCTTGGCCTTTCCTATCCCAACGAGCAGGATGCGGCGTTCGCGGCCGCGCGTGACTTCCGACCCCTTTCGGCGGAAGAGATGGAGCGCATCCGGTCGAAAGCCGCGTTGGCGCGTAAGGACAAGGGCCCCTGCTGGTGGAACCCTGACCCGGCGGCCTGAGCCGCCAAGCTGCCGCTCCGCGGCAATTCTCAATTCACGATTATTCTGGGATTATGGCCTTTGGATCGCCGGGCAGATCCCCGGGGGCGCCGGGGGTCGGACCTGTTTAACCGGCTGAAAACAGACAACTTTCTCCACTTTCTGCCGCAATTATGACGCTTAAAGCGAGCATTTCTGGTCCGAAACGGGCCATTTAACGGATTCCTTGGGAAAGGCCGCTGCTTATTCGGCCGAGTTTCGGCTCCAAACCAGCATTCTAAGCCTCATCAATGCGGGCTACAAAGGTATAAGTGAAGTAATATCAGTAACCTGTACGGGTCCGACCCCGCACCCGAGTCACCAGCAAAACGGCGAGAGTGAACCGTACGCTTCGGCCTCGGCAGGGCCGGCGGAACCGCGAAGCGGCGACCCCCGTGCAACACGGCTCCTGTACTTGTTCCGACGTCCGACGACCAACTTGCATCCTTCCGTCACCGGTTCTATGATGTGGGAACTTTCACTAATGTGAGTACCCGCTCATGTCTATTGCCCGCTTCTCCCTGTTCACTCTTCTGGCCGGTTTCCTGTTCCTGCAGACCGGCTGTGCAGCCTTCCGCCTTGCCGGGTATGCCATCGCACCCGATTATCCGGAATTCGACGGTGCCGAAACCGTATCTCTCGCCGGGCTTCAGGAGCCCGTCACCGTGCGCCAGAGCGCCGACGGCATGTGGCACGTGAAGGCGACGAACGAAGAAGACCTGATGTTCATGACAGGCTACCTGCAGGCCCGCGACCGGCTGGCGCAGATGGATGTTTTTCGCCACCTGGCCCTGGGTCGGGTGTCCGAACTCGTCGGCGATTTGCCCTTTGGCGGTAAGTCTTCGGTCGAGACCGATCTGCTGAACCGGGCCCTCGATTTCGAAGGGCAGGCGCGCATACTCATGGAAAAGGTCTCGCCTGCGGAACGCAGGGCCATGAACGCCGCCGTGGCGGGTGTGAACGCGTGGATAGCCGAGCAGCGCCTTCCCCTCGAGCATCGCTTGCTGGGTGTCGATGCAATTGCCCCGTGGCGGGTCGAAGATTCGCTGGCGATTTACCAGATGCTCATGTTCAACCTGTCGAGCAATGCCAACCGTGAAATCCGGCGACTGCTGCTGGCGTGTGCCGCGGGGCTCGATGCGACCGAGCGCATCTGGCCCACCGATATCGACTTCGGCATGCCGGCGCTTCCCCCCGAAAACTGGCGATCCGATACGTACGCGTCGGCGCCGGCGGTGGCGCCAGAACTGCGCGATGAATGGGAAGCACTCTGCGGGGGTGGAAAAGGCGTGAACCGGGCTGCCGCGATGTTGTCCGGGGATTCTTCTGTTCTTGCCGATGCGTGGTCGGGGTTGGTGTCGGGATTCGAGGCCAGCAACAGCTGGGTGGTTGCCGGAAAGCTTTCGGCAAGCGGAAAGCCGGTTTTTGCCAACGATCCGCACCTGCCTCACATGAATCCGCCCATTGTCTGGGGCGTCGAGCAGCACGGTCCCGATTATCGCGTGGCCGGCTTCACGTTGCCGGGCATTCATCGCGTCGTGTTCGGCCACAACGGTCATGTGGCCTGGGGCGCCACCACCAACCACGTTGATCGGCAGGACCTGGTGGTCTATCGTCCGGCTATGGTCGATGGCGAGAAGGCGAAGGGTTACGAATTCGAGGGCGAGGCGGTGGCCTTCAAGACCCGGACTTTCACCATCGGCGTCAAGGGAGGCGAAGCCCGTACCTTCACCGTTCGTTACAGCGAAGACGGACCGCTGGTGAACGACGTCGAGCCGTCGCTGCCGGGGCCGATTCCGCTTACGGCCATGCGCCTTGCGCCGCTCGGCGAAGCACGCGACATGGACGCCGCAAGGGGGCTCTCGTTCGCCCGCACGGCGACGGATTTCGTTACCGCCATTCGTAAAATGGATTCGGGCTGCACCAACTGGACGTATGCCACCGTCGACGGTGACATAGGCTACGAGAGCCCGTGCATGCTGCCCGTGCGCGAGGGGTACAGCGGCGCGTTTCCCGTGGCCGGCTGGCTGGCGAAGTATCGCTGGAAGGGGTTCGTGCCGAAGGCCGAGATGCCTGCATCGGCGAACCCGGTGCGGGGCTGGATTGCCACGGCCAACAGCGACATCATTCCGGCCGATCGCTTTCCGACCCGTTACAACAACGACTCTTCGGCGCCCTGGCGCTACCAGCGTGCCCGCGATTTGATTCTGCAGCATGCCGCCGACGGTTATACGGTCGAAGAAGCGGCAGCCATGCAGGTCGACGTCGTCGAGGCCGCCTGGCCGCGTGTGCGTGCGACCCTGAAAGCCGTTTGCGACTCCGATGTTACGGGCGTTCATGATGCGGCCCGACGAGCGCTCTGCGGGTGGAACGGCGCCTTCACGTCCGATTCCATCGGGGCAACGCTGTATGTTCTGCTGTCGAACTCCTTTCTGGACCGGGCGCTCACGGACGAGCTACCCGGCGATGTTTCGCCCGCCTTGTGGCCGTACGTGCAGAACATAGGCATGTTCGAAGCCAATTCGCAGTGGATGTGGGTGCGGGGTGAAGACGATCCGGTCTGGGACGACGTACGCACCGAAGTTGTCGAAACCCGTGCCGACATTCTTCGCGCCGCCTTCGCCGACGCGGTGAACGAGGCGGCGGCGCGGTACGGCGACGACACTGAAGACTGGGCCTGGGGCGAAGCGGCCCCCTTCCGCGTGCGGCATCTGTTTGCGGGTAAGGACGGACTACTCGGCGGCCTTCTGAACTCCGAGACGTATCCGGGATACGGCTCGCCGACAACGTTGTTCAAGAACCAGTTCAACCGGTCCGATCGCGATCGGTTTCGCGCCACCGTCGGACCCAGCGTGCGCTTCGTGGTCGACATGGCCGATCCCTGGAATGCAGGCAGCTACGGCCTGGCCGGTGGCCAGAGCGGCTGGGCGAAGAGTCCCCAGTATTCGACGGCGGTCGATGACTGGCGGGTCGGAACGCCGCGGGCGTTGACGGCGGGCGACGGAGTGGATGTGAAGTTCGTGCCGGCGGCTGCCGACTAAGCCCACCACCTTCCCCCGGCCCCTTCCTCCTCCATATCGAGCCTTCAGCTCGGATTGGAGGAAGAAGGGGAGTAGTGCGTCGTGGCCTACGGGGCCAATTACACGTACGCCCTGGCCTCGACACGGTTTGCGAAGCCGCGAAGCGGCGATCCCCTTACGGTACGTATCCTGTCCTTATTCGGACGACCGACGACCTACGTCGGACGACTATCGTTCACCGTGCGGCATGTCTCCTCCCCGGCGCCCGCCCTTGTTCCCCACATATATGGGCGCAAAGTAGGCTGAAAGAGCAGGTTGCCGATTCCGCCTGTTTTTCCTTTCTCCTTTTTTATATCGGGGGTAGTCATGGAAGTTCCCACCATGCTCGAGCCGCGCACGGTTGCGCAGGATACCGAGGCGTTTCTGTCCTTTCTTCCACTTCCGACCCTGGGTCTGCTGCCGGCCAATTCGTTTCTGATTCGTTCGGCAGAGCCGGTACTGGTCGATACGAACATGGCGCCCGTGGCCGACGAGTACGTCAAGGGCCTGAGCGAAACCATCGATCCCGCCGACATCCGGTGGATATGGCTGACACACCTGGACCCCGACCACATCGGTAACCTGCGAGCGGTGTTGGACATGGCGCCCGATGCGCGTATCGTGACCACTTTTCTCGGCATGGGTAAGATGGGGCTTCTGCAGCTGCCGGTCGATCGGGCGTTTCTGCTCAATCCGGGGCAGAGCCTCGATGTGGGCGACCGTACGTTGCTCTGCATCAAGCCGCCGTCGTTCGACGCACCGGAAACCACCGCAATCTTCGATACGAAAACACAGACGCTGTTCAGCGCCGATTCCTTCGGCGCCCCGGTAAGCAAGGCTTACGAATCGGCCGCCGACATGCAGGGTAGTGAATTGCTCGACGGTATCACCACCTGGGCCATGGTCGATGCGCCGTGGATTTCAGGCCTCGAGCCGCAGTGGTTCGACGCAAGCATCGACGTTGTGCGAAGGCTGAAGCCCGAAACGGTGCTGAGTAGCCACCTTCCCCCCGCGCAAGGCATGACCGCCCGGTTGCTGAACGATTTTTCGGCGGCAAGGGAGATGCAACCGTTCGAAGGTCCCGATCAGGCTGAACTCGAGAGAATGATGGCCGCCATGGCCGTCGGCGAGGCTGCGCCTTCGGAGCATCGGGTTGCTGAAGAAGGAGAATCGGGAATTCCAGACTCTGCTACCTGAAGAGTCGAGAATAAAAAAAGGCGACCCGAAGGCCGCCTCTGTACCTGGTTTTGACTGTTCGCTCAGTTGTCGCGGGCGATACGGCGAATGAAGCCGGTGCGGTCGCCCTGGCACTGCATGGCCGCCTGCGAACACTGGGCGCCGTCGGATACCGTGATCTGCACGGGGGCGTCGTCGACCGCCAGGCGCTGGAAGCCGGCCACTTGGTGCTGCGCCTGCGCAACGTCGTTGTTGTACAGCAGATCGCCATCGCCGATCTGGAACGTATAGGTGTCGCCCTCGGAAGTGAAGAGCGCCATGAACTGGTTCAGGTCGAGACCGCCGCGATCTCGAACCCGGCCGATGACAGGTTCGCCGTCGCCGTTGAAGACGATGGTGGCAAGCTGTGTCCAACCGAAGGCGAAGTCGTCGCCGTCGGAAACTTCATACGTTTCGGCCACGGCCTGGGGTTCGTTTACCAGCGTGAACAGCGGCAGGTAGCCGATGGCGAAGTCTGCCGCGCCATCGGGGAAAAGTTCGCCGGCCGTCACGCCATGGTCGTTGGTATGGTCGGCAAAACCGCCGAAAAGGTCGTCGCGTTGGCCCTGTCCGTTCCAGACCTTGGCCAGGTGCAGGGTGTCGATGCGAATGTCGACCTGCAGCGTGTCGGGGTTCGGCACTTCTGCGCCGAGCGCATTGGTGATGGTGTCGGCGCTGGTGACTTCGATCGGGTAGGCGAACCAGGTGCCTTCGCCCTCGGGCCGGGTGCTCTCGACACCGTCGGCGGTGGTCCAGTACATGAAGCCGTAATCGTAGTAGTCGTAGCCGGTGAGCTCTTCAGGCAGCAGCTTTTCGCTCTGCCAGGTAACACCGCTCGACGTCGTCCACGCAGTGAAGTCGATCTCGCCGTCTTCATTCTGGTCCAGATAGGCCCAGGCCTTCAGCGAGTAGCCGGGGGCCATGCGTACCTGAATGCCGGCGTACGTGCCGTAGGGAATCACGGTTTCGGCAGAAACGCTGCCGCTGAAGCCCTTCGAAATTTCGATTTCCTTCGGGCTGTTCGTCCAGTCGGCCACGTTGGCGTGCCGTTCATCCTCGCCGCCGTCCAGCTCGATACCGGTCAGGCGTACCTTGAGGCCGTCGACCACGGCATTGCCGGTGTCGATGCCGATACCCGGATAGTCGGCGGGCGGCGCGGTCTCTTCGGGCACCACGATAAGCGGTTGGGGCGACAGGTTCAGGCTGACCTGATAGTCCATGCCGCCCACGTTCACGACGACGGCTTTGCCGTTGACTTGGTTGTTCAGTTGATCGCGAAGGTCGTCGAGCAGTGCGAGTCCTTCAACCGTGCAGCCGGCGAAGGAGGTCGCCATCAGGGCGGCGAGAAAGTGACGCGTTTTCATCGAGAGGCCTCTCGTAGGTATGGAGTTTGTCAGTGAGAAGAATTCTATCACCCTTCTCCTGAAAAGGGGTATGCGCTGGATCACAAAGCCCTGCGGTACGCTCGACCCAGCCGAGATTGCGGGGTGCGGTCGGGTCGACCCATGTGCGATCGCAGCAAAAAGAAAAAAAGCGGCCCCTTGGGGCCGCCTTTGAAATTCAATGCGAGACAGGCTCAGCGTGCAAGGTATTTCGTGAGCATCTCGCCCATCTTCTTCACCTTGTCGGTGTAGGGCGGGAAGAACATATTGATGCTGACCGGCTTCTTCTGCACCAGAACCGCACGCTCGTGCGACAGGTTGCGGAAGCCGAAGAAGCCGTGGTAGTTACCCTGGCCGCTTTCACCGACGCCGCCAAAGGGCAGGTCGCCGTTGGCGAAGTGCAGCAGTACGTTGTTGATGGTCGTGCCGCCGGCGGTCGTGTTGGCGAGCAGGCGATCGATGTTGCCCTGGTTGTTCGAGAAGATATACATGGCCAGCGGCTTCGGGCGCGACTGAATGGCGGCGATGACCTGGTCGAGCGTCTTGTACGACATGATGGGGAGAATGGGGCCGAAGATTTCTTCGTCCATAGCGGCCATGCTTTCGTCGACGTCGCGCAGGACGGTGGGGGCAATGTAGCGTTCCGACGCGTCGACGTCGCCGCCCACGACTACCTTGGCGCCCGCGGCAATGGTGCTCTCGAGCATGCCGGCCAGACGCTTGTGGCTGCGATCGTCGACGATGCGTGCGAAGTCGGCCGAGGCCTTGCGGTCGGCGTCGGTGGCGCCGTACTGGCGTTCAACCGAAGCCTTGGCTTCTTCAAGGAAGGACTCGAGCTTCGATTCGTGCACGAATACGTGGTTGGGTGCGATACAGGTCTGGCCCCCGTTTACGAACTTGCCCCACATGAGACGCTGGGCCGCCGCCTTTTCGTCGGCCGATTCGTCGACCACGACCGGCGACTGGCCGCCGAGCTCGAGGGTTACCGAAGCAAGGTGCTTCGAGGCGGCCGACATGATCGTGCGGCCGACGTTCGGGCTGCCGGTGAAGAAAACGTGGTCGAAGGGCATTTCGAGCATGATGTTGCCGATGGACGACGGGCCGGTGAAAACGACCACTTCCTCGGGCGGAAAGACTTCTTCAATCAGGCTCTTGAGCAGCGTGCTGGTGGCGCGTACCTTGTCCGACGGGCGCATCATGCAGACGTTGCCGGCCGAAATGGCCGTGACCAGGGGGTTGATGAAGAGATTGAACGGATAGTTCCACGGCGAAAGAATGAGCACCGTGCCCTTCGGCTCGTGCTTTACGACGCCCTTCGTACCGAAAAGGTGCATGGGGGTCGGCACCTTCATCGGCTTCATCCAGCTCTTCAGGTGCTTGATGGTGTGCTGAATTTCGGAAAGCACGGGCTGCAGTTCACTGATCGTGACTTCGGCCGCGGGCTTGTGAAAGTCTTCCCACATGGCCTTTTCAAGTTCGCCGCGGCGACGGAGAATGGCGTCGCGCAGGCGCTTCAGGCGGGCAATTCGCTCTTCGGCCGTGGTGTTGGCCATGTGCCAGCGGTTGGCATGCAGGCGTTTGAAGGCGGTCTCGATCTGAACGCTGATGTCTTCGCTTGTCGCCGGCTTTTCGGCAACGAGAGTCTGTGCCATGAGTGACTCCTTTCCGCCTGGGGCGGGGTCGATGCAACTGGTCGAAGACCCGGCTTACCGCAACTCGGGCGGCACCGGGCAGGCACGCGAGCTGCAGGAGAGTCGGTGCCCACTTCGAATAATCCTTTATCATACACGGAGTAGCGCACTGCGGCACGCCGGAACGGAAATTACCTACTGAACGGTAGAAAACATTTTTCTGCCGGGAGGCAACCATGCGGTACGGCTTTTCTCCGATATCCGTTGCGTGGGGGGAATGTACCCGTGTATATTAACATCTGAATATTTGCATGGAGAGAGCGGATGAAGACACGCGGCAGGTTTGTGGCAGCCATTCTAACGGGGGTACTGGGATTGGCCGGTTGTACGTCGGCCTCCAATGCCACGAGCGGAAAATCTTCGGAGCAGGGGGGTGTCGTCAAGGGGGCAGAGGCACGGCAACTCGTCGCGCAGGGCGCCACGTTGCTGGACGTGCGCACCCCCGGCGAATTTCGCGCGGGGCATATCGAGGGGGCGAAACTGATACCCGTGCAGGAACTCGGCTCGCGCATCGCCGAGGTCGGCTCGCGCGACGTACCGGTCGTGGTTTACTGCCGAAGCGGCAACCGCAGCGCCACCGCCGCCCGCATGCTTCGCGACGCCGGCTACAAGGTATACGACCTGGGGCCGATGAGCGCCTGGTAAACAACAATCCTCAATCCCCAATCCTTAAACCCCAAGCCGGTTGTATGGGGAGTCCGGCATTGGACCGACCCTGCCGATAACAGGGCAGAGCTTTCATCGAATGCGAGCGTCGGCCGGGGTAGAGGCCTGTTTTCTGATATTTGCGATCTGCGATCCTGCCTGGCAAGGCCAGGCAGGCTACCCCCTTCCACCCGAGGTCGTTCGCCCTGAAAATGGGAGGAAATGCCTCCCGTCTTCGACATCGTCGGCCCCAACGACGCCCTGGCCGTCTTCGGGGTGAAGCTGGTCGGGTTCACCGCAGACAACGCGCGTAAGGTTCTCGTGACCATACTCATCGTCGTGGTGCTCTGGGGCATCGGGCGCGTGCTTCGTCGGCTTACGCGAAAGTTGGCCGGTTATGAACGCCCGCGCACCGTTTTCTGGGCCAACCAGACGGTGCGTGTGGTCGTGGGTTTTCTCATGGCGGTGGCGGTCGTTTCCATCTGGTTCGACGACCCCGGGCGCCTGGCGACCGCCTTCGGCCTCATTTCGGCCGGACTGGCCTTCGCCTTGCAGAAGTTGGTTACGGCCATTGCCGGCTACTTCGTCATTCTGCGGGGGCGCATCTTCAGCGTCGGCGATCGCATACTCATGGGCGGCGTACGGGGCGACGTCATCACGCTGGGTTACACGCGCACCACCATCATGGAAATGGGGCAACCCCCCGACATACGCATGTCGGATCCTTCCATGTGGGTCGCCGCGCGCCAGTATACCGGCCGCATCGTCACCATCTCGAACGGTCGCGTCTTCGACGAACCTGTCTACAACTTCACCGTCGACTTTCCCTATCTGTGGGAAGAGCTTCGCCTGCCCATTCCCTACCGGGCCGACCACCGGCGCGCCGAGCGGGTTCTTCTGGCTGTTGCCGAGCGCCATACGGTCAACATTGCCGAAATGAGCGAAGATGCGCTGCGCGAGTTGCAGCGCCGTTATTTCATCGAGCGAGCCGATCTGCGGCCCCGGGTTTACCTGCGGCTGACCGACAACTGGCTCGAGCTGACGCTGCGCTTCATCGCCCGCGAGCACGGCGTGCGCGATCTCAAGGACCGTATGAACCGCGAGATTCTTGCCGAACTGGATGAGGCGGGTATTCACGTCGCTTCGTCTTCGACGGAAGTGGTGGGGCTGCCGCCGCTGACGGTTCGCCTGACCGACGAGAGAAAACCATGAATCAGTTTTTTTTCTCTTCCTGGGATGCCTTGTTGCGCACCCTCGTGGTCGGAACCCTGGCCTGGGTGGCGCTCGTCGCCATTCTACGGGTATCGGGAAAGCGAACCCTCAGCAAATGGAACGCCTTCGACTTCATTGTGACCATTGCACTTGGCTCGACCCTGGCGACGGCCCTGCTCTCAAGGCAAGTCAGGCTCGCCGAGGGGGTGCTGGCGTTGGCGTTGCTCGTACTTCTCCAGTTCTGCGCCACCTGGGTGAACACGCACTGGCCGGTTACCCAGAAGGCGGTGAAGGCGAAACCGCGCCTGCTCGTCTATCGGGGCGAGTACCTGCGCGAGGCCATGCGGAAGGAACGTGTGCCCGAAACCGAGATACACACCGCCCTGCGAAACCAGGGCCTCGCCTCCATCAAGGATGTGGGCGCCGTCATACTGGAAACAGACGGCTCCTTCAGTCTTATTCGCGACCTCGGCGAGAACCGCGACGCGCTGACCGACGTCGACGGTATTCCCTCCTGACACGCAACTTCTGACTGCACTGCAGAACCAGACTCGCTCTTCCATGACAAAACCGTGACGTGGTTTCGGTAAACTATGGGTCCAATCCGCAAACCACGGAACGGTACTCATGTCTTTGTTTCTTGCCCGACTTTTTCTGCGCCTCACCGGATGGCAGCCCGAGGGTGAACGCCCCGAACCTGCGAAGTTCGTGCTTATCGCGGCTCCGCACACCACCAACTGGGACTTTCCCTTCACCCTGGCTTTTGCCCGTGTCTTCAATTTGAAGATTCTGTGGATGGGAAAGCACACGCTGTTCAAGGGGCCGCTCGGGCCCATCATGCGCCGCCTCGGTGGCCTGCCCATTCAGCGGCACCTGCGCAAGAACGTGGTCGAGCAAACGGCCGACCTGCTGCGTAATGCCGCCGACGAACTGGTGATTACCGTTCCGGCCGAGGGTACGCGCAGCCGCGTCGAGTATTGGAAGTCGGGCTTCTACCACATAGCCCGGGCCGCCGACGTACCCATCGTGCTCGGCTATCTCGACTACAAGCGCAAGCGCGGTGGGTTCGGCGCCGCCATCAAGCCCACCGGCGACCTCAAAGCCGACATGGATCTGAGTCGCGCGTTCTACGCCGATAAGGTCGGCAAATATCCCGAAAATTTCGGCCCGGTACGCCTGCGGGAAGAAGACGAGCTCGAGGCGGGAAGCAACCGCTCGGCAGACACCGTCGACGCTTCGGCCGGCACGGCCTGATTCGCACCCTGGCCAGGGGGAAGGGAACACTACACCCTTCGGCCAAGCTCAGGGCAAGCTCCGACGCAGAGGCGCAGAGGGTTCCTACTGAATGCGGGGTGGCTGCCCCCGCCTGGATACCTATTTACTTTTGCGTGCCGAACGCGCTCACGTAAATAGCCAAGAGAGCATTTTGGCTAGGCTACCTTCCTGCACCCGCGCTGCAGGAACCTCCTTGCGAAAGCCCTCCCGTATATGAGAGCGGGGCCGTTGCTCCTCAGGTTCTGCCGCACGTGGCGCGGTCAGGCTGAGGAAACAGAGTCGTTTGTCCTGTTTATTCAAATATGCTAATGTTTGAATAAGGGGGGAGGCGGAAACCATGATTACCCAGAGGTCTGCAGCATGTCAGCTCAGCGAATTCTTGTCGTCGGCGGCGTCGCCGGCGGCGCATCGTTTGCCGCCCGTGCCCGCCGTCAGAGCGAGAATGCCGAAATCATTCTGTTCGAACGCGGCCCCCACGTCTCCTTCGCCAACTGCGGTCTGCCGTACTACGTAGGCGAGGTCATTACCGACGAAGCGAACCTGCTCATGGCGACCCCGCAGCGCTTCCGGGACTTGTTTCGCATCGATGTGCGCACCCGGCACGAGGTAACGGCCATCGATCGCGAGGCGCGTGAGATTGAGGTAGTCGACCTGGAAAGCGGGCGTCGATTTCGCGAGCGCTACGACGAACTGCTGCTTGCGCCCGGCGCCGCTCCCGTGCGTCCGCCGTTTCCGGGCATCGATCTTCCAGGCATTTTTACCCTGCGCACCATACCCGACAGCCGTAAAATCCGGGAGTGGATCGATGAGCGCGGCGCCCGGCGCGCGGTGGTCGTCGGCGCCGGCTTCATCGGTCTGGAAATGGCCGAGAACCTTGCGCGCCGCGGTCTCGAGGTCACGCTCATTGAACTGCAGCCGCAGGTGCTGCCGCCGCTCGATGCCGAGATGGCCTGGTACGTACAACATGAACTGCAGCACCATGGGGTACGGGTCGTACTGGGCGATGGCGTCGGTGGCTTCGCCGAGCGAAACGGCGAGCTCGAAATCGTGACGGCCGCCGGCCACACCCTTCGTACCGACATGGTCATTCTGGGCATCGGGGTCAAGCCCGAGGCCACACTGGCCCGCGAAGCGGGGCTTGCCATCGGCGCGCGCGGCGGCATCGTCGTCGACCGTCAGATGCGCACCTCCGACCCCCACATTTTTGCCGTGGGCGATGCCGTCGAGTCGGTCGACGTCGTGACGGGGCAGTCGTTTCCCGTTCCGCTCGCCGGTCCGGCCAACCGCCCGGGGCGCCGGGCGGCCGATATCGTGACGGGCAAGGGCGGCGCCTTCCGCGGCACCCAGGGCACGGCGGTCTGCGGCGTTTTCGACATGACGGCCGCCCTCACGGGCGCCAATGAGAAAACGCTCGTTCAGGCCGGCATTCCGTTTGCGAAGACCTGGCTGCATCCCCGTGATCACGCGAAGTATTACCCCGGCGCCGAGACGATGCACATGAAGGTGCTGTACGACCCCGCGTCCGGAAAATTGCTCGGCGCGCAGGCGGTGGGAAAGGCGGGGGTCGAACGGCGCATCGACGTGATTGCCACGGCCTTGCAGCTGGGGGGAACGGTCTACGACCTCGAGGAAGCCGAACTCTGCTATGCCCCACAGTACGGCTCGGCCAAGGATGCCGTCAACTTCGCCGGCATGATCAGCGCCAACACTCTGCGGGGAGAAGGGCCGGTGGCCCACTGGGACGAGCTTACCCCCGACGCCGTTCTCATCGACGTGCGTGACGAAGACGAGTTCAGCCTGGGCCACGTTCCCGGTGCCCGCAACATACCCCTCGCGAGTCTGCGTGAGCGGGCCCACGAGCTACCGGCCGACCGACCGGTTTACGTATACTGCCAGGTGGGCCAGCGGGGTTACTATGCCGCGCGCATGCTTGAGCTGAACGGCATTCATTCGCGCAACCTGTCGGGCGGCTACGAAACCCGGCAGGCGCTTGCCGCAAGCGGCCGGCTGCCCGAACCGGTGGCGTGAATCAACTCCGGCCGGGCGGGCGGTAGCCGACCACCGGTGCCAGCTGCCGCTCCTGCATGCGGCCGGCGATAGATCGCACGATACGGTTACGAAGGGCGACGGCTACCGGGTTCGACCACTGGGCCACCGAACCGATGCGCCATGACTGGTTCACGATCATGGCCGTACGCCGAGCGCGCTCATGCTCATACGCGCGCAACGCGACGGTGTCGCCGCTGCCGCCGCTGCCGCCGGTGAGGTAGTGCACGAGTGCCTCGGCGTCTTCGATGGCCTGACAGGCGCCCTGACCCATGTTGGGCGTGGTGGCGTGAGCGGCGTCGCCCAGCAGGGTAGCGCGCCCTCTTCCCCACTGCGCGATGGGTTTACGGTCGCGTATGTCGTTGCGTAAAATGGCCGTTGCCGGGGTGGCTTCAATGAGTTCCGATATGGGCGCATGCCAGTTGCCGAAGAGGGTGCGCAGCCGCTGTTTCTCTCCCTCGGGGCTCTTTGCGCCGGCTGGCGCATTGGCGGTGGCGAACCAGTAAACCCGCCCATTTCCGATAGGCACGCTGCCGAAGCGTGTGCCCCTTCCCCAGGTTTCGCCGGGCTCGAGGCGGGCATAGTCGAAGTCGGCGATGCCGCGCCAGGCCGTGTATCCGGCATAGCGTGTCGGCTGGTCGCCGTGCAGTTGGGTGCGTATCGCCGAGTGAATGCCGTCGGCCCCCACCAGAAGACGTCCTCGTACGCTGTCGCCGTTCTCCAATCGAGCGGTCACGCCGGCGCCCTCTTCTTCGAAGCCGGTACACGGCATGCCCAGGTGCACCGTACCCGGCGCGACTGCCCGGTAGAGACTCTGCTGAAGTTCGGCGCGGTGCACCGCGATGTTTGCTTCTCCGTAGCGGTCGTTGAGTTCGCCCGCCGAAGCGGCCATGAGCACGCGACCCCGCCAGTCGCGAATCGCGCCCTCGAGATTTCTCTCACGTATCGGCGGCAGATGTTCTCGCAGGCCGAGCTTATCGAGGGCGTACAGAGCGTTGGCCCACAGGGTGAGACCCGCCCCAACCTCGGCCAGCGCGGGTGCTCTTTCGTACACATGGGCGTCGACTCCCCGGCGCTGTAACCCCGCAGCCAGGGTCAGACCGCCGATACCGCCGCCGACAACGATGACATCGCAATGCCTGTCGCTCATTTCTTGATCCGCCGCGATGCAGAGTTCGGCCCGACGGGGGCGACGACCGCGGGGGGGCGCCAGCCGTGTTCCTGATGCAGCAGCGCGCTGCGCAGCGACGCCAGGGCCCCAAGTTTTGATGACGTACCGCCCAGCCAGAGGGTAAGTGCCCCGAAGTACAGCGCGAAAGCATTGTAGGCTGCCTGCGCCGAGTCGACGTCTTCGGCCATGAGATTGGCCGCCCGACAATTTTCGACCAGCCGGCACAGGTTGGTGAGAAACGCCAGACGTACGGGCTGCAGCACCGCGTCGCCTTCATCGGCCATGAACTGTTCCCTGACGAAGTGACGGCCGAGTGGGCCGAGGGCTTCGTACATATCGAACATCTGCGTAAAGACATGCATGATGCGCTCGACAACGTCTTCGACGGGCGGCACGGTCGCGTAGGCCCGCTGCATGGTTCGGTCGATGTCTTCGTACACGACACGGAACAGCAGCCCACGCTTATCGCGCACATACAGAAACAAGGTACCTTTTCCGATGCCGGCCCTGCGGGCCACCTCGGCCATGGTCGTCTTGTCGTAACCGATGGTGACAAAGAGTTCCCGCGCTGCCTGAACGATGCGGTATTCCTTCTCGGCTTTGTTTCGCTCTCTTTGCGAGAGACCCTGCGGTATCAAATCCATTCCGGTGTGGCCCCCGAAGAAAATGACTTGGGTCAGTATAGCATTCGGGAATGACGCGGCAAAGAACGTCTGCTTGGGTGTCGGGCACATGAAGGATACAATGGGTGCATGCAGAAAACGGTACAGATTGCCCGACGCTTTCAGGGCCCTCCGGAAAGTGGCAACGGCGGCTACTCGTGCGGGCTGTTCGGTCGTGAACTTTCAGGACCGGTCGAGGTAACCCTCAAGAGTCCGCCCCCGTTGGAGAAGGACCTTCGGCTGGTCGAAGAGGCAGGCTTTCTGCGCCTGTACTACGACGATGCCCTGGTCGGCGAGGCTCGATCGGTGGACGAAACGGCACTCGACGTTCCCCCCCTTCCTACGCCTGCCGAAGTGCAGGCGGCCTCGACCCGCTACGTCGGCTTTCACAGCCACGGTTTTCCGCACTGCTTTGTCTGCGGGCCCCGGCGGGCCGAGGGCGACGGTCTGCGAATTTTTGCCGGCGCACACGCCTCGCAGGTATACGCGGCGCCCTGGGTTCCCGACGCGAGCCTTGAGGATGAAGACGGCCTCGTGCGTAAGGAGTTTCTCTGGGCGGCGCTTGATTGTCCCGGCTATTTCGCGGCCATGGGCGACGAGATGCGGCCCGCGTTACTCGGCCGCATGACCGCCGAAGTTCCGGGCGGTATTCGACCCGGCGAACGCTGTACCGTGCTCAGCTGGCCGATATCGCGCAAGGGCCGCAAGCATGAAGTCGGTACGGCGCTGTTCAATGAAGCGGGCGAACTGTGCGGCAAGGCGCTGGGGGTGTGGATTGAGGTCGAGCTTCGCTCGCTGTGATAGGTGATAGGTGATAGGTGAAAGGTGAAAGGTGATACGTAGCGCCTGCTTGGCCTTGGTTTACCTACCCTTCCTCAGCGAATGCTCCCGACCTTTTTCGTGCATACCGGAACCGTCCGGTTCGGGATAACGCTCACCCTCGCCCCATCTCTCCCTCGTCCATTCTACGCCAGAGGCAACGGCTGCACGTTTCGCCTTGATGCGTTACTCTATAAAGTTATTTTCACTGTGACCTGTCATGGGGGAGCAACGCTCCTCGTACCACCCGGAGAAGATGCATGGCGCCCATCATACTTGACGGCAAGGCAGAAGCCGCCCGCATGGAAGAAAACCTTTCGACGCGCGTCGCCGCGCTGAAGGAACGCAATCCGGGGCGTACGCCTGTTCTGGCCACCATTCTTGTCGGCGACGACCCTGCCTCGGCCACCTACGTGCGCATGAAGGGCAACGCCTGCCGCCGCGTCGGCATGGAGTCGCGTCAGGTCATTCTCTCCCAGGAAACGACCACCGAGCAGCTGCTGGCCGAAATCGACAAGCTGAACGCCGACCCCGACGTGCAGGGCATTCTGCTGCAGCACCCAGTGCCGTCGCAGATTGACGAGCGCGCCTGCTTCGATCGTATCTCCATCGCCAAGGACGTCGACGGCGTAACCACCCATGGCTTCGGTCGCATGGCCATGGGCGAAGAAGCCTACGGTTCGGCCACGCCGGCCGGCATCATGCGCCTCTTGAAGGCCTACGACATTCCCCTGTCGGGGAAACTGGCCGTGGTGGTCGGTCGCAGTCCCATTCTGGGTAAGCCGATGGCCCTCATGCTGTTGAACGCCGACGCCACCGTGGTCGTCTGTCACTCGCGCACGAAGAACCTGGTCGACCTCGTCAAGCAGGCCGACATCGTCGTCGGCGCGGTAGGCAAGCCCGAGTTCATTCAGGGCGAGTGGATCAAGGACGGCGCCGTGGTCGTCGACGCCGGTTATCACCCCGCGAACAAGGTGGGCGATATTCAGCTCTCGACCGTCAAGGACCGTTCGTACGCCTACACGCCGGTGCCCGGCGGCGTAGGCCCCATGACCATCGCCACGCTCATGGCCCAGACGGTCGAAGCGGCTGAAAAGGCCTGGTGATTCGCGCCTTCGGCGCGATCACCAATGCCCGATGGCCGATGGCCAATGCCCAAGGCGTGCTGCACGTGCGGTACGCCTTGGTTCTGTGGCGACCGACGCTCTCGGGCGCGCGAGTCGAGTGACCGTTGCCCCCTTGGTCTCCCGGTCGCCTGGTCTCAGGGCTTCGGGTGGCATGGTCGACTGTCGGGTAGTGGTTCCCCGGTGGCGTTTTCCGTGTCATAGTGGGGAAGAACTTTTCAGGGCCGAGGTTTCTGAGCTTCCCCATGTGGCTTATCGGCAGCTGCCGCTGCAGGGCGGTGACATTCCGGGTGTTTGCGCGGTCGCCCTATCCGTACATGCGATGCTACTGCTCGATCTGCCGTAAGACCGCGGGTGGAGGTGGTTTCGCCATCAACCTCGGCGCCGACGCGACGACTTTCGATGCCAGGGGCGAAAGCCATCTGCAGGTGTATCAGGTGCCCGCCGCCGAAACCGAATCGGGTGGAGAAGGGCACAGCCCCGCACGGCGTCACTTCTGCTCGCTGTGCGGAAGCGCGCTCTGGCTCTACGACCCCCGTTGGCCCGAGTTCATACATCCCTTCGCCTCGGCCATCGACACGCCCCTGCCGCGACCGCCTGAAATCGTGCACATCATGCTCGACTTCAAACCCACCTGGGTACCCGTGCCCGATGGAAAGGGACACGTGCACCATCGCCGATATCCGGACGAATCGCTCGAGGCATGGCACAGGCGGCACCACTTGTATGACGAAAGCAGCCCCGGTCCAGCGCCGGCATTCTGAGCGGTCGCGCTACGCGCCCATTTGTACGCGAAGAGCGTTTTACAGGAGGTCGCAGGGAGCGCTGAGGGTTTGTACATGAAAACCGGGTTTGCGCTACCTCTTCGATTTCTTCATCTTCAATTCCAGAAGAATAAAATGGAGAAGTCTCTGTGGGGGTAGAGCGTCGGACGCTACGGAGGCAGCTCTGTGTCTCTGTGCCTCCGTGTGAGCGTTTCCCTCAGCATGCTCACGCATCTACCCATCTCCCAAGCTGTTCGTGCTACCATTTCGAAATGGAAAAGATTCGAAAATCCGAAGACGACTGGCGCAACGAACTCTCGCCCGAGCAGTTCGAAATACTGCGAAAAAAGGGCACCGAACGCGCCTTCACGGGCAAGTACAACGAGTGGAAGGAAAAAGGCGTTTTTCTCTGTGCCGCCTGCGGCAACGAACTCTTCTCGTCAGACACCAAGTACGACTCGGGCAGCGGCTGGCCCAGTTTCTATCAGCCTTTTGATCCCTCGCATGTCGAGACCGACGAAGACGACAGCTACGGCATGCGTCGCGTCGAGGTTCACTGCGCCCGCTGCGGCGGTCACCTGGGACACGTCTTTCCCGACGGCCCCCGTCCGACCGGCATGCGGTACTGCATCAATTCGGCCTCGCTCGATTTCAAGAAGGAAGAATAGGTCGCGCTTCGCGCCCATTCGAATGTGAAGAGCGTTTTACAGGAGCTCGCAGAGTGCGCTGAGTGGTTGTACACCAGCTGCAGCGCCTGTCAGTTTCGCGATTTCTTTTTTTCTTTTCTAAGACAGAAGAAGTAAGCTGCCGGAATCTCTCGGTCCGTAACGCCACCGGGCACTCTCTGCGAACCCCGCGACCTCCTGTAAGTATCCTGTCCTTCAGGAACAAAGCCGGCCGAAGGCCGCACCGCTTCTTTTACCCGAACCGCCTACCCAACCGACCGCGCAGTAGATAAAATGACAGGCTGATATTCTCTTCCCCCGAAAGGTGCCCCATGGACGCGCGACTCGATAAAGCCCGCCGCGAAGCCAACTTTACCCGCTACGTAAAAGGCCAGGCGAAAGGTCACTACGAGAGTTTCTTTCAGCGGGCCAACCATCCGACGCGGCCGCTGGCTTTCTGGATTCGCTTTACCATCTTTACGCCCCATAAGCGTCCTGAAGATGCCATCGGAGAGTTGTGGAGCATCTGGTTCGACGGCGAAACGGGCAAGCACGTCGTAGCCAAACGCGAAGTGCCCATGAAGGATTGCGCATTCGGCAATGACCGCTTCCGGGCCGAGATCGGCGGCGCCGTGCTGGAGCCCGGCATGCTCAAGGGCGGCGCCGAGTCGCGCGGCAATCGCCTCGAGTGGGATCTGCAGTGGGAAGGAGGCCAGGATCCGCTTTTCGATCTTCCCCTCAAGCTTTACGAAACGCCGCTGCCCAAGGCCAAGGCCCTGGTCGGTATCCCGCTCTGTACCTACAAGGGAAGCATCACGGTCAACGGCGAAAAGAAGGACATCGACGGTTGGCCGGGCAGCCAGAATCACAACTGGGGCGCCAAGCACACCGACCACTATGCGTGGGGCCAGGTGGCCGGGTTCGACAACGCGCCCGACAGCTTTCTCGAGGTAGCCACGGCCCGCATCAAGATCGGCCCCGTGTACACGCCGTTTCTCACCCCCCTCGTCCTGCGTCATGAAGGACGCGAATACGCCATGAACAGCCTGCTGAAGGCGGTCAGGAAAGGCTCGTTCGATTACTTTACCTGGCAATTTCGCGGCGAGAACGAAGACGCGACGGCCGAAGGGCGCATTATCGGTCGCCGCGAAGACTTTGTCGGCCTCAACTACTACAACCCGCCGGGGGGAAGCAAATTCTGCCTCAACAGCAAGATTGCCGCCTGCGAAGTTACGCTGCGCCCCAAGGGCGGTGCTCCGGTTACGCTTACGTCGAAGAACCGTGCCGCCTTCGAAATTCTGACCGACGACCCGTCGCACGGTATCGAAGTCAGGGCCTGAAGGCCGATAAGGTGCGCTTCGCGGGCTTTTGTTCGTGAAGTACCTTTTTACAGGAGTTCGCAGGGGGCGCCGAGCCGTGCTGCGCGAAACCGATGATTGTGCTTGCCCCCTGATGACTTTTCTTTTATTGGCTTGTAAAAAACAAGAAAAGAAAGCTGCCGAAAGGGCAGCGCATCGGACGCTGCAGAGCGCCCTCTGCGCACCCTGCGGGCTCCTGTGAGTCTCCTGTCCTTAAACGAACGAAAGCCGGCCTTCAGGCCGCACCGCTCTCACTCTTCGTTCAGGTCGACAAGCCCGTCTTCCTCGCCGTATTCGTGCTCGAACATGGCCCAGACCGCCAGGAAGAACGAGGCGATGATGGGGCCGATCACGAACCCCGAAATGCCGAACATGGTAATACCGCTCAGTGTTGAAATGAGCACCAGGGCGTCTGGCATTTTCGTGTCTTTACCGACCAGAATCGGCCGCAGTACATTGTCGACCAGGCTGATGACCAGCGTGCCGAAGGCAATGAGAATGATGCCTTTGACCAACGAGCCCGTGGCGATGAGAATGATAGCGGCCGGCAACCACACAATGCCCGCGCCGACCGCGGGAATGATGGAAAAGACGGCCATGACCACGCCCCAGAATATGGGCGCGGTTACACCGAGAACCCAGAGGGCGAGCCCGCCCAGGGTGCCCTGAACGGCGCCGACGACCAGCGTGCCCTTGATGGTGGCCCGCGAAACCTCGGTGAATTTCGAGAAAAGCAGGCGTTCACGTACGTCGCCCAGCGGAAGGGTGCGAATGAGGGCGTCGACCAGCCGGTCGCCGTCACGCAGAAAGAAGAACAGCACGTACAGCATGACGAAGAACAGCAGCGTCACCCGCAGCGCGTTCTGACCGAACTCGACCATGCGACTGGCCAGCGACTGACTCACGACCACGGCGGCGGCTGAAACACGTGCCGTGATGTCTTCCTGGGTAACGCCGAAGCGCTCCATGTAGTCGACCAGGGTGGGCGCCAGACGCCGGAAGAAATCGAGTATCGCGTTCAGGTCGATTTCACCCGAAGCGATACGCTGGTACAGGTTGACCGATTCCTGTGTCACGGCCAACCCGATCAGGAAAAGCGGCAGTACGACGATGAGCAGAATGGTCAGAACGGTCAGAATGGCGGCAAGCGCCTTGCGTCGACCGAGCCATTTCACATAGCGTCGCTGCACCGGAAAGAACAGGCTGCCCAGTACCGCCGCCCAGAACACGGGCTCGAGAAAATCACGAATCAGCCACAGAAACGCGACAGTCGTGAGCAGGAGTAGACCGAGAAAGAAAGCGTTCTGAAGATTGCGTGACTGCATTGAGGCTCCTGCCTTGGGGCGCGTGCTCATTCACACGGACTGCCGAGGGGCCGGGGCGCCAGTACCTGGGCAATTCCTGTACGCAGGAAGGTGTCGAAAAAGCAGCTGTACTGATATTTCACTTCGTCGAGTTGGAAAGCCACGGCGTGGGGGTCGTAAATGCCGTCGCCCTTGAACTGCACGACGACGCCGGTGTATGGCAGATCGTCGGCCAGCGAGCTGCGATTGTCGCTGACGGGGTAGGGAAGAATGCCTTCTCGACCGTCCAAGGCGAGCGCTTCCTGCATGCCCGGCCATATTTCGTCGCCTGCCTGCTCGTTGCCGTAGGCCAGCGCCATGGCATCGAGCACCTGAATGGGGAAGTACGAATCGCCCTTGCCCACAGGCTCGTAAATGGGCCGTGCGGGGTGGCCGGGAAGGGGGTCGTAGGCAAGACGGGGCACGTATACCATGGGTTCGGCTGCCTCCCAGGCCAGTTCGAGCAACGACATCGTCGGATGCAGGAAGGTCAGGGTGCCCGTGTTCAGAATAACGCTCAGCAGGTTGGCCGCGCCGGGAATGAGCGACGTTTCCAGAATGAAGTAGCCCCAGAAGCCGCCGGCGCCCGTGGGCACCACCGCTTTGACGATGGGATCGACGGCGCCGATCATGTTGGTATACATGCCGCCCATCGACTGCCCCATGGCCAGCACCGTTTCCGGTTCGAAGAAGTAGGCGTCTTCGCCCTCGGGAAGGGCAGGCGCGTCGCAACCGGCCAGCGCCTCGGGCGGAATGCGCAGTTCACGTAAAGCGGCGATGAACATGCGCTGTTCGATCACGCCCTGCTGGAAGGTGTAGGGAAATGCGCCCACGTTACCCAGGTTCAGATAAGCGATATCGCTGGCTTCGGGGTCATTCAGCCGTTCGGGATTGACGGGCATGGCGCTGCCTGCCGTGGCGATGCCGAAGGGGGCGAGCAGCAGCGACGGTCCGCCACCCTTGATGGGGTCGCCGCCGATTTCAGTTACGGTACCGCGGTCGACGACCTGGGTGCTCAGCCCGCCCGAGCCGTGAAAGTACATGGTAAGCGGATATCCCGTCGCCGGCATGGCCGTCTTGGGAATGGTTATGACGACGGGCGCCTCTTCATCGCTCTGCTTGACGGGCAGTCCATCGTCGCCCCACACGAAGCGACCTACATTCTCGGGGGCGTCGCCGCCCTTGTCGAAGGGGGCCTTGCCGCGCTGAAACTGGGGATAGGTTACCGTGCCGTGAAGCTCGCAGTACCCGGGGTTTCCGGTGGTTGCCGGGTGATTACCGTCATCGGTGTCGACAGCCAGCCCCGTGATTTCAACCTCGTACATCGAGGCCAGGCGCTCCGACACGTCGGCTACCCGGGCAACCGTGTCGCCCGTGGTGAAGACGGTGGCCGCGGCGACGCCGTCGCGTGACACCCCGGCCTTGTCGAGCGCCGACCACAGCGGGGCGTACAGTGCCTTGATGCCGGCGCCGTGTTTGCCCGTGGGCGTGCGCCCGTCGCGCAGATCGTCGAGAATCGGGGGCACGCCGAGCCGCTTGCCCTTGGCGTCGTTCAGGGAACGCATGACCACGAAGGCATAGGTGCGGTTGCCGTGAAGCACGAAACCGGGTCGGGCCGCCACGGCCAGCACGTTTTCGGGCAGGAAGGTGTCGGGCTCGGGCGTCCACGCGACGGTGGGAATCAGGCGGCCCCTCTCCGGCGAATCGGGGTCGACGTCGACAAGCAACACGGGCGACGAGGGAGCGGCCGGAATCACGGTGTCGGGGCTCTGGGGCGCCGGCGGTGCGGCAAAGCGGAAGTAAGCCACCGGAAGCACCGAAAAGCCCTGCCGATCGGCCGCCGCACTTACCAGATCGCGTACCATCTCATTGTTTTTCGGATTGGGAAACCCGGCCAGCGCGGGGGTGCCCGTTTCGTCGAGACGAAGGTCGGAGGGCCAGGGAAAATCGAAGAACGATTCGCCTTCCAGCTCGGCGCCGGCGTTGAAGTGCACGGCGGCGCCCGAAAGGTCTTCCGATATGTCGCTGCTGGAACAGGCGGCCAGCAGGGCTGCGAGACTGAAGATGATGGTACGTTTCATGCCCGATACTGTAGCACAGCGCCCGGGTTGTTGGCACTCTGCAGGTATCCCTGCGCTCTGGTGAACGGTTTGGTGGTGCTTCCCGCCCATTCGGTATCGCATGAAGGCAGGCGCCCGGGCGTTGCCGCCGTGATATAGGTGGAAGCGCCGAGGACGCGATCGCTACCAGCCGAGCCCGACCGTCAGGCCCCCGAAAGGCTGAATATCGTTCATCGGGCGAACCAGGTCGCCGGCGTGGCGCAACCAGGCAACGCCCACATTCATCTCGGCGACGACTTCAAGGCCTCCCACGAGAGGGTACAGCATCTGAAGCGAGGCCACGCCCTCGGGACCGGCCGTTTCCGCGCGGTTGGGGTCGGTTCCGCCGAAAAAGAAACCGGGGCTGTCTGCGGCTACCTGCAGTTCGGCAAAGCCAGCGCCGATACGGGGACGCAACCAGGCCTTCTCATACTCCCATTCGTACAGCGTGCCGTACATACGCCAGTGGCTCATTTCGGCGCTGGATGAGGGATAGAGAACACGGCTGCCCGTTCCGCAGGCTTCGACCGACAGTATCGCGAGCGGGGCAATCTCGAGGCACATATTGCTTGCCTCGCGCAGTTCCGAGCCTTGGGCCCCCACGCGCAGGTTTACCCAGTTTCGAATCGGTTCCGACATGGCGGGCGGGGGGGCCGCCTGCAGCTCAATCGTTTCGGCCTGTGCGAAGGCCGGCGCCGTAACGAAGAAGGCGCACAGCACATAAGCGGTAAGTGTACGCATGGCAATTATGGTACCACCTGCGCGGCCGACGCGGAATGCGTGCCTTGTGAATACGAGCCGACAGGGCATCGCGCAGGCACCATACGGTTGTGATGCTTGAAAAGCCGCCTGATCGCCCCCGTTGTCCGGTATGCTGAAGGAAACGTCACCCTTTGAACGTCCGTGTGGAGAATAACTTGGCTTTTGATCTTTCAATCGAAGAAGTACGCGTGCTGGGCTCGCTCGTCGAAAAGGAGTTGACGACGCCCGATTACTACCCGCTGACGCTGAATGCGCTCGTGACCGCCTGCAATCAGAAGACAAGCCGCGAACCGGTGGTTACCTGGAGCGACACGACGGTTCATGAAGCGGCCGAGCAGTTGCGGCGGCGCGGCATGGCGCGCATACTGGCCGAGCCCCGCTCGCAGAAATACAGGCATCTGCTCGAAGAGAACCATGGCTTTCTTCCCCGACAGCTCTCGGTGCTGGCGGTACTCATGTTGCGGGGTCCGCAGACGGCGGGCGAACTGCGGGGGCGCACCGAGCGCATGTTCTCGTTTCAGAGCATTCCCGAAGTCGAGGCGGTCCTGCGCGAGCTGAGTGAAGGCGATGAGCCCTGGGTCATGCGGCTGCCCGTGCGTCCGGGAAGCAAGGAGCCCCGTTACGGCCATCTCCTTTCCGGCGAGCCCGACTTGAGCGCTGAAGCCGCTCCCGCTCCCGTGCCCGGAGCCGGTTCGTCAAGCCGCGTCGAGGCGCTTGAAAACGAAATACAGGCCCTTCGCGACGAGTTGGCTGCCTTGCGTGAAGAGTTCGCCGTCTTCCGCAAGCAGTTCGAATAGCGCTTTCCGGCAGTTTTCGAAAGCATTCGCGGCTTTCACCTGCCGCGGTATGCCTGCATGCACGGCAGGCTATTCTCCGACATGCCATTGCATGCGGCTTACCCCTTTTGCCGGGTAAGTCGGTCGGTACCCATTGCCGCGTCAAAGGGTGGCCGTGCCGCACGGGCATGGCACTTCATCGCTCTCTTCCTTTCCCGTATCGCCCCGGGCTGTGTCGACCCGGCCTGTAGCGTTGCGGGGTCTTGTGCTCTGACCATGTTTACAAACAGGCTTAGTCTGGCTGTGGTAGCCGTCAGCCGAACTCCGACTCGAAGCCTCCGTGGTGCGGAATTCGAGTGCTCGTGCGCCGGGTAAGGTGCCGGGTGAGACGGGTTGGGCTGAACGGTCGAATCACTTGAGGAGAGAGCATGTTTTTTCACAGAAACCTGATACGTAGCCTTCTGGCCGTGTGGGGTGTTGCTGCGCTTGCCGCCTGCGGCTCGGCGCCGTCTTCATCCGGTCCCGGTTCCGAGGGGGCAACCCAGACGGTGTACGTGCCCGATAATGACGATGCGGGCATGGCCACGGCACTGCGGTCGATGGACCATGACGGCAGCGCTTCGGAACTGAACCTGCACTGGACCCAGGACACCGTGAACGTGTCGCTGTGTCCGGGCACCCACACCTTGAACTTCCAGATTCAGAACTCGTCTTCGCACACGCCGGGGCGCAATCTCTGGTTTACCGTTCTGTATTACTTCGGTCAGGAGTATGTCAGCGGTCATACCATCTCGCCCACCGGTATCGAAGTGCCTGTGGGGGCGACGCAGGATGTGCAGTTCACGGTCGACATCGACCCCGAATTCGCGTCGGCCAACCGGCAGATTCGAATTGCGCTCATCGTGCAGACCGATAACCCGAACTACAACGATCCCGATGCCTTCTTCCAGCGTCTGTGGCTGAACATCAGCCCGTCGTCGGGTTGCGGTGTGGGTTCGCTTCCCCAACCCGATGCGCAGCCGCTGCATATTCACAGCGTGACCTGCGGCGGCAACAACGTGAAGCTGCAGGTAGGCCAGCGCCTCATCGACGGCCAGGCTTCGGCCAACATCGTGGCCGGCAGCCAATACGTACAGCTCGTGCGCGACGGCTATCGGGCCGACTTCGGCGGTCAGACCTTCTGGTGGGCCGACCTGCACTTTACCCGCAACATTCCACCCGGCGACGAAGCCGTGATCGCCTTCGGATCCAATCCGAGCGACACCATGTACTTCCACTTCACGGCCCGTCACGACTGCGGCGGTAACGGTTCGTCGGGCGGTGGCGGCGACGATGTGGTCTCGCCTCCGGGCACCGGTGGCGGCAATGGCGGAACGCCTCCCCCCGCCGACGGTGGCGGTGACGGCGGAACGCCGCCCCCGGCCAACGGTGGTGGTGACGGCGGCACGCCTCCCCCCGCCAACGGCGGCGGCGACGGAAGCACGCCTCCCCCGACCAACGGCGGCGGCGACGGCTCGACCGGCGATGATGGAGCCGGCGGTGGCGATGGCTCGACCGACGGCGATGACGACGGTGGCGTGACCGGCCCGATCGGCGGCGGCGAGGACGGCAGCGTCGACCAGCCGGGCACCGACCAGGCCCTTCAGTACCGGGTCGTGCTGAACCCGATCAACGACTCGGGCGTCAGCGGCGAGGCACTGCTTACCCTGCGCGGAAACCAGCTGACCGTGCAGATGTCGGCCGAAGGCCTCGAACCGGGCGTGGTGCATCCCCAGCACATTCACGGTTTCGACTCGGCCAAGGCCGATGCGGTCTGCTCGCCGCCCGAGGCGGCCGGAGACGACGGCGTCATCAGCCTCGAAGAAAGCAGTGCCTACACCGGTCCGGTCCTTCTCGGCCTCGAGCCGTTCCCGACCGCCGACGACGGCACCATCGTCTTCGAACAGACGTATACCGTTGACGTGATGAACCTCGATCCGCTTGAAAATCGCGTCATCAATCTGCACGGGCTTACCGTCGGGGGCGAATACGTCGACACCCTGCCGGTAGCCTGCGGCACAATCGAACCGCTTCAGTAAAAGCGGCTGACATGGCAAACCCCCAGGGGGCGCGGAATTTTTTCCGCGCCCCCTTTCTTTCGCCTTGGGGAAGGGGAACCCTGTTCGGGAGAAAGGAAAAGCCCCGTCAAGTTCCAGGGTCGCTTACCGAGCCCTCGCCGCATTTCCCGATGTTGAACCGGCGCAGACTGAGAGAAAGGGATCTTGCCGGCCGTGTCTGGCGGGAAAGGAGTTTGCCATGTGGAAGGGAATGACGATGGTCGCGCTGGCTCTCTTGCTGCCGGCGTGCGGAGAGGATGCGAAGCGGTCGTCGGCCAAAGGCGCGGGGCAGCGCATTCTGGTCGAGAAGGTGGGCGAGGCCCAAGCCACCGGCCTCCAGACATTGGACGGCGTTTCGCTCGATTGGAGCGAAGATTCGCGAACCGTGCGGCTGTGCCCGGGTACGCACACCATCGGATTCGAGGTCGTGAACGACGGCCCCGTCGCTGCAGACAACCTCTGGTTCACGGTGCTCTATTATACAGGTCACGAGTTCGTAGAAGGCCACCAGCTAGAGCCGCAAGGCATCGACATTGCCCCGGGCGAGAGGGTGCGCGTCGCCTTCACCCTCTCGCTGAACGAGCACTTCGGCAAGGGCAACCGACCGGTGCGCATTGCGCTCATTGTGCAGAACGACAACCCCGATTTCGGCGACGCCGAAGCGTTTTTCCGTCGTGTCTGGCTGAACGTGCAGCCGGCGCCCGGTTGTGAGCGAAGCGAAGCGCCGCCTCCGAGCGAGGCGCTGCACATCTACAGCGTCACCTGCGGCGGAAACAGCGTTACCCTGCAGATCGGCTCGGG
>JAWLBW010000013.1:28836-31526 GCA_041687475.1 bacterium
TCGACCGCACACCGGTGGCCTCGATTCTCCGGGGTGAAAGCTGGGTCAGCCTGATGAAAACGCCCTACCGTCAGGACTTTGCCGGAAAATCGTTCTGGTGGGCCGACCTGTACATGAACGACCACATTCCCCCCGGCGAGCAGGCGGTGCTGGCCTTCGGGTCGAGTCCCTCCGATCTCATGTACTTTCACTTCACCGCCCGCGTCGAATGCGGGGGCGGGGGCCCTGTGACCCTCGACCATGAAGCCGACCTGTACCCCGGCGCCTACGGTGGCGGAACAGCCGGAAACCCGCGCGGCGACAAGTATGACGACGGAGCGAAGAAACGCGACAAGGACGGCGAAAGGCGTAAGAAGGAGGACAGGGAGCGTAAGTGGGACGATCGTGACTTCTGCCGAGACGGCGATGACGACTGGGATGATGACGATTGGGATGATGACGATCGCAGAAAGAAGGAATCCTGGCACGACTGGTGGAAGTGGGAAGACGAACACCGCTATGGCGGCGATGATTGCGACAAGGAGTCGGAGCGTGACAAGAAGCGCAGGCGAGACGACGACAGGAAGAAGAAAGACCGTAAGCACGATGACTGAGGCCCTGCGGCGCAGTCGCACCTCGTTGCGGCGGGGGCCCGCCCGTCTGGCTACCGACGCCTGGGACGCCGAGCACGGCCGGGTGGCGCCTGACGACGCGGTCACCCATCGGTGGGAGGCCGGGCGCCGCGGCGCCCGCGCCGCCGCCGCCCACCGGCTCAAGGACATGGGAACGAAGAGGGTGGGCATCGGCGTTCTTCTCGCCGGCGGCGTTTCGGCGGTCGTTTTCGCCAATCGGCATCGCCTTTCACGGTGGCTTTTCTACGTAGAATAGACGGACGCCCTTCCGAATCGTCTCCTTCTATCACGTCACCGCAGTACGCCGCTTGGGTCGCACTGCCTGAACTCGAAGCTTGATACCGCTTTCGGCAGATGCGTGTGGGCTGCACGGATGACAAAAAAAGCCCGCACTCTCTCGTGCGGGCTTCATGACCCCAAGATTCCCCGGTCAACGCTTGTATGGTACCGGGTGGCAACAGGGGGCGCCGTGATCGCGATCACGCGTCAGGATTCTTCAGCCTGTTCCTTCAGCTTGCTCTCGTCGACGTCCTGGTAGCCGTCGCGGCTGTAGCCGCAGGCGCGGTCGGGGTGCGCCAGCAGATCGCCGGCATGTACCTTGTCGATGACGTCGGTCAGGCGAATGTCCTGCTGGTCGAACTTACCGGCCCTGATTTCGCGTAGAAGCCGCTTTCCTTCTTCCAGGGCTTCGGGCTCGTCTTCTTCGAGTGCATAGCAGAGCAGTGAGGCGGCCAGCTCTTTCTGCAGCTCGAGACGCCAGGGCTGCACCTCGACCGACTTGCGGAAGTATTCGACCGACTTTTTCTTGCTGCCGCGTACCCCGGCAAGCATCTTCACGAACCAGCTGTCGGGCACCATGCGATAGAACACGCCCAGGCCGTAGCGGGCGTTGTTGTCGGTGGGGTCGCCGTTGATGGATACGGTGGTGGGCTGAATGTCGACGGACTTCAGCCACGCCTCTTCGACCCGCGAGGCCGAGAAGAGCGAGCTGAGCACGCCCTTGGTGGTGCTCAGGCGGCCGATGCCCGAGGCCAGCCAGTGCCAGCAGTCGGGGTTCTCGGGGTAGGCCTTCAGACAGGCTTCGGACAGACTGATGATTTCTTCGTACAACGCGGTGCGCTCGGCGACGGCGTCTTCGGGCAGCGATTCGCCGACGTCGTAATTGTTGCGCGCAATGTTGGCGTACACGAACGGATTCGATTTGTCGCGCGCCAGAACGACACGCAGCATCTCGTTCGATTTGCGCATGGCGGCAATGCGCTCGGCCGGCGTACCGTCGACCAGTGCGCCGGGGCCCATGTAGCTCCAGTTCCACAGCCAATCGGCGGCCTCGAAAAGCTCTTTGTCGCCCAGGTCGGCGTACTCGTCGGGCGTCAGCGCGAGCGCACGAATGAGCGGATGCGTGGCGTCCGTTACGGCTTCGTGCGTGTGTTCGTCGGCGCTTTCATGGGCCCCGACGGGTGAGGCGGCGAGCACGGAAACGGCAAATGTGAAAACGGCGATAAGGCGAAACGGCATGGCTCTCTCGGTGACGAAGGTAAATTTCCCCCTCCGTGCACATTCTACGCGAGCGCCCGCCGAAAAACGAATCATAGACCGAGCCCTGGTGTCCCGTTTGGTTAATTCGCATATATTCGGACACCGATGCATCCCGATTGGCTGCGTTGCTCTTCGTCGCCGATGCTACGGCATCGACTCCTCATCGCGCCTTGCCACCCGGGCGCCTCGATGCCCTCGGTATGCATGCGAACTAACCGCACGAGCCATTGGGTCGTAAGGATACACCGCGACGCAAAGGCGCAGAGGTTTTATACCGAATGCCGGGCGGCTGCCCCTCGTCCCCCCTTCTACCTGCTTGTCGATAGTGTCGTGAACGCTGCGCGAATTCGTCGCTTGCTGCTCAGCGCATCCACGTAATTCGGCCATGCGGTAGACGACAGGGAGTGGCGCCGTACTTATTCGGACGACGGACGACGAGCGACGGACGAGCAGCAGGTGGCCGTGCTGCACGTCAGAAGGCGCCGGCCGTCTCCTCGCCCTGGAGAATGCGCAGGGCGCGGGCGAGGGCGAAGGGGGGAA
>JAWLBW010000014.1:0-31130 GCA_041687475.1 bacterium
ACACGGCCACTTCAAGACTGGGCAGCCGCTCTGAATCAATTCTCTATCCTTTTTGGGGAGCGCGTCCCCAGCTAGTTACACAGAAGAATTGACACCCTCATTTCAGCCGGCGCAGCAATCTTCCTTTTTCGATCTTCCTTCTTCCATTTCCACGTTCCGAGTTCCGCGTTCTCAGATTTCCGCGCTCCACGTTCCGAGTTCTTTGAATTTCCAAGTTCCGCGTTTGTATGCATCCGCGTTTGGTTTACGCCCGCACTCCCTGCTTTGCCAGAATCCGGTGAGCGGCGTACCTTGAGAAGGCCATGATGCTGAGCTGGGGATTCACGCCCAGACTCGAGGGGAAGATGGAACCGTCGGCCACGTACAATCCCTTCACGTCATGGGTCTCAAGCTCGTGGTTGACCACCGAATTTCGCGGATCGTCGCCCATGCGGCAGGTGCCCATGGGGTGAAAGGCAATGAGCTCGAGATCGGAAGCCTTGACCTTGCGCTCGCGCAGCAGTCGCAGGTCGTCGGGCGAATTGAGTTCCTCTATGCCGAACACGGGGGGAAGCACCTTGCGCGCCCCGGCCTCGAAGTACACCCGCGCCGCAATCTCGACGCCCTTGACGAAAGTTTCGGTGTCTTTCTTGTTGAGGTTGTAAAGCATGAGGGGCCGCTTTCCGCCAGGGGCAACCTTGACCGTTCCGCTCGACGTGTCGCTTACCATGATGCCGAACCCGGCCAGCCGGCTGTAATCGGCCATATATTCCTTCAAGCGCATGCCGAAGGCCGGCAGGGCGAACGAGAGGAAGGCGGGCGGTACGTAGAATCCTTCAAAGGTGAGCCCCTCGTCGAAGAATTCGTCCACATAATACGACTGCGGCACGCCGCTCCACGCGTCGATGATCTCGTCGAAAATGCCCACAACCTTGGCCGCGGGGTGAATGCGGAAATTGCGCCCGACCTGCCCCGAGCGGTTGGCCAGCTTGTTCTTGAGCAGCAGGAAAGGTGTATAGATCGTGCCGGCGCTGAGTATGACGATGGGGGCCTCGGCCTTGAAGGTGCCGAGCTGCTGTCTTTTCTCGTCGACGATGCTGCCGCTCACGCCGGTGGCCCGACCTTTTTTGACCAGAATTTTCTCGACCCGGGTCGAAGTGTAAATGCGGGCGCCCTTTTCCGATGCGGCGGGCAGGTAGTTGAGCGACATGCTCTGCTTGGCCACGTTGGGGCAGCCGAAGGCGCATAGCCCGGCGCCCTTGCAGCCCTGGAAGTTGCGCTTGAGGGGCGCGCCGTGGTAGCCGAGCCTTTCGGCTCCTCTGGCGAACAACTGGTTGTTGGCCCCCATGAGCTCGAAGGGAACATCCTGCACGTGAATGGTCGACTCGACCGCTTCGAAGTGCGGCACGAGGTCTTCGTACGCCAGATCGGACAGCCCGAATTCGGCCTTCCACTTCTTGAATACGCTCTCGGGGGTGCGAAAGCAGGTGCCCGAGTTCACGGTCGTGGTTCCCCCCAGGGTCATGCCGAGCGGAAGCGGCACGGGCGGATTGCCCAACGTCGACATCATGGAAGCGTCGCGGTACATGTCGCGCGTGGCGGCCCAGCTGTCGCGGTTGAACTGGTTTACCTCGAAACGCCGTCCCTCTTCGAACAGCACCACGTTCATGCCGGCCGCCGCCAGCTCGTACGCCATGGGGGCGCCGCCGGCGCCGCTGCCGATGATGATGACGTCGGCCTTTTCCGTCAGTGCGGGGGCCTTTTCGCGAGCGTCGATGTTCATATCGATTCTCCGGAAATCTTGTTGGCGTCGGGGCGGTAACCGTGGTATCCGATTGCGTCCATGACCTGGGGGCTGTTGTAGAAGGGAACCAGCAACACTGTGGAAAGCAGAATGAAGAAGCCTCGGAAAGCGAACACCCGGCTGCTGCGCATGCCGTCGAGCACCCGGTTGCGGCGGTCGACGCTCATGCGTGAGAAGCGGCCCGGCCCGCCGGCAAAGGCCCAGGCCAGATACTCGAGAAAGAAGAGAATGACGTGCAGCAGGGCGCGCACTTCAAAGGGCACGTGCTCCATGAGCTCATGGGCAAAGCCAACGGAATCGACGTCGCGGTGCCCGAGGTTGAAAGGGCCGCCTTCGGGCAGAATGGCTTCGGCCGCGGCCGACAGGGTTCGCTGTTCTCTTGCGCTGAGGGTCTTTCCAGGCATGGTATTACTCCTGCTCGCCGAAGAATCGGGTCATGCCGCCCGTAAGGTATTCGCGCCCCAGGCGGGCGGCTTCGGCGGCATCGCGGCGGCGCACGGCTTCGGTAATGGCGCGGTGGGTGGCCACCACGGCTTCGCCCGGCCCCACCAGCATGGCGAACAGCTCGCCGTTTTCGAGGTAGATTTCGCGGGTGCTGTTGAGCAGCAGCTTGATGACGATGTTCTGCGAAGCATCGGCCATGGCGACGAAGAAGGCGAAATCGAGACGCTGCACGGCAATCGGATCGCCGACGACGCGTTCTTCTTCGGCCACGATGGCGTCGAGCGCGCTCAGATTCTGTTCAGTCGCCCGCTCGGCGGCCATGCGGCACAGCTCGGTGCCGACGATGGCCCGCAGCTCGAGGGCGCCGCGTAGAATGTCGCCCTGGGTAAAGTCGACCCGCATGAGGTACTTGAGAATCGAAAGGCCGGCGCTGTGGGTGAAGTCGCGCACCAGGCTGCCCTCGCCGTGGCGGGTTTCGATGAGCGATTCGCCTTCGAGCGTGCGCAGGGCCTCGCGCAGGCTTACCCGCGTGACCCCGAGCGAACGTGACAGCTCACGCTCGGGCGGAAGCTTTTCGCCGGGCTTCCAGCCACCCGAGAGTATGCGATGGCGCAACTGGTCGACGATCTGGGCCGACAGGCGCTTCTTTTCGATTGGCTCGAATACGCTTTCGCTTTCCATCTGCAAGGCTCCGGTTACCGGGTGATCTGGTGGACTGGTGGTTAGACCACTGTGCCACTATACCACCCAACCGGCGGGTAGGCAATGACGGGTTGCATCCCTCGTTTCACTCGGGACAGGCTCCTGCACGGTGGTCGTCGGACGGCAGTCGGCGGACGTCGGGGTAAGTACAGCTGCAACGTGCAGCACGGGTGCACGGGAGAAACCGAACTGCCGGACGTAAACGTGCCCACTTCCCCCCCAGGGAGTAATCACGCCTGTCAAACCGGAGAGGGGGCGACGTGCAGCAGTTCATCCATTTGCCAAGCTGCAATCCGCATTTGCAGTCTCCCCATTTCCCCGCGCATTCCTTCCACCGATGAAAACCTGTTCTCTCTTCGCTACCATGTATGAATGGCCTCGAACGCCGCCGAACATACCGCGCTCGCGCTTCGCGATCTCGCACCCGAAGACGCCCTCGTGCTCATCTTCAACTCCATTCACCGGGTGCTGAAGGCCGAGAAACTCTTCAAAGGCGTGCTGCCGTTCAAGATGCAGCCCACCCCGCGTCCCCTGGTCTCGGAGTGCGGTCTGAGCATTCGTCTGCACGGCGCCGACTTCACGCAAGCCCTCGGTATTCTTGAGGAAAACCGCGTGAAAGTGGTGCACGTTTTCCGCGAGGAGAGCGACGGCTTCTCGCCGGTCGATTTTTCGTGATTTCAAAGGGGCAGGCCGGGATTGCTGTCTGAAAGACAGCTGCCTCGAACTTGCACGATTGCGCGGCAACCGCTCACCGAATATTCGTAGTGGGCTCAGGAACGAGCTTTTTACCGGTTCAGAGTCGTACCCAGTCGCACGCCCGGCGCGGCTTCCCAGCTGGTTTCCCAGACCCGATCCATGAAGCTCTCGGCGGCACGGAAGGCCACACGGCAACCGCCACCCGAGGCCAGCCCCGCCGCGAAGGCGCTTGCCAGAATACATCCCGAGCCGTGCAAGGTTCCCGCGAAGCGGGGGCGCTCGTGCATATAGGTTTCGCCGCTCGAAACGTACAGCGTGTCGACGACCTCGCGGCTTTCGGCATGGCCGCCCTTGACCAGCACGCCGTTGAAACCGGCCTCGAACAGTGCGGCGGCCCCCCGGGCCGCATCATCGTGACCGGTCAGGGCGCGCAGTTCATCGCGGTTGGGGGTGATGTACGAAGCCGCCCTGCGCGGAAAGGCCGCCCGGAACGCGCCCTGCCCAAGTGCCGTGCCGTCGGTGGCATGGCCCACCGGATCGTACACCCAGGGGGCGTCGAGCTGCCTGATATGGTCGAAGACGATACCCGCCAGACGCTCATTGCCCAGCATACCCGTCTTGACCGCGTCGACCGGAAGACCGCCCAGGGCTTCGTCGAGGGTCATCGTCAGCGTTTCGGGCGTTACCGGTTGCACGTCGAGCACGCGGTCGACGGTCTGCACGGCCAGACCGGTCAGGGCCGTGAGGGCATAGGCCCCGCATGCCTGCACGGCCCGCACGTCGGCCGCGATGCCCGCGCCGCTGGTGGGGTCCCATCCGCCGATGGCCAGTACGGTGGCGGGTTTCACGTTGCCCTCTCGGTGCTTGCGGCCGCCCGGCAGGCAGCGAGAAAGACCTGCGTACGCTCGCTCACCGTCTCCCGGTCGGGCGCCGCCAGGGCCGAAATGACGGCGACGGAGGCGGCGCCGGCGTGCAGCACGTCGGCCACCCGTGCGAGCGTGATGCCGCCGATGGCCACGACGGGTACCCGGCTGGCGGCAACCACCTCGCGCAGGCCGTCGAGGCCGGTTACCGGGTCGGGGTTTTCCTTGGTGGCCGTGGCAAACACCGGCCCGAAGCCGATGTAGTCGACCGGCTGTTCGTTGGCGGCCCGAACCTGCGCCGGGTTGTGGGTCGACAGACCGATGACGCCCTTGAAGAGACGCCGGGCCGCCGCGACCGGCATGTCGTCCTGCCCGAGATGCAGTACGTCGGCTTCGACGGCGGCCGCCAGATCGGGACGATCGTTCACCGCAAAACGCACACCGGCGGCCCGGGTCAGCTCGCGCAAGGCAACCGCCAGCTCCCAGGCCCGGCGCGCCGGCAGATGCTTGGCCCGCAACTGCACCAGCTCGACACCGGCAGCCAGCAGCCCCTCGGTCACGATAAGCGGGTCGGGCGCTGCGTCGGTCACGTCGACAATGGCATAGAGTGGGGGAAGCACGTTCACCTTCATACCTTGGCTTTCGCTTCGCGAATGTCGATGCCGCAGTCCTGAATCTTCTTTCGCAGCGTATTCCGGTTAATGCCCAGAATCTCGGCCGCCCGTATCTGATTGCCCCGTGTTTCGCGCAGCACCAATTCAAGCAGGGGTTTCTCGACCCTGCGCATGACGGTATCGTACAGGTCGGACACATCGGTCGCAGCCACCTGCGACACGAACTGATCGAGCTTGCGATACACGATTTCGTCGAAACTGCTTTCGAACAGCGCGGCGTCGCCGTCGACCGCGCCGGGTCCGGCCGACGTCATACGCGGCTGTACCGCATCGAAGTCGCTTTCGGTCAGCGTCTGCCCGGTCGACAGCAGCCCCACGCGCTTGATCAGGTTTTCGAGCTCGCGCACATTGCCCGGCCATGCATGCTGCTGCAGCCACTTCTGGGCCCCCGGCGACAGGCGCTTCTGCCCGTAACCCAGTTCCTGCGCGTATTTCTTGAGGAAGAAAGCCGCCAGCAGCGGAATGTCTTCGGTACGCTCGCGCAGCGGCGGCAGATGCATCGGCACCACATTCAGCCGGTAATAGAGGTCTTCGCGAAACGTGCCCTCGCGCACCATCGCCGCCAGATCGCGGTGGGTCGCGGCAATGACCCGTACATCGACCCTGACCGGGTTGCGGGCGCCCAGCGGCGTGATCTCGCGCTCCTGCAACGCACGTAGCAGCTTGACCTGCAGATCGTGGGGCATGTCGCCGATTTCATCAAGAAAAAGGGTGCCCCCGTCTGCCAGCTGAAACTTGCCCTCGGTCTTCTGGAACGCGCCCGTGAAGGCGCCACGCTCGTGTCCGAAGAGTTCACTCTCGAGCAGTTCGTGAGGTATTGCGCCCGCGTTGATGGTCACAAACGGTCCCGACGCCCGCGCCGAGTGGTAGTGAATGGCCCGGGCAATGAGCTCCTTGCCGGTACCGCTCTCGCCCTCGAGCAACACGGTCACGTCGCTGGCGGCCACCTTGCCCACCAGTTTGTACACGTCGCGCATGCGGGCGCTTTCGCCGATGATGGTTTCGCCCGGCTCGAACTGGCGCTCGACCACCGAACGCAGCCGCACCAGCTCTTCCTGCACCCGAACGCTGTTACCGGCTTTTTCGGCAAGCAGCAAAACCTCTTCGAGCTCAAAGGGCTTGGTCACGTAATCGAAGGCCCCGGCCTTCATGGCCTCGATGGCATTCTTGACCGTGTTCTGCGCCGTCATGACGATGAGCGCCGGCGCATGGGGACGACTTTTGAGCGTGCGCACCAGCGTCAAGCCATCCATGCCGGTCATGAGAATATCGACAAAGGCAACCTCGAACGAACGCTCGTCAAGCAGGGTCAATGCATCTTCGGCCGACGCGACGCTGGCAACGCTGTGCCCCCCCCGTCCGAGGGCGCGTTCGAGCACGAAACGCAGACTCGGGTCATCGTCGACAATGAGAACTTGAAAACCCATTATGGCTCCATGGCAGGTAAGGCTTGGGTGGCTTCCATCGGCAGAACCATCGTAAAGACGGTACGGCCCGGCTCGCTGGTCATTTCAAGCGTACCCCCGTGCTCGCGGCACAGGCGCAGCGTAATGGCGAGCCCCAGCCCCGTGCCCTGCGTCTTGGTCGTGAAGAACGGCGTGAAAAGCTTCTCGCGCACCTCGGGGGCGATACCCGGTCCCCCGTTCTGCACGTCGATGAGCACCGCCTTGCCCGGAAAACGTCGTCCGAGAACGTCGACGCGGGTGCGTATGACGACCGGCTCGCCGGCCGGCGAAGCCTCCATCGCATTGCGAACAAGGTTCATGACGGCCTGCTGAAAGGCATCGGCGTCGAGGGGCACGTCGGGAAGCGACGGATCGTAATCGCGAATGACCGGATGCCCGCTCGTGACGGGGTCGTGCCTGAGCACCTGCAGCACCTGATCGACGACGCGATGGGGATTCAGCGGAACCCTGCGCAGCGAACGTGGGTTACCGAAGTGCAGCAGCTCTTCAATCAAACGGTTGATACGTCGCACGTCGCGTTCGATCACGTCGACGCACTCGGCGCCGTCCTGCGTCATCGCTTCGCCACGCAGCAATTGGGCCGCACCCAGAATTCCCCCCAGCGGGTTCTTGATCTCATGCGCCAGGCCGGCCGCCAGCACGCCCAGCTGGCGCAACCGGTCGTCGCGTCGCAGGCCTTCGCTCATGACTGCCAGGTGTCGCTCGTCACTGAAAACGGCAACGGCGCCGCGAAGGGCGCCGTCATCGGAAAACAGCGGAACGATGCGAACACGCACGGGCAACGCGCCGCCGCGGGGGCGCGCCAGCTCGACTTCGTGCAGCACGTGGCTGCGCGCCTTTTCCATGGCCCCGAATAGCGTATCGTTCAACCATGCGTTCCGTTGCAATGTGTCGCGCCAGGCTTCGGTGTCGAACTCCTGTTGCCCACGAATGAGCGTTCCGGCACTCGGGTTGGCGTAGGCCAGTTCGCCCTCGCGCCCGACGGCAACGACGGCATCCTGCATGTTGGCGACGATTTCGGCCGGCGTAATCGGCATCAGCCCCAACCCCTGTTTTCCCACCAGTCTTTTTCTTCCTGGTCTTCGGCCACCATTTCGACCGGCTCGTCGGGTAGTTGCTGAATCCACCGTTCGCCGAATCGATCGATCATACGCCAGACCTCGTCGGCCGAATCAAGCGCGCCGATTTCCGGTCGCAGCTGACGGCCCTGCAGCATACCCTTGCTGTACCAGATAAGGTGCTTCTTGAACTCGCGCACGGCCCGGTATTCGCCGTAGAACTCGACGTACAGCTCGAAGTGTTCCTTCAGAAGCGCATAGCGCTCGCGACCCGAAACCTCGGGCACCTTCTCGCCGCGAAGAAGCGCGGCAATCTGGCGGAAGATCCACGGACGACCGGTTGCGCCTCGACCGATCATGACCAGCCCGTTCGGGTGGAACGCGCTTCGCTCGAGCGCCTGCTCGGGGGTGACCACGTCGCCGCTGCCGATGATCGGAATGCGCACGCTTTCCTGGGTGCGAAGCACCAGCGACCAATCGGCGGAGCCGTCGTAACCCTGCGCCCGGGTACGCGGATGCAGCGCCACCGCGTCGGCTCCTTCCTCCTGGGCAATACGGGCGACATCGGGGGCATTGACCGTATCGGCGTCCCAACCGGCGCGAATCTTGATGGTAACCGGCAGCTTCGTGCGCCGACGGATACCGGCCACGATGTCGCCCACCCGTGCCGGCTCGCAGAGCAGCGCCGATCCGGCGCCCGTCTTGACGACCTTTCGTACCGGACACCCCATGTTCACGTCGACCAGGTCGGCCAGACCCTCGTTCTCGAGAAAATGGGCGGCTTCGCCCAGCTCCTGCGGATCGGTGCCGAACAGCTGCACGCCGAGCGGCCTTTCCTCGGCCCGGCTGCGCAAGAGCTCGTGGGTCTTCTTTCCCTGGCGCAGCAGCCCTTTGGCGCTCACCATCTCGGTATAGGCCAGCGATGCCCCTTCACGACGACACAGATAGCGGAAGGGCATGTCGCTGACACCCGCCATGGGGGCCACGACAAAGGGATTATCGAGCTTCAGCGAGCCGATGCGAAGGTCCGGCTTCACGACCACTGCCGCTTCGCCCCGTTCAGCCTTCTCGGAACGGCCGACGCCGTCTCGTACAAGAGTATCCACCCCGTCTCCATTGCCTAAAAAATAGGCATTATACCATTTTCCCCGAGATTTCAGCCATGCCTCACGCCGGTCGTCCCGTTTTTTCGGTACCGCACGGTACCGGCTCCGTCACCGGCGCGCAGACAAACCCGATGTGCGCTAACTACTCGTGCTTTCTTGCTTTTTCCCCACCGTTTGGCTAAAGTATGCACAGCTGCAGGCTGAGAGATGGTCGAAGCAAACCAGGAACTGATTGACGAGCTCAAGAAGAAGGTCGAAGAGCTTTCCGCTTTCAATGAAATCGGAAAAGCCCTTACCTCTACGCTCGACCTGCGCAAGGTTCTCGACATCATCATGGAAAAGATCAGCGAGCTCTTCAAGCCGAAGAACTGGTCGCTGCTCATGCTCGATGAAGAGACCGACGAGCTTTGTTTCGAGATCGCCATCGGCGAAGGCGCCGAACAGCTGGCCGATGTCCGTCTGAAAATCGGCGAGGGTATCGCCGGTTGGGTGGCCCAGAACGCCGAGCCCCTGCTCATCAGCGACGCCTACTCAGACCCCCGCTTCACCCCCACCGCCGACCGCAAGACGAATGTGCGCACGCAGTCGATCATCTGCGTTCCGCTCAAGTCGAAGGGCAAGGTGCTGGGGGTCATCGAGATCATCAACCAGCTCGAAAGCCGCAGCTTCCGCATCGAAGATCTTTCGCTGCTGAAAACGTTGGCCGATTATGCCGCCATCGCCATCGAAAACGCGCGCTTCTTCCACAAGGTGCAGGAGCTCACGATTACCGACGACATGACGAACCTGTTCAACTCGCGTTACCTGCAGCAGCAGGTCGATGTCGAGATACAGCGCGCCCGTCGGTACAAGGACAAGTTCTCGATGGTCTTCTTCGACCTCGACCGCTTCAAATCGGTGAACGATACGTACGGTCATCTCATCGGCAGCAAGGTGCTGCGTGAAACGGCCGACATCGTTCGCAGCTGCCTGCGCGAGGTCGACGTACCGACCCGTTACGGCGGCGACGAATTCGTGCTGCTGCTGCCGGCCACCGACCGCGAGCAGGCGCTGGCCGTGACCAAGCGCATGCGCGACGCCATCAACGCTTTCGACTTCGCGGCCGACGAAGGCCTGAACATCAAGCTCACCGCCAGTTTCGGCATTGCCACCTACCCCGACGACGCCCGCACCAAGGTCGACATCATTCGCCTGGCCGACAACGCGATGTACCACGTCAAGGAAACGACGCGCAACGGCATCGCCACCGCCGGCGAGATTGCCGGCGAGCCCGTCAAAGTCGTTTGACCGTCAGCCGGAGGCTGACGGATCGCAGATCCCAGATCGCAGATCCCAGATCGCAGATCGCAAAGACGAACTGCCGTATTGCCGGTCTGGCAACGGGCAACCCCGGAGCCCCACCTACTTCTCTTCGAGCGGATGCGCTTTTGGTGGACCGCCTCATTAAGGGGGTTCCCTGCAAGGATGACGCTGAACAACATAGTTCGCCTGGCGAATCTCGATAGGCTCGCTAAGCGATGCGCATATCGTCATTTTCTCTGACACACCAGTCGCTTACAATGTCAATTCTGCGCTATGTCTGATACCGAGTACATAATTTTTTGCGATGAGTCCGATAAGGACGGGCAGTTCTTTTCTAATTTTTACGGCGGCGTTCTTGTCGGTTCCTCACAGTACGAGCGAATTACAAGAAGGCTCAACCTTCTCAAAGAAGAACTCCATCTCTTTGGCGAAGTGAAGTGGCAAAAAGTGACGTCCGTTTATCTTGAAAAATATGAAGCCCTAATTTATGCCTTCTTCGAAGAGCTTAGGGACGGCCATCTGAAAGTGCGCATCATGTTTCAAGCCAATTCTAGGCTTGCCGCCTCTCTTACGAAGGAACAAGCGGAAAACGAATACTTCATTCTGTACTATCAGTTTCTAAAATACGCCTTTGGATTTGGTTTTGCCCCAAGGAAATCCGAAGGGACTCTACTTCGCTTGTATCTGGACAAGATGCCAGACACCAAAGAGAAGATTGAACGGTTCAAAGGCTTTATACTAGGCCTGAATAAGTCAACCGACTTTCGGAAAGCCAATCTTTCTGTGAAGAAAGAAGACATCACCGAAGTTTGCTCACACGATCACGTTCTGCTTCAGTGTCTAGATATCGTGCTGGGAGCCATGACCTTCAGGTTAAATGACAAGCACAAAGTCAAACCGGAAGGTGCCCGTGTAAGGGGGAAGAAGACGCGGGCGAAAGAAAAGCTCTACAGGGTAATAAACAGGGAAATATGCGGTCTCTACCCTGGCTTTAATATTGGTATTTCTACGGGGACACAGCGCACGGAGGACAGGTGGCGCCACCCGTATCGACACTGGTGTTTCCAAGCGAATAACGCTCAGTTTGATCCTGCTCGTACCAAAAAGAAAAACCCCACCTGACCTACACAAGTATCTGACGTGGCACGTCAGGCTTCGGTCAGCCGCAGGGTTTTCTTTAGGCTAAGGCATCCCGGGGGAGATGTCAAGACGTTACAGGAGGGCGCAGGGAAAGCATTTTAAATCTCCTTCCTCACCTCCGACCGCAACGGCTTTCCGATCGCGTTGTGGGGAAGCGCGCTGCGGCGTACGATGCGCTTGGGACGCTTGGCGGGCGACAGGCGCTGGCGAACGAAGGCCAGAATATCGTCGTCGCTTACCGATTCGCTTTCGACGATAACTGCCACCACGCGGGAGCCCCATTCCTCGTCGGGCTCGCCCACCACACAGGCTTCGTGAATGTGGGGATGCGCTTCGAGTACGGCTTCGACTTCGGCCGGGTAGACGTTGACGCCGCCTGAAATGATCAGGTCGGTGCGCCGGTCGGCCAGGTACACATAGCCTTCCGCATCCACATAACCGAGATCACCCACGGAAAGAAAGCCGTCACGCCATTGGGCGGCAGGCGCGTCATCGCCCAGATAACCCGTCATGAGCATGCCGCTGCGTACGTACAGCGTGCCGATTTCATTGGGGGGAAGATCGTTTCCTGCCTCATCGACGATTCGCACCTCGACCCCCGCGGGCGGCTTGCCCACGCTGCCCCGATGGGCGAGATGACCGTCGGGCGGCATGATGGCCATGGTGCCTGTTTCGCTCGAACCCAGAAACTCCCACAAACGCCCCGGCCCTATGCGCTCGATCACCCGCTCCTTGAGAGCGGAACTCGCCGGCGCCCCCGCCATCCACCAGGTCTCGATGCGATCGGCCGACACACCTGTGTCATCGCGCAGTAAACGGTGGAAGTGGGTGGGCACGAAAAAGGCCGTGTTGGCGTCGCCGGCGGCCACCGCGTCCCACACGTCTTCGGCGTAGAACTTCCGGTGCAGCACGGTGGTCGAGCCGAGCGCCAGGTGGGTGCGCTGAAAGATGGTCGGACCGCTGTGATAGAGCGGCGTTGCGGTGAGATGGGTCTGCTCGGGTCGCAGGTTGAAATTGCGAACCATCGACTCCATGCGCACCAGGTCGGCCTTGACCGGACGCACGCAGGCCTTCGGCAGCCCGGTCGTGCCCGACGTGAGCAGCAGCGTGCGCGCCTGCGCGCGTCGATCGGGTACGTCGACCGCAGGGCCTTGAAACGGCTCGTCGAACGGTACGGCGTCGATTCCGTGCGTGGGCAGGTCGCCGGCGCGCAGGAACACGGCGGCCCCCGTCAGGCGAAGCACGTGACGTACTTCTTCTTCCGTCGCCTGGGGACTGACCGCCGCATACGTGCGACCGGTCCGATATATCGCCTCACGAAGGGCAATGAAGGCCGGCTCGTTCCAACCCTGCAGCACGACGACGGCGCCTTCGGGGGCCGAGCGATCGAGCCAACCGGCGGCCCGGTTCACGGCGGCGTGCAGGTCGCGCCAGGTCCACGTGGCGTCGGCGGCACGTATGGCGGTGGAATCGGGTATTTCGGCCGCCCAGGCAGCGGCCGGATCGTGCGGAAGATGCATAGGCACGTATTGTACCGGATGCACGGACACCGGGAAAAATTGCGGATCGCTGATTACAGAAGGAAGATGCCAGAAGGAAGATGCCAGAAGGAACATGATGGAACACAAAGGAAAATTGCAGATGCCGGATGACAGATGGCAGAGAAACGTCTAACGTAGATAGGGGTCGGTCTGCCGTCTGCGGCGGAATTCCTCAATCCCCAATCCTTAATCCACAAGCCGGGTTCAGGGGAGGTCAGGTTCCTGGGCCGACCCAATAGGTGCCAGGGGCGAGGCTTATCATTTTCGGTGCCGCCCGACGGCATATCGACTGCTATTTGCCATTTCGTAGGTTATGCGCTTCACGTACCGCAGCCGTTTCACCTGCACACCGCATGAGCTGTTCGCCTTTCACGAACGGCCCGACGCCCTCGAATTGCTCACGCCGCCGTGGGCACGTCCGAAAGTGCTGCAACCGGCCCCCGACTTGAAACCAGGTTCCGAGGCCCTGCTCGCCATTCCTCTGCTGGGGCCCATCCGCAAGAAGTGGCTTGCCCGGCATACGGTGTATGAGCCGCCCCATCGTTTTGTCGACGAGCAAGTAAGCGGACCATTCAAGAAATGGCGCCATGAGCACATCATCCGTGAGGTCGAAGGCGGAAGCGAGCTCATCGACCAGATCGACTACGAAGTGCCCTTCGGCGTTTTCGGTCGCATTGCCGACCGCGTCTTCATCGACCGCATGCTGAAGAAGATGTTCGCCTTTCGCCATGAGGTCACCGGCCGCCACTGCGGCTGAACGTCGACAACAACTCGCTTTCTCGCCGGAGTAAACATGCCGCGAAATCTCGCCCGCAACCTCCAAAGACAGGCACAGGAAATCATCGCTCAGGAACGGCTTTCCACCGGTTCGAAGCTCTACCGCATGTGGGAAGACATAACCTCGCCCTATTCGGGAAAGGTGCGTACCTACTTCCACTACAAGGGCATTCCCTACCGCCGTATGCGAACCACCTTCCCCACCTACATGGGGCGCATTCCCGAGCTTGTCGGCATGCCTATCATTCCCGTTATCCTGACGCCCGACAATCAGGTCATGCAGGATTCGACGCCCATGATGGAATGGTTCGAGAAGGAATACCCGGATCGCGCGGTCGTTCCCCCGGATAATCGCCTCGCTTTTCTCATGTGGATGGTCGAAGACTTTGCCGACGAGTATGCGCCGCGGTGGTCCATGCACTATCGCTGGGGAAATGAACTCAGCCGTGACACCATCGGCTACCGTATCGGCCGCCGGTTCTCCTACGGCCTGCCCGACGCCGACATCGACACGAATGCCCAGATGGTCATCGCCCGGCAATCGGGCTTCGACATTCACCTGGGGCTCACCGACGCCACGCGCGCCGACGTCGAAGCCCAGCTGATTGAACTGCTGTCGATACTCGAGCGCCACTTCGTCGAATACCGCTTTCTGTTCGGCGACCGGCCGTCGATGGCCGACTTCGCCTTGTACGGTCACCTCTACGCGCATCTGTTCCGCGATCCCCTTTCCATGCACGTGCTGGAGACCAAAGCGCCCCAGACCTGTAACTGGCTCGAAATCATCACCGACTTCGGCGACACCCGCGGCGAGGTCGGCCAGACCGAATTCGGCGCGTGGGTCGACTTCAACCGGCTACCCGAAACCCTGAAAGACCTGACGCGGTTCATCGGGGCAACCTACTTCCCCCTGGCTGCTGCCACGGCAGCGGCTTCGATCAACCGCGAGAAACGGTTCAAGGCGACCATCCGGGGCATCGAGGCCGAATTCTCGACCCACCACTACCGCGCCTGGTCGTTCGAACAGCTGCAGCTGCGCTACGAGGCCCTTCCGGGGGAAGCAAAGACGGCCGTCAAGTCCCTGCTGGAAGAGAGCGGAGGCTGGAGCGCCTTCATGGGCGACGGCATTCGACACAACGGCCTGCTCGACGGCCTCACGCCACCGTTCGTGCGCGACGGCATTGCCGACAACCGGGTGCGACGGTTGAAGGAGAAGCAGGGCTGATCCGACCGCTGCCCCTTCGGCAATGGGCATTTATGGCCCGCGGCCGGATACCTTGTGGAAGGGGGGTCACGAGCCCCCTACCGTCAGGGCGGCAAGAAGTCAACCGCCAGTCAACGGCAAGGCGATCGGCCGCCGCCGACAATACCTGTACCGAGACAGACGGCCCTATACTGGGTGAAGCGAGGTTGCCGCCCGTCGCCCACTGCCTGATTCCTTCCTCTGATGCCGACCGGCAGCCCACTTGGGTCCGGGTTTCCCGGATGTGGTCGTAACCCACAGTCATTAGAGGTCAAGAAACATGACTTTCCGTCTGCAATGGGGCCTTGCCGTCGCGGCCGTACTGCTGCTGGCGCCTGTCGCCCAGGCACAGCTGCAGTCGCCGTTTCCGGGCGGCGCTATTCCTCAATTCGTTCAACCGCTTCCGCAACTGAGTGCGGCCGGCGGTTCCATCACCACGGTTTCGGGCAATGGATCGCTCACCATGCGCATGTGCGAGTTCAAGGCGAGAATTCTTCCGCCCGGAACCTTCAGCCCCGGTGTACAGCCCGAAACCTGGGTGTGGGGCTATGTGCCGGGCGACAGCTGCCCCACCACGACGCAGGATACCTACTTCGGGCCGGTGGTCGTGGCCACACGTAACGTACCGACCGAGGTGCGCTATGTGAACGAACTGGGCGACGCGTCGGCGACCAATGTACTCGCCTATAAGAAGAGCGTCGACCAGACCCTCGACTGGGCCGATCCGCTCAATGACGAAGCCAACGCCTGCGCCAAAGCCGAGACGATTCCGGCATACGGCTCGTACTGCGCTTCGAATTACGCCGGTCCGGTGCCGGCCGTGGCGCACCTGCACGGCGGCGAGGTTCCGGCCGAAATCGACGGCGGCCCAATGGCCTGGTTTACCAGCGACGGCAATTATCAGGGCAGCGCCTATTATTCGGCGCCCTTCACCTCAGCCGGTGGAAACGAGGCCGTCTATCGCTACCCGAACAGTCAGGAGGCAGCTCCGCTGTGGTTTCACGATCATACCCTCGGAGCGACGCGCCTGAACGTTTACGCCGGTCTGGCCGGCGCCTGGGTACTGACCGATCCCGACATGAACCTCCCGGCGAATCTACCCGGACCGGCCGAAACCATTCCACTGGTGATTCAGGACCGTATGTTCGACACGAACGGGCAACTGTTCTACCCGGCCGACAGCTACGGCGGCATTCTCTGGGTTCCCAACCCCGATCACCCCTACTGGGTGCCTGAGCACATCGGCGACACCATCGTCGTAAATGGCAAGGCGTGGCCCTACCTGAACGTCGAGCCGCGACGATACCGATTCATCGTCCTCAACGGTTCGCAGGCCCGCACCTACGCACTGTTTCTTGAAAATCGGGCTTCGGAAACGCCCGGACCGTCGATGTACGTCATCGCCACCGATGGCGGCTATCTCGACGCCCCGGCACCGCTCAATGCCGCCGGGGGAGAAAAACTCATCGTCATGCCGGGCGAGCGGTACGAGGTCATCATTGACTTCGGCGGTCTACCGGCCGGAACGAACCTCGTCATGCGCAACACGGCGCGCAACCCCTACCCCTTCGGCGATACGCCCAAAGGTTCGACCGACGGCCGCATCATGCAGTTTCGGGTGACCTGCGGCGCATCGGGGTGCCCGACGACCGACGAAAGCTACGATCCGGCGGCAGGAACACCGCTGCGCTCGGGCACCGATACGATCAAGCGACTCGTCAATCCGGCTACGGGCACGCTGCCTGCCGGAGTTACGGTCGACCAGAATCGCCAGCTTACGCTGAACGAGGTCATGAAAGGCCCGTCGACGGCCATCGATCCGGTTACCGGCTTGCTCACCGACTATCCCGGCGGACCGTTGAAGGTTCTTCTTAACAATACCCCTATGATGGGCAGCCATACCCGAACGCACAACGACTTCGTACCCGTCTCGCTGGGCAACCTGAGCCTGGGCTTTTCGGAGCTGCCCGAAGAAGGCGAGACGGAAATCTGGGAATTCGTCAACCTCACCGCCGACGCCCACCCGATACACCTGCACCTTGTTCAGTTTCAGTTGTTGAACCGCCAGAACTTCAACGTCAACCGCTACACCAAGGCCTATGAGGCAGCGTTCCCGGCCGTTGCGGGCGACCCCGTGTGTACAGGCGGCGTCTTCTGCCCGGGCTTCGGGCCCCCGCTTGATTACAACACGGGCAACCCCCGGGCACTGGGCGGCAACCCAGACATCACACCCTATCTCCAGGGCCCCGTACGCGCCCCCCTGCCCCAGGAGGCCGGATGGAAGGACACGATCGTCGCCCTGCCCGGCACGATAACCCGCATCGCCGTGCGGTGGGCGCCCACCGACATACCCGTGGCCGCGCCGGCAAGCCAGACGTACTTCCCGTTCGATCCGAGCAACAGTCTGGGTTACGTCTGGCACTGTCACATTCTCGACCATGAAGATAACGAGATGATGCGCCCCTTCCTTGTCGAGCTGAACCCCCTCGCGCCGATTCCGCCTCTGCGGCCGTTCGTGAAGGGAATCGACTACTGACCATATCGGGAGCTTCGTGCAGATGCATGCGGCTGTGCGAAGCTCCCCTATCTCAACCCGCTTAGTACCCAAACAGCTCGCCCGGTGAGCGCGGGGCACTTTCCCCAGAGTGCCGCATCAGCCCTTACCGCTTCGGGTTTCGACCGTCCCGAATCTGCCATCGCTTCCAACCGCCCCACTTCAATCAGTGAGAAGAAGCCGAACAGGGGCAAGCCCGTCCTTTGCTTGCTTACAAACCGGCGTAATCACCCCCTACGCGACAGCTCACCCCTTTTCGTTCCCCACCGGGTAGATGTCCTCCTTTCACGGTGGCTGCACATTGCCAGGCTGGTATTTTTTTCAACTCGGCTATACTCCGACCGAGAGGAGGGTACCGATGTATAGAGCGCTTTTAATTCTGATAACCCTTTCGATTGGCTGCGGTTCCTTCAACGTCGAACCGCTTGAAGAGGTGCCCCTCGAAAACAACTTCAAACCCGGTCGGTGGCTGTTCACGGTAGAAACCGAGCCGCTGTTCGCTTCCGAAGACAAATACGTCGAATGCTACCTGGAGATTGACAGGAATGAAGACACTCTCTACGCCGAGACATCGGATTGCCCCCTCATCGGAGATCATAGTTTCAAAGGGTCGGTAGAGGAGAACAACGAGTTTTTCCTTCGCACCTCGGTGGAAGATGCGACTCGAATTTATCGCTTCGAGGGTACCTATTCAATAGATGGCAAGCAAGCGTGGGGCATCGCGCGATATTCCAGAAGCAGTTTTGTCGACTACCAGGTATGGGAATATGACTTTCAGGCAGAGTATTCGTTTTAGTACCTGGGAAAGGCTGACGTACTTCGAATGCCACGGTTGATCGTTGATCGGGTGATGGGGAGAGGGGCGATTGGCTGACCTGCAGACCGTCAGACTGTCAGACCGTCAACGGCCCATCCTCGCGGCTGACTGCCTATATTTTGGTCGGCCTCGGCAAAGGTAACTGCCGGTTCAGGCCTTCGTCTTTCACGAACCATACGTTCTCCTCCAAGACTGCGGCACATCGCCAGGCTGGTGTTTTTTTAACTCGGCTATACTCCGACCAAGAGGAGGGTACCGATGTATAGAGCGCTTTTGATTTTGATAACCCTTTCGGTTGGCTGCGGTCCCTTCAGCCTCGAGCCACCTGAAGAGGTGCCCCTCGAAAACAACTTCATGCCGGGGCGCTGGCTCTTCAGGGTAGAAACCAAGCCGCTCTTCGCTTCCGAAGACAAATACGTCGACTGCTACCTGGAAATCAGAAAAGATGAAGACCGGCTTACCGCCGAGGCTGAAGATTGCGAGCTGATAAATAACATTTCGCTCAAAGGAATGGTCCAGGAGGGCAATCGTTTTTTTCTGCGCTCGCCAGACGGGTACCTAAAGTATTACATCCTTGGCGATTACGGTGATGACGGTACGCAAGCCTTCGGAAGTATCCAGTTTTGGGATGATCTCGTCCTGAACCACCAGGTCTGGAAATATGAATACTTTGCAGAACGTATCGAATGACGCAAAGGGAAGCAGGGCCGACCGTCGAAGGGGAGGTGGGGTGATAGGGAGAGGGGGAGACTGGCTGACCTGCAGACCGTCAGACTGTCGGACCTACAGACCGTCAGTAACGCGCCCCACGGCATGCCGTCCGACGGCCTTGGGAATTGGGGATTGTGACGTGCTGCTCCTACATGTCTTCAGTCCCGGAGGGACGACTCAGTTGTAGCCCGGGACGTAAGTCCTGGGTGCCTGTAAGAGAAGATATCTGAACCCCGAAGGGGTGACTTATCCATGGCCGGGGGTGATAACCCCGGGCTCTCCGTGCAACAGGCCTTTGTCTTTCAACGCAGACACTCTCCCCTCAGGTCACAGAAATCGCCAGGCTGGCCTTTTTTTTTTAACTCGGCTATACTCCGACCGTGAGGAGAGTACCGATGCATAAAGCGCTTTTGATTCTGATAACCCTTTCGATTGGCTGCGGTTCCTTCAGTTTCGACGTGCCTGAAGAGATGCCCCTCGAAAACAACTTCATGCCGGGGCGGTGGCTGTTCACCATAGATACCGACTCGAAAGGCGCCGAAAAATTTGAACCCTGTTATCTCGAAATACGAAAAGATGAAGACAAACTCTCTGCGAAGACCGAAGAGTGCCCGCTCGCCAAAGGTGACTCACTCAAGGGAATGGTAGAGGAAGGAAACAAGTTTTACCTTCTCGCGGACGACTACGGGGATCAGCTTTCGTTCAGAGGAGTATACGGCAGTGACGGGAGTGAGGCGTACGGAGGTGTAAGTTATACGAGGGATAGCATATTTACGTACGCCAATTGGTCGTATGAGTTCTTCGCTGAGCGTGAAGACTAAGAGACTGCGGCCGCACGCCCAGCCGTCCGACCGCCTTGAGAATCGAGGATTGTGGATTGAGGATTCGAGATTATCGGCTTGTCAGCCGATAATCTCGATAGGAACGAAGCGGGCCATGATCTTCTTCACGCCCACCGGGAACTTGACCGTCAGCTTGGGATTGTCGGCGTCGCCTTCCACATAAACGACAAGGCCCTCGCCGAACGACGGGTGGCGCACCTTCTGGCCCTGCTTGTACTTGCCTTCGGGCTTGGCCGGACGGCGTAGCACCGTCTTCTGGGCCGGCGGTTGCGGCGCGCGGGGCTGGAACTCGGGGTCGTATTCGACCGATCGGCCGTAGCCCGTTCCGCTTCCCGAAGCAGGCATGTTCAGCCACGCCGGCTTTTCGGGCTGAATGTGGTTGATCAGCTCGCGCGGAATGTCGGCCAGGAACTGACTGGGGTGGAACATTTCGAACTCGCCCCACAAGCGGCGGCGCTTCGAGTGGCTCATGAACAGCCGCTTCTCGGCCCGCGTGATGCCCACATAGCACAGCCGGCGCTCTTCCTCGAGCTGCTCCATGTCGCCTTGGCTGCGGCTGTGCGGAAAAATCTTCTGCTCCATGCCCACCAGAAACACGACCGGGTACTCGAGCCCCTTGGCCGAGTGCAGGGTCATAAGCGTCAGCTGCTCGCCGTCGTCGACCGTATCGAGGTCCGATACCAGGGCAACCTGATCGAGGTATTCGGGCAGGCCGGCATCGGGGTTGCGCTCTTCGAACTCGCCCATGGCCGACAGAAGTTCACCCAGGTTTTCGAGGCGGGTGCGGGCTTCCTCGGTGTTTTCGTGCTCGAGGTTCGCCTTGTAACCGGTCTTCTCGATGGCGAGCGCGGCAAACTCGCGAATGCCGAGGTTCACCATCTCATCGCGCAGCGTGTCGAGCAGGTTGGCGAATGCGCGCACCTTCGGTCCGGCGGCGCCGGCGATGTAGCCGGTCGAAACCGCTTCGCGGGCGGCAATGAGCAGGTCAATCCGGTGCTCGCGCTGATAGGCGTCGATGCGGTCGAGGCTGGTCTTGCCGATTCCCCGCGCAAAGGCGCCGATGATACGGCGGAAGCTGATGGTGTCGCGGCCGTTCAGCAGAAAGCGCAGCAGGCTGAGTACGTCCTTGATCTCCTTGCGATCATAGAACTTCATGCCGCCCACGATCTGATAGGGAATCCGTGCCCGCAAGAGCGCTTCTTCAAACACGCGCGACAGCGAGTTCATGCGGTACATGATGGCCAGGTCGCGCAGCGAGCGTCCGTTGCGTACCTCTTCCTGTATGTGCTGAAGGACCCAGCTGGCCTCGTCGCGGTCGTCTTCGGCCGTGTACAGGGTAATCGGCTCGCCGGGGGGATTATCGGTCCACAATTCCTTGGGCAGCGGCCGCGGATTCTTCTCGACCACCCGTTGGGCTGCGGTGAGAATGTTTTTCGTGCAGCGGTAGTTCTGCTCGAGCTTGATGACCGCGGCGCCCGGATAGTCGCGGTGAAAGTCGCGAATGTTGCGAATGTCGGCGCCGCGCCAGCTGTATATGCTCTGGTCGTCGTCGCCCACCACGCACACGTTCTGGTGCTGCTCGGCCAGGTGCTTCACGAGCAGGTACTGCGCGCGATTGGTGTCCTGGTACTCGTCGACCAGAATGTAACGGATGTTCTGCTGATAGCGCCCCAACACATCGGGTGCTTCGCGGAAGAGGGTCAGCGTCTGCAGCAGCAGATCGCCGAAATCCATGGCATTGTTGCGTTCCAGCTCGGCCTGATAGGCCTCGTAAACCTCGGCCGCCTTGTCGTGAAACATGCTCATGCTGCCGCGGCGGGCCGCTTCCTTCGGCAGAAGACCCTCGTTCTTGGCCTTATCGATCATCGAAGCCACGGCGCGCGGGGCATACCGTTCGGCGTCGAGCTTCAGCTGCGCGACGACCGACTTCAGCACATCGAGCTGTTCCTTATCGTCGTAAATGACGAACTGCGGATCGCGGCCGATGGCCTGAATGTGATTGCGCAGAATGCGCACGCAGGCCGAGTGAAAGGTGCTGACCCAGAGGTCCATGGCCGAGGGCCCGAGCAGCTTACGAAGACGCTCGCGCATTTCGCCGGCGGCCTTATTCGTAAAGGTCACGGCGAGAATTTCGGCCGGGTGCACCCCGTGGTTGAGCACGAGATTGGCAATACGGTAGGTCAGCACCCGGGTCTTGCCCGAGCCCGCGCCTGCCAGCAACAGAACAGGGCCGTCGACGGTGGTAACACCCTGGCGCTGTTCGGGATTCAGATCTTGTAGAAGGGTCTCCATGGCGAAGGGCTTATTGTAACATCTGGGGCGAAAAGACCAAGCGCACGGGCCCGACGAGAACGCGATTCTTCTCCTCTTCCCCCCTATGAAATCGACCTTTTCTCGTGCTAATGTCGTTCCCATCGGCATGGGGTGCAAACCAGTAAAGGCCGGGGAGCGCTGTGAATTCGGAAAACGCCCCACGAAAACGCTCAAACTTGTGCCTTGCGCGGTTTCACCCGTCGTGGTAAAACGTTCATATGGATAATTTGAGCGCTTTGGAAGAAGACAAACTCATCATCTCCACCGGCGAGGTCGCCGAAATGCTGAATGCTCATCCTTCGAGCATCAAGCGATGGTCGGCCTCGGGAGAGCTGGCCTGCGTCACCACGCCGGGCGGCCACAGGCGCTTCACGCTTGAAGAAGTACGCCGCTTCAGCAAAGCCGCGGGCATCGGCTTTCAGTTCGCGCCTCTCGAAGAAGATCTCGAGCCCTATGTACACGCCCTGCGGTCGACTCCGCAGGAGCTTGACGAAGTTCTCAGAAGCCTGCTCTATCGATGGCTGCGCGAGGGGTATACGCCGCGCCTCGAGTGGGCGCTCATGCACCTGCACCGCTCGCGGTATACCATCGGCGGCCTGTTCGATCGCCTCATCGCACCGGTGCTCGTTCGGGTGGGGTTGGCCTGGCAACGCGGTGAAATAACGGTGGCCCACGAGCATTTCATGAGCCAGCAGCTTTACGAGGCCATGCATCGCCTGCGTCCCGACGTTTCGGAGCAGACGGGCGCACGCCCCCTGGCCGTCTGTGCCGGCGCCGAGAACGTACAACACGTGTTCGGCCTGATGGCGGCACGACTCATTCTCGAGCACCTGGGTTGGAGCGTCATGTATCTGGGCACCAGCGTACCCGATGAAGACCTGGTCGATTTGATTATCGAAAAGCGCCCCTCGGTGGTAACGGTTGCCTTCGGGCCGTCCGAAAGCGTGAGCGACGTACGTCGAACCGTGGCCGCGCTCGGTGGGGCGGCCGGTCAACATCGCTTCGCACTCGCACTCGGGGGCAAACCGACCAACGGTTTTGCGTTTCCCCGCCAGCTTCAGACGGCATCGGCCTTCCGTTCGCTGGCTTCCTTCGAAACATGGGCGCTTGAACAGAGCCTTCTCCTTCAGCAGTCAGGCAGGAAATTCTCATGAACTGGATTCGGAAATGGCCCCACGCACTTCTCATGGGTCAGGCAGCCTTCGTCGTCTTCAGCCTGCTCGGCTACGGAATCTTCACCAATTACCCCGAGCTGCTGGCAACCTATGACCCCGGCGCACGGTTCTACACGTGGGCGTTTTCGGGCTTTGCCATCGCCAACACCGCCCTCGGCGGCTTCGCCGTGTTCGGCGAAGCCTGGCAGCGTAACGGCCTGCGTATTCTCATGCCGTTCATCGCGGTTTACCTGGTAAGCCTTGCCGCCGAGCTCGGCGGCACCACGTGGGGCATTCCGTTCGGCGCCTACGAATACACCAACCTGCTGGGGCCCATGTGGCTCGACCGGGTGCCCGTGCTGATTCCGCTGAGCTGGTTCACCATGGCCTGGCCGGCATGGCTCATCGCTCGCAGCCGCACCAACGGTCTTGCGGCCGTTCTCCTGGGCTCGGCCCTGCTCGTGGCCTGGGATCTGGTACTCGACCCCGCCATGAGCGGCGCCACCACCTACTGGATCTGGGCCGAACCCGGCAGCTACTACGGCATGCCCTGGCACAACTTGCTCGGGTGGGCCGTTACCGGTCTGATTCTGCTGGCTATTCTGGGCCGGACGCAGCCGGAGCCGCAGGGAAACCTGACCTTTGCGCTGACGGCCTACGCCGTCAACCTGGCGCTGCCCATCGGCCTCTCGCTGCTGCACGGCTTCTGGATTGCGGCGCTGGCCGGCTTCGTGAGCGGCGGAGTCGCCGTAGCCGTTGCGGTCTATCGACGTTCGGAGAATCCGGCCCGGCAGGCCATGCCGGTACCGGAGCAGGGGGTGTAACGTGACGCACGAGTATGCCGATTTCGAATCCTTTCGCCGTGCCATCGACGAACGTTGGCGAGAGCACCTGCAGGTGCACGGACTTGCGGCCGTACTGTCGAAGACCGACCCGCTGACCGGTAAGCTGCTGCGGCCGCTGGCCATGTACCACGCGGCACGTGCCACCGGCGGCGCGGGCGCTTCGCTGGTCGATGCCGCCCTGGCGCTGCAGCTGATTCACTCGGCCAGTCTGCTCCATGACGACGTACTCGACAACGCCATGACCCGTCGTGGGGCGGCCAACACCCGCCCGGCCGATCTGGTGCTGGGCGGCGACCTGTTGCTCACCTCGGCCTATGCGCTGGCGGCCGAAGTACCGATGGCGGGCTCTCGGTTTGCGTGGGCCGTACAGCGCATGGCGCGGGGCGAGGCGCACCAGGGCACGGCACGCGGCGCCATTGACTACGAAACCTATCGCCGCGTCATTACCGATAAGAGCGGCGCCCTGTTCGGTTGGGCCTTCTATTCGGCGTTGGTGCTCAACGACAAGACCGGTGCCGCGCTTGAGGCCGAGCAACTCGGCGATCGGCTGGGTTACCTGTACCAACTGCTCGACGACTACCTCGACTGGTGTCCGTTTACGGAAACGGGAAAGCCCCCCCTGCAGGACGCACGGCAGGGCAAACATACCCTGCCGCTGTTCTTTCACTCGGGCAGCCTCGATGCAGCAGGCGATGTTTCGGAAGCGGTCCGTACCCTGTTCGCCGACGGTTCGATGGAACGGGCGCTGGCTCACTTCGAAGCCGAATGCGAAGACTGGCTGAAGGAAGCCGCGATTCTACTCGGCCGGAAGTACGCGCCTTTTGCCGAGATGGTTCATGATTTCCAGCGACAGGCACGCGGTGCCTGGCAACACAATTACCGGCAGCTCGTCGAAGAGACGCGGCTCCATGCCTGAGAGGAGAATATCGATGACCAGGAATCAACCCGGTGTCGCCGTCATCGGCGCGGGCCTCGGCGGGCTGAGTGCCGCCATCCGCCTCCGCGCCGCCGGAGCCGAAGTAGACGTGTTCGAAGCCAGGAACCAACCCGGCGGGCGAGCCTCGCAACTACGCTCGCCGCAGGGGCATGTTTTCGACACCGGCCCCACGCTGCTGCTCATGCTCGACCCCTTGCGCGACCTTTTCCAGAGCACCGGCAGGCGGCTTGAAGACTATCTCGACGTGCGCCTCATCGATCCCAGCTACCGCGTCTTCTTCGCCGACGGCACCGAATTCGACAGCTCGGTAAACCTGCCGACCATGCTGCGCGAAATCAAGGAGAAGATCGGCGAAGTCGAAGCCGAAAACTACTTCAGCTTCTTCCAGTACCTTTCGGCCCTCTATCGCGAAACGGTTTCGCGCTTCGTCGACCGTAATTTCGATTCCATCGGCGATTTCATCAACCTGCGCAGCCTGCAGGTGCTTACCCGCTACCGCATGCTGCAGCGGCTTTATTCGCGCGTCAGCCGGCACTTCAGCGACGAACGCCTGCGTATGATGTTTTCGTTCCAGTCCATGTACCTGGGTATCAGCCCGTTCGAGGCGCCCAGCGTCTACTCCGTCGTCACCTACATGGAAAGCGGCGAAGGCATCTGGTTTCCCATGGGTGGCCTGCACGCGGTGCCCCGCGCGCTGGAAAAGCTGGCCCTCGAGCTGGGCGTACGCATCCACTACGAAAAAGGGGTCGAGCGCATCGAAGTGTCCGATGGCCAAGCGAAGACGCTTCTCCTGAAAGACGGCACCCGCTTCGAAGCCGGCGCGGTCGTCGCCAACGCCGACCTCCCGTACGTTTACCGCAACCTCGTCGGCGAAGCCGACCGGCCCCATTGGAACAACGAACGCATCGGCAAGCTGCAGAACTCCTCATCGACCTACATGCTTTACCTGGGCGTCAATAAACAATACGACAAGCTGCTGCACCACAACGTCTTCTTCGGCGAAGACTATCGCGGCGCGTTGGACGACATCTTCCACCGGGGACGCATTCCGCAGGACATCGCCTTTTACGTGAACATTCCCAACCGCACCGACGCCTCGCTCGCCCCTCCCGGCCACGACGCCGTGTACGTGCTCGTTCCGGTTCCGCATCAGGGCGCGGAAATCGACTGGAAGGTCGAGGCGCCCAAACTCCGGGCCGAGGTCTTCCGCCGGTTGCGCGAGAAGGGGTTCGATCTCGAGCCCCACATCGTCTGGGAACAGGAATATACCCCCGAAACCTGGGAGAACGACTACTTCCTGCACCAGGGCGCGGCCTTCGGGCTCTCGCACAACTTCATGCAATCGGCCTTCTTCCGTCCGAAGAACCGGAGCGAAGACATCGGCAACCTGTACTTCGCCGGCGCCAGCACCACACCGGGCAACGGCATTCCCATGGTGCTGATTTCGGGCAAACTGGCGGCCGCGCGCCTGGTCGAAGACAGGCCCGAGCTCTTGGTGGAAAAGGGAAAGTCCACTGAGGCCGGGCCGCTGGTGGCGGCCTGACCTCGCTCTGCTAGCACGGCCCACGCAATTCTGGGGGAAGGGGAATCAAACATGCCGGGTAACGGCGTCGGAATCGAAGATTGGGAAGGGCGCGCCACCGAAGATAGACCTCGGACGGTCGACGAAAACATGCCTTGGGTCGCTTTCCAAGGGGCAGAGACCCATGCGGTTGCGGCTTGGGACGGCGATGCCCTTGCCCTGTTGCCTGCGGTGCGAACGAGCCCTTGGTGGAATGTGCCGGCTCCGCAGGTTCTGCGCCGGGCCGGACGCACCTTCGCCTTCGCGACGCGCCTGTTTCCGCGCGACGTTCGCGGAGAAATCGCGGTGCTGTATTCCTTCTGCCGGTTGGCCGACGACATTGCCGACGCCGATCTGCCGGTCGATGAACGGCTTTACGCCCTCGACAGACTCGAGGAAGGCTTCGCCCGCGCAGTCGAAACGGGCCGTGACCTGCTGCCGGCGGTCGAGCTTTTCGCCCGCTACGCGATACCCCTGCGGTACGTGCATGAAATGTTCGAGGGCTTTCGCAGCGACCTGCGCCACAGTCAGCCTGCGACCTTCGCCGACCTGCGCACCTACTGCTACCGGGTGGCTTCGACGGTCGGTCTCATGCTGAGCCGCATCTGGCGGGTCGACGACGCCGGGGCCCTGGCCCGGGCCGAAGCGCTGGGCGTGGCCATGCAGCTGACCAATATCGTTCGCGATGTAGGCGAAGACCGGAACCGGGGCAGAATTTACCTTCCCCTCGAATGGCTCGATCGCTACGGCGTTTCTCCGTCGGTTCTGCAGACGCCCGATGCCCCGGCAGTGCTTGTCCCGGTACTGGAACACGCCATGCAGACGGCCGACCATCACTACCGCAGCGGGCTTGAAGGCGTACCGCTGTTACCGACGTTCGCCCGCTTTCCGGTCGGCCTGGCCGCCGTGCTCTACCGCGACATTCACACCTCGGTGCGCGCCAACGGTTACGACGTGTTCAACCGGCGGGCGCACACCACCCTGCCGCGAAAGCTGTGGCTGACCCTGCGCGCCTGGCGTCATCGCCGGCAGCCGGCCGCTCTCGTCGCATTGCCGGCCGATACCATTTCGTTTACGTAAGAACCTGCTCGGCGTTTCGCAATCGAGAAGCCCGTTTCTTTCCACGGGCTGCAGGGTAGGCGATTCCGGGGAGCGGAGGTGCCCGGTATCAATCGGCGGGCGTGTACAACCCGACGAACCGTGCCGTGGCCGGACCGAAGTCGGCCCAGCTGTCGACCTGCGCCTCGAAAGCCGCCACGCCGCACGTGGGCAGTCCGGCGCGCAGTACATGCAACCTGCCGGCCAGCTCGCTGAGGCCGGGGTTGTGCGCGAAAAGCATGACGGTGTCGACATCGCCGAGCGCCCGCACCGCATCCAGTATCATCCGGGGTTCGGCCAGGTAAAGCCTGCCGTCGACAACAATGCGCCCCGATGGAAAGTGGACGGCAGCGGCAATGATTTCGGCCGTTTCGCGCGCCCGCACCGCCGTGCTTGTGATCAGGTAATCGGGTGAAACCGCGGCAAGGCGATTGCCCATTCGTTCGGCTTCAAGGCGACCCGTGGGACTGAGGGTGCGGTCGTGATCGGACGGGCGGGCTCCAGATGGTTCGGCCTCGGCGTGGCGTATCAGAAACAAATTTTTCATACGGCTGCGACTTCCAGGGCGCCGGACCTCGTCGTTCTACCGCATTCTCGCCTAGAGTGATGAGGTGGGAGGCAGGACGATGAAATCCGTCAAATTGACATTAACGCTTGAGCAGGCACAACTGCTCGAAAGGCTGCTCAACCGCGACGTCAAAGGCATGCTGCAAGAGATCGATCACGCCGAGTACAGCCGCGAGTTCCGCGACAGACTTCGGCACGATTACGACAACCTGGCGGCCATTCGCGACAAACTGGGCGACGCCTGCCGCGAAAGTGCGGCCGGTAGCGCGGTGAGCATCGTCATCATCGAAGACGTCGGCCACCAGGCCATGTGACCCGCAACAATCGAGCAGATTCCGCACGACCGGTTCTCATCGAGAGCACGTGGGCGAGTCCTCGTCTCGCCCGATAGGTCGAGGATCACGCCCGCACCCCTTCAAACCCATTTTCGCACCAGGAAGAAGGTTCCGCCTCGAGTCGCGTCGCCGAGCAGGGCGAGGCCGATACTTCGCCTTCGCTCAGCACAGGCTCTGAGAGGCGCACATCGAGCACGGGCACAAGTGTTAAGCGGTCTAAACACGTTCATCCCGGTGTTCTTCGTTAAGCGTGGCTTATCGTGCCCATCTCGTCGTCCGTGGCGCCCTGCGCCCACCGGCGACTCGATGTGAAAGTATGTCATCGGAGCACCCGGTCTGCACGTCTCAGAATTCGGCCGGGCGGCGCTCCTTGGCGGCCTTGATGCCTTCTTCCAGCTCGGCGCCCGCCGCTGCCTGCGCCGCCGATTCGTCGTCGAGAACCAGCTGAAGCTCGCGGAACAGGCGGGAACGGAGGTTGCGCTTGAGCGCCCGCATCGTGAGCGGGGCGTTGGCGGCTATCTCGCCCGCAAGCGCTTCGGCCGCCGCCGACACTTCGTCGCGGGGAACCGCCTTGTTCACCAGCCCCATCGCTGCGGCTTCGGCGCCGGTAATCAGCTTGCCCGTGTACAACAACTCGGCCGCGCGCGCGTAACCGAGCAGGAAGGGCAGCGTAAAGGTGCCCCCGAGGCCGGGATGCAGGCCCAGCTTGACGAAGTTCACACCCATCTTCGCGTCGTCTGCCGCGACGCGCAGGTCGGCGGTCATGGCCACGAGAAGACCGGCGCCCACCGCGGCTCCGTTGATGGCGGCCACGACCGGCACGTCAAGCTCGAGCAGCGACATGTACTTCTTGTAGAAGTCGAGCATGTACTCACGGTTTCGCGACCACGAATGCCGGCCCAGCTCTTCAATCATGCCGAGATGGCCGCCGCCCGAAAACGCCTTGCCCTCGCCGGTGAGAATGACCACGCGGGTTTCGGCGTGGGCCTTGATCTCCTGCACGGCGGCGGCGAATTCAGGGGCCATGTCGGGACTCATGACATTGGCCTTGCCCGGATCGCTGAAGGTAAGCCTGGTGATTCGACCGAGTTCGAGGCGCACGAGTTGGTAGGGCATCTTATCCTCAAGCAGAAAACGGAAAGGAGAAACAGGTACCGAAAGGGAAAGCGTACAGAAGGACGACCAGTTTTTCAAAGCCTCCGGTAACCCGATGGCGGCTCATTCGACGCATGCCAAGGGCTCAGGCATAATGACACCCATGTTCATGCAGCTGTTGCTGGTCGGTACGGGCGGTTTCTTCGGTGCGGTCGGCCGCTGGCTTCTGGCCGGCGCGGTGCAGCGCGCGGCCGGGGCGTCCTTCTTTCCCTGGGGCACGCTGGCCGTCAACCTGCTCGGCGGCTTAGCGCTCGGCCTGCTCATGGAGCTGGTGCGGCCCGGTTGGGTAACGCCCCAGATGCGGCTGCTCGTTGGTGTCGGCTTTCTCGGCGGCTTCACGACGTTTTCGACGTTCATGCTCGAAAGCCTTCGCCTGGTCGAAGAAGGCGAATGGCTGTATGCATTCGGCAATCTCGCCGGCAGCGTGACTGCCGGGCTGGTGCTCACGTGGCTCGGTATCGTTGCCGGGCGTGCGCTATTCACCTGAGTCTGAGGAGTGACCCATGCGGGGAGAACCAGTTCCCGACGCCGTACGGCTGCGAATTTACCTTGCCGAAGGCGACCGTTACCGGCAACACGCCCTGTACGAAGAGCTGCTCAAACGCTTTCATCAGGCGGGGCTCGCCGGCGCCACCGTGCTGCAGGCCATTGCCGGCTTCGGATCGGGCAACACCCTTCACACCGCCAAGGTTCTTCGGCTTTCGGGCAACCTGCCCATTGTCATCGAGCTTATCGACACGGCCCCCCGCATCGACGAGGCCAGGCAGATCGTCGACGGCCTGCTCGACAGCGGCATGATGACGACCGAACCGATAACGGCTGTGCGGTACTAGGCGAGATCGCAGATCCCAGATCGCAGATTCGGGATCAGGGCTTCCGTGAAAGCAGTCGTTTCCCCGTTGCCTTCTTTTTCCGCGTTCCGCGTTCCGAGTTCTGCGTTTCTGGTCAGTTCCGAGTTCCGCGTTTCCTTTCGATTCCGCTATTCTTCGTTGCGAGAGCGCAGCCACTCGGCGGTTTGCCGTGCGCCCGCTTCGATGCGCTTGCGTAGATTGGGGTCCATGCGGGTGACCGGCGTGAACGTGATGTCGTTGTCGCGAAACGACCAGACGGCCACCACCTTGCCGCGCTCGACGGCCACGGCGCGAGGCATCGAAGACTCGCCGAAGATTTTCGTCTGCTGCGCTTCCGTCGCGATGCGAAACAGGAAGTGCGGCATGTGCCCGAAGAACGGATCACGGGCCGGCAGAAACCAGACCCGGCTTTCCCGCTCGGGTTGCGTGGCTTTGAGCACGTCGACATAACGGCTGTGCATCATATAGCCGCGGGCGTTCGAGCCGGGCAGCACAAGATTGCTGAGCGGAAGGTTGCCCGAATAAAGCATGCCTTCAATCAGCTTGGTCGGCCAACCGCCCCACCACGCCATATCTTCGGGATTGGCCACATTGC
>JAWLBW010000015.1:0-29971 GCA_041687475.1 bacterium
GAAACGCGATGTCAGAGACGCTCGATCTTGCACGTGAGCTCATTACCCGGCGCTCCGTCACGCCCGACGATGCCGGTTGTCAGGAACTGATCGGTGGTCGGCTCGAGGCCGTCGGCTTCCGGTTGGAACGCTTGCGCTTCGGCGAAGTCGACAATCTCTGGGCGCGACGTGGCGACGCGGCCCCCCTCTTCTGCTTTGCCGGTCACACCGACGTGGTACCCACCGGTCCGCTCGATCGGTGGAGCTCCGATCCGTTCACGCCGGAAATTCGCGACGGCAAACTGTACGGCCGCGGCGCCGCCGACATGAAGGGCGGCCTGGCGGCCATGGTTGTAGCCGTCGAACACTTCGTCAAGGCCCATCCCCACCATGGGGGAAGCATCGCCTTCCTACTCACCAGCGATGAAGAAGGCCCCTCGGTCGACGGCACCCGCCGCGTCATCGAAGTACTCGAAGCACGGCGAGAAAAGATCGACTGGTGTCTGGTCGGCGAACCTTCCAGTGATCAGCGGCTCGGCGATATCGTGCGTCCCGGACGGCGCGGTTCGCTTACCGGTCGGCTCATCATACGGGGAAAGCAGGGCCATGTCGCCTATCCTCACCTTGCAGACAACCCCATTCACCGCTTCGCTCCGGCCCTGGCCGAACTGGCGGCGACCCAATGGGATGAGGGCAACGAGTTTTTTCCGCCGACCAGCTTTCAGGTGGTCGACCTGCAGGCCGGCGCGGGCGCCTCGAACGTCATTCCCGGCGAACTGCACGCCCTGTTCAATTTCCGCTTCTCGACCGCTTCTTCCGAAGAAGAACTACGCAATCGGGTCGAAGAGATCCTGCACCGCCACGGACTTTCCAACGAGGTCCAGTGGACGCTGCACGGTCAACCCTTCCTCACCCCCGGTGGTCCGCTGGTCGAAAGCGTACAGGCTTCGCTGCGAGAAATTGCCGGCGTCGATCCCGTTCTCTCGACGGGCGGGGGAACCAGCGACGGCCGCTTCATCGCCCCCACGGGCGCCCAGGTTATCGAACTCGGACCCTGCAACGCCACCATCCACCAGATCGACGAATGCGTCGGCGTTGACGAACTCGATTTGCTGACGCGGGTGTACGAGGGAATGCTCGCGCGGTTGCTGGGTCGCTGATCACTTCTCTCCAAACGCCTTTCCCCCAGTCAGACTGACTCACCGCGTTCTCCTTCCTCAGGCAAGCTGAAGACGCCATCCCCCTGTTTCTTCCCGCGTCACCAGACACACTCCTGGCGATAATCACGAATTCTCTCCCGAGTCGACAGCTCCTATCACTTAGGCGTATACTTAAGGGCTTGCCGGGCGTTCGTCTGCCGTGCCCGGCCCACTTCCGGGGGAGTACCATGCGCCGTCTGTTCCTTACCGCTCTGAGTGTCATTTTTCTTACCGCCTGCGCCGACGACGGCGCCGATATCGCAGCCAAGCCCGAGCTGCTGCGCCTTTCGCCCGAAGAAGCGTCTCCGGGTGCCGAGGTAACGGTTACCGGCCGGAACCTCGGAAAAGAGCCGGGCGTCGTGCTGGTGGGAGATGTCGAAGCAGCTTCGAGCCAGTGGTCGACCACCTCGGCCACCTTCGTCGTGCCCGAGCTTTCGCCCGCGAAGGTTCCGGTCACGCTTCGTGTCGGCGGGCAAACGAGCAACGCCCTCGAACTGGTGGTGCTACGAAGCAACGAACCTCCGATGTTGACATCGGCAACATTGGGCGAGGGTCCCTTCAATGCCGACCACGATTTGACAGTCGAGCTGGGCGAAGCCACCGACGCCGACGGCGACCCGGTTACCTTCCGCTATGAGTGGACCGTCAATGATGCTCCCTACGCCGAAGCGACGACGGCCACACTGGCGCGCACTGCGTTCCAACGCGGCGATCGCGTCGGCTGCACGGTAACCCCCAACGACGGTCGGGAAGACGGCGAACCGGTATCGACCCAGACCGTGCAGATCGAAAACGCCCCGCCCCGGCCGCCGGCGATTTCATTCGACCTCGACTCGGTCGGCGCGGGCGATGCCATCGGCATTTCGGTCGAACTCGTCGATGCAGACGGCGATGAGCTGACCGCCGCCTACCAGTGGTATGTCAACGGCATCGCCGTCGACGGCGCCACCGACGATACCTTAGCCCCGGGTGTCTACGTACGCGGCGACGAAATCACGGTCGCCGTCACGGTCTCCGACGGCATGAACGAAACAGTCGTTACCAGCGCCCCCGTCGTCATCGGCAACACGGCACCCGCGGTAACCGAATTGGTATTCACCGCGCCCACCCCCTCGAAGGACACCGGTGTAACGGCGCAGCTCGCCTCCGACGATCTCGATGGCGACGATATTACCGTCAGCTATATGTGGTCCGTCAACGGCGTGGTAGTGCCCGAACAGACCGGCACCCTGCTGGCCCCCTCGGCCTACGCAAAGGGCGATACGGTAATCGTGACCGTGACCCTCGACGACGGCATGGGCGGCGTAACGAGCGTTTCGTCTGCACCGATTACCGTCGCCAACTCGCTTCCCGTTCTCACCGCGGCGACCATCGGCAGCGGACCGTACTACACCGACAGCCTCATCACCGCCACCCCCGGCGCGTCTTCCGACGCCGACGGCGACGACGTTTCCTTCACGTACCGCTGGTTCGTAAACGGCACGGTCGTCGATGGCCAGACCGCAGCCACCCTGTCGGGCGACCACTTCTCGAAGGGGCAGACCGTACGCGCCGAAGTAACACCTCATGATGACCAGGCCGCCGGCAGCCCCGTGCTGTCAAATGAAATCACGGTCGCCAACTCGCTACCCGTGCTGGCCTCGGCCGACATCGGCAGCGGACCGTACTTCACCGACAACGTCATTACCGTGACGCCGGGAACCGCCGACGACGCCGACAACGACCCGCTCACCTTCACCTATCGCTGGTTGGTCGACGGCGTAGTCGTCGACGGCGAAACCGCGGCTACCCTGAGCGGTACCCACTTCGCGAAAGGGCAATCGGTGCAGGCCGAAGTCACGCCCCACGACGACGAAGGCGCCGGAGCTCCGGCGCTCTCGAACGAAACGACCATTCAGAACGCTCTTCCTGCACTGACTGCGGTCGATCTCGGCACCGTGTTGTATTTTACCGGCGACACCCTCACGGCAACACCGGGCGCAGCGAGCGATGCAGACGGCGACGATATTACCTTTACCTGGCGCTGGTTCGTAAACGGCGCCGTCGTCGACGGTCAGACCTCGGCAACCCTCAACGCCGCCTATTTCAGCAAGGGCCAGGCCGTACGCGCCGAAGCGACGCCACACGATGACCAGGGCGCCGGCGAACCGGTTCCGTCCAACGTGGTAACCATTCAGAACTCCCTGCCGGTTCTGCCGTCGGCCGATCTGGGCACCGACCCGTACTTCACCGACGACGTCATTGCCGTTTCACTCGGCGACGCCACCGACGCCGATGGCGACACGATCACCTTTACCTATCGTTGGTTCGTGAACGGCGCCATTGTGGCCGGCGAAACCTCGGCCGCCCTCTCGGGCGTTCACTTTGCCAAGGGACAGAGCGTGCGCGCCGAAATTACGCCGCACGACGACGAGGGCGCCGGCGAACGGGTCTTCACCGATGCCGTGGTCATTGAGAACACGCAGCCGGCGCTGTTTTCTGCCGCGCTTGCCGACGAACCCTACTTTACCGACAGCCCCATGTCGCCCACGCTGGGGCCCACTGTCGATGCCGACAACGACCCGCTCACCTTCACCTATCGCTGGTTCGTAAACGACGTTGAAGTGGCGGGACAGACGACGGATACGCTTGCGTCCGCGCACTTCGGCAAAGGACAGACCGTGCGCGTCGAGGTTACCCCGCACGACGACGAGGTAGCAGGCGAACCGGTGTCGACCAACGAAGTCACCATTCTGAATTCGCTTCCCCTCGTTGCTGCGGCCGACATCGGCGTCGGCCCCTGGTTCACGGGTGACACCATCGCCATGACGCTCGGTACCGTCAGCGATGCCGACAGCGACACGGTGAGTCTGTCGTATCGCTGGCTGGTCGACGGCGAACCGGTTGTGGGCCAGACCTCGACCTCCCTGAGCGGAACCTTCTTCGACAAGGGCCAGATCGTACAGGCCGAAGTCACGCCCCACGATGGCGAAGCCGCCGGCGTGGCGGTGCTCTCCAACGAGATTACCGTTCAGAATGCCCTGCCCGTACTGGCTTCAGCCGACATAGGCTCCGGCCCTTACTACACCGGCGACGACATAACGGTAACGCCAGGCACAGCCGACGATGACGACGGCGACGCCGTTTCCTTCACCTGGCGCTGGCTGGTCAACGGTGAACCGGTTGCCGGCCAGACCTCGGCGACCCTGAGCGGCGCCCACTTCACCAAGGGGCAGACCGTTCGCGCCGAAGTCACGCCCCACGACGGCGAAGCTGCCGGCAGTCCCGTGCTATCGAATGAAATCACGGTCGTCAATTCGGTGCCCCTGCTGGCCTCGGCCGACATCGGCACCGGTCCCTACCATACCGACGATACGATTTCCGTTTCACCGGGCGTCGCATCCGACGAAGACGAAGACGATGTCACTTATACCTATCGCTGGTTCGTCGACGGCAGCATCGTCGACGGTCAGACCGGTGCGAGCCTGACCGGCGCCCACTTTGCGAAAAGCCAGACCGTTCGTGCCGAAGTCACGCCCCATGACAACGAGGCTGCGGGCGACCCGGTGCTGAGCAACGAAATCGTCATCGAAAATTCGCTGCCGGTCGTGGCCTCGGCCGACATCGGCCGGCGTCCCGTTCGTACCGACGGTTCGATTACCGTAACCCTGGGCGCCGTGACCGATGCCGACGGCGACCCGGTAACCCTGGCCTACCGCTGGTTCGTCGACGGTATGGAGGTAGTCGGGCAGACCTCGGATACCTTGAGCGGCGCCCACTTCGCCAAGGACCAGACGGTTCACGCCGAAGTTACCCCCTCCGATGGCGCAGGGGCCGGTGCGCCGGTGCTGTCCAACGCAGTCACCATTCTGAACTCGGCGCCGGTGCTGAATACCGTCGACATCGGCAGCGGCCCATACCGCTCCAACGATTCGATCACGGTAGCCTCCCTCGACGCCGACGACGCCGACAACGACTCGCTTACCTACACCTACCAATGGTATGTAAACGGAGTGCCGGTGGTCGGTGAGACGACGGCCCTGCTCGCCGGCACGGCCTTCGAAAGAGGCGACGAAGTGTACGTGCAGGTCGTTGCTTTCGACGGCGAAGAAGAGGGCCTGCCCGTCGACTCGAACATCGTCACCATCGCCAACACGCCGCCCACCTTCGCATCGGTGAGCCTGGGCAGCGGTCCCTTCTACAGAGCAAGCGTCATCACGGCACTTTCCTTCGGGTGGAATGACGAAGACGGCGATTCTGAAGGCTACCGGTATGCCTGGTACGTCGACGGGCTTGTCGTCGGCGGCGTGAGCGGCGACACCATCGACGGCAGCCTGCACTTCGCCACTGGCGTAACGGTCGCGGCTCTGGTCACGGCCGACGACGGTATCGATACCGGCACGGCCGTCTGGTCGCCTCGCATCGACATTCTGAACACACCGCCCGTGCTTGCCGGCGCATCCATTGCCGCCGGTCCGTACTTCACCGATGACGCCGTCACCGTCGTCGCCGGTGCCGTAACCGACGAAGAAGGCGACGCAACGGTGATCGAGTACCGCTGGTTCGTCGACGGCCTGGTGGTCGACGGCCAGACAGGCGACAGCCTTGACGGCGAATTCTTTGCCGCCGGTCAGACCGTAGCCGCCGAGGTCACGCCGCGCGACATGCACGCCACCGGAACACCGGTCTGGTCGAACGTCATCACCATCGAAAACACGCCGCCCACGTTGGCAAGCGCCGAACTCGGCGCCGGCCCCTACTATAAGGGCGACACCATCTCGGTATTGCTCGGCGCATCCGCTGATCTCGACGGCGACGACATTACCTTCACCTACCGCTGGCTGGTGGGCGGCATCGAAGTCGAAGGCCAGGTCGGCGCAAGTCTTTCCGGCGCCTACTTATCGAAGGGCCAGGCGGTTCGCGTCGAAGTCACGCCCCACGACGGCACGGCGGCAGGTACGCCGGTACTATCGGCCGCCGTTACCATTCAGAACAGCCCCCCGGCTACACCTGTCGCCGTCATCGAGCCCGAGCGTCTGAAGAATAGCCCGGGCATCTGGGTCAAGCCGGAAACCACCGACCCCGACGGCGACTCCGTCACCCACACCTACACCTGGTTCAAAGACGGCGTGCCGCAAGCCTATGCCGCAGACGCCACCTTCGTGCCCGCCGCCGACTATGCCTTTGCCGAGAAGTGGAAAGTCGAGGTCACGACCAGCGACGGTTTCGCCGAGGCTGCCACTACCTTTGCCGAAGTTGAGATCATATTCGAGAAAGCCGTCGAAGTCGCGGCCGGCGGGCGTCACGCTTGCCTGCTGACATCGGAAGGGGTCGTCAAATGCTGGGGAACCAACGAGTACTACCAACTCACGATTCCATGGGAAGGACCAAGGGCCTCTCTGGTGCCGGTCGACGTTCGTGGCCTGCCGACCGACATTGTCTCGATCAGCGCCGGCGTAGAACACACATGCGCTCTTACAAGCACCGGCGGCGTGTTCTGCTGGGGCGACAACTCGACTTCTCAACTCGGCGCCGATAACAGCGCTGCTCCCGATTTACCTGTACAGGTAAGCGGACTCACCCCAGACGTGGTCGCTATTTCTGCCGGCGGTTTTCATACCTGTGCCCTTTCCTCGGCCGGCGGGCTCAAGTGCTGGGGTTTGAACCACCTTGGCCAGCTCGGCAACGGAAACCGCACCACCACGCTCGTTCCCAACGACGTAATCGACTTGGGTTCGGGCGTCAAAGCAGTCAAAGCCGGTTACTACCACACCTGCGCCATTATGACGACAGGCGCGGCGAAATGCTGGGGAATAAACAGTAGCGGACAGCTCGGCAGAGGTAATATCGACGACTACGCACTGACTCCGACGGATGTCGTCGGGGTCGACGACAGCATCATTGTTTCCATTGCGCCGGGCTATCTGCATACCTGTGCCGTTACCGAAGACGGCCATTCACTCTGCTGGGGCGGTAATTCCTACAATCAACACGGACACATTGTGACGGGCGCAGCCATCGGTTACCCCGATTATGTCAGTGGGCCATCAGGCGACTTCGTAAACGTCGAAGCGGGAAATCACCACTCTTGCGTGCTGACGTCATCGGAGTCGGTCAAGTGTTGGGGCGACAACCGCCAATCGCAATTGGGGTTGGGAAGCAAGGGCGGAAACTAAGGGTTACCCACCGACGCCACAGGCCTCGGTTCCCGAATCGTATCCTTGAGCGCCGGCCCTTACACCACCTGCGCACTGAAAGACAACGGAAGAGTAAGTTGCTGGGGAAGAAACTCCTGGGGTGAGGTCGGCAACGACGATAGCGCAACGTATGCAACCACAGCAAAGCCGGTCGAAGGAACGGCGCCCGGCGGCATTTCGGTGGCGACCGGTATGGAGCACAGTTGCGCTGTTGAAGGCGATGGTACCGTCAAATGCTGGGGTCGAAACAACTATGCGCAACTCGGCCACGGATTGGTAGGCGAATATACCCTTCCGCCCGGCACCGTAAGCGGTCTGCCTTCAGGCGTGACCTCGGTAATATCGGGGGCAGAGCACACCTGCGCCCTCTCCGATGCCGGCGAAGTGTACTGCTGGGGCCGAAACACCTACGGCCAGATCGGTAACGGCGCCACCGGAAATCGGGTGGCGGCACCCAACCTCGTCGGAGGACTTTCATCCGACATCGTCGCCATCAGCGCCGGCTCGGACCATACCTGTGCGCTTACCGACCTCGGAGGCGTAAAGTGCTGGGGTCGTAATGATTACGGCGAGATCGGAAACGGAACCACCGGAGGCAACGTGCTTACGCCTACCGATGTTACCGGACTGTCTGCGGGCGTTGTTGCCATCGACGCGGGCCCGGGCGTAACCTGTGCAATCATGAGTACCGGCAATGTCAAATGTTGGGGTTACAACAAGGGAACGACCCCCAGCGATGTTCTCGGACTTCCTGCAGGCGTCACCGACATCAGCGTAGCCCTGAGCCATTTCTGCGCCGTTCTGACCGACGGGGGGGCGGTCTGCTGGGGTTCCAACCAATTCGGGCAGATCGGTAACGGCAGCACCGGAGGCAATGTCAGCACGCCCACGGCAGTCGTCGGACTCTCTGCCGACGTAACCGCTATCGCCGCAGGCAGGAACCACACCTGCGCCCTCTCCGTCGATGGCGCCGTTACGTGTTGGGGCTGGAACTACATGGGGCAACTGGGCAACGGCCTTCTGGGTGACTTTTATCCCGGACCGACCGCTTTCGCCGAAGTGATCGGCCTGTCAACGGGCGCAAAGCTGTCGGCAGGCAATTATCACACCTGCGCCCTCACGACTGCAGGCGAGACGAAATGTTGGGGATATAACTATCGTCTCCAGGCGACCGGCAAGGACCTGACCGAGCCGTCTCCCGTGAGCGTGGTCGGCTTCTGAAGAACGACACGGCCCCTATGTAAGCACGAAGCGCGTCATCGACATCGATGGCGCGCTTTCTCTTTCAACACGGAAGCACCGGGTAAGGCCCGGGCCAGCCCTATGATTTTCGGCGTTGCAATTCCAAAGCAGCCTGCTATCATTAAGCGCTTACCCCAGGAAGGTGTACGATGGCCCGCTTCAACCCTCTCTTGTTACTCGCACTGGTGCTCAGCCTGTTTCTTTCCAGCTGCGGCATGTTTCTGGACGGCGCCTGCGAATTCTACAGCCAGTACAGCTCGAGCTCGGTGTACGGCTGCTATGACGAACCCGAAGATTCGTGCGACATCACCGCCGATGTGTACGACGCAGCTCACTTTCATCCCGATGTATCCTGCGCCGACATCGGGTACGACGTTCCCTCGCCATACTCGTACTTCTACGCGACGGCCGACGGCAGCCAGCCCTCGCCCGGCGGCTATTTCGGCAACGGCGGCGGCGGCGGCGGCGGGAGCGTCGGCGGCGGCTCAAGCGGTAGCGGAAAATGCACGGCTTCGTATGCCGGCCCCGAATTCGACATTCAGGTCGACTCCTTCTGCAAGGCCGCGTGGAACTATCTCTGCAACGCCAACGACGCCAACGCGGCTGAAGCGAACTGCCAGATCTATCGCCAGTGGCAGAGCGACAACCCGGGCATTCCGTCGTGTCCGTATTGTTGACGATTCGGTCGCGCTTCGCGCACTTTTGTTCGTGAAGAGCGTTTAACAGGAGAGCGCAGAGCCCGCAGAGGGCATCTGCTTGAAACCAGGGGGCAAGCACGCCCCCTTTTTTCTTGTTTTTGAAAACGCAAAAAAAAATCGAAGGAAAAGCAGAAACCTGAACGCTACCGAGCACTCTCTGCGTGCCCTGCGGCCTCCTGTGAGCTTTCCCCCCGTTCACGCCGTGCGCGTACCGTATCCTCCACCGCCCGGCGTTTTCAGTATCAGCCGGTCGCCTACTTCCATCTCGCAGGCAACAATAGAACCAAGCTCCTCTTCGCATCCGTCTGCACGAACCACGACCTGCCTCCCCCTTCGGCCGGGTTCGCCGCCCTGCAGCCCGTAGGGCTGTTCCACCCTGTGCTGGCTCAGTATGGACAGCGATACGGGCGCAAGGAACGTAAGTTCACGCACAATGCCGTCGCCGCCTTTCCACCGGCCGCTTCCCCCCGAATTCTTTCGAACAGCGAAGCGCTCGAGTCGCACCGGATACCGGAATTCGAGCAGTTCGGGATCGGTCAGCCGGGTGTTCGTCATGTGCGTATGCACCGCATCGGCCCCGTCAAAGCCGTCGCCCGCGCCGGCGCCGCCGCAGATCGTTTCGTAATAGCCGAAGCGGTCGTTGCCGAACAGCAGGTTGTTCATGGTGCCCTGGCTGCAGGCGACAATGCCCAGCGCTTTGAACACTGTGTCGACGACGCGTTGGCTCGTCTCGGTGTTGCCGCCCACCACAGCAGGGGCAGACTCCGGTGCTTCCCCATAAGATGGATTCAGCATGCCGGGCGGAAGGGTCATGGTAACCGGGTCGAGCAAGCCTTCGTTCAACGGCAGCGGCTCCTTTACCAGCGTGCGGAATGCGTAAATGACGGCACTCTGCACGATGGCCCGGGTGGCGTTGAGATTACCCCGATGCACCGGTGCACTGCCGGTAAAGTCGACGTGGGCCCGTTCGCCGTCGATGTGAACGGCGACTTCGATGGGCGAACCGTCATCGAGTTTCTCGACCGCATGATATCGGCCGTCGGGCAGTCGGCCAATGGCGGCGCGCATGCGGCCGGCGGCATAAGCGCGCAGTCGCCCCATATAGCGCGTCACCACGTCGGCACCGTGTTCGACCACCAGCGCCGAGAGAAGACGTTCGCCCAGCCGGTTGGCCGATACGGCGGCCTGCAGGTCGGCCAGGTTCTCTTCGACATTCCGGCTGGGGAAGGGTCCCTGCTCGAACCGAGCACGAATTTCGTTCCAGCGGCTTGTACCCCCATCAAAGATATACGCAGGGGGAAGCGTGACGCCTTCTTCGGCAAGCGAACGGGCGTCGGGCGGCATGGAACCGGGACGCGTTCCCCCGATCTCGGCATGATGCGCACGGTTGGCCAGCCAGGCGAACACCCGGTCGGAGTCGGACAGAAAGACAGGCGTAATGACCGTCACATCGGGCAGGTGCGAGCCGCCATAGGCCGGGTGATTGGTTACCAGCACATCGCCTGGCTTCACGGCCGTTCTTGCCGCCACCTCGCGCACGCACAGGCCGATAGCGCCGAGGTGTACGGGAATATGGGGTGCGTTGACGATAATGTAGCCGTCGGCGTCGAGCAGCGCGCACGAGAAATCGCGCCGTTCCTTGACGCTGGTCGATATGGACGTGCGCTGCAATTGCTCGCCCATTTCACCGGCAATGGCGCGAAAGCGGGCGGTAAACAGTTCAAGCTCGACGGCTTCGGGGCGGGAAGAAGCGCTTTGGCCGGAAACCACCGCGGCCGCCTGCTGTTTGAGAATGAGCGCGCCGGATTCGTGCACTGAAAGGTGCCACCCCGGCGCCACCGCCGTAACGCTGTGCGCTTCGTTCACCAGCGCCGGTCCGCCAATCTGTTCCTGTGGCGAAAGCCGAGAGCGTTGGTGTACCGGGGTCTTGTGCTCGCCCGAAGCCCAGGTGCTCACGCGCGGGGGAAGTGCTTCGCCCGGCTGTTCGGCGAGCATGGTCGTGTGTCGACGATGATCGACCCTGGCTTGCGCCGCTACGCGCAGCGATTCGACCTCGATGGCGCGTCCCTCGGGAAAGTGTCCGTAAATCGTTTCATACCGATCGCGAAACTCGGCGGCCGGGTCGCTATCGGGCGTCCACTCTATCTCGATGGCCGCTTCCTGTCCGGCCAGGCGGAGAAAAGCCAACCGCCTCGCGAGCGCGATTCGCTCGGCCGGAATACCTTCCTGCTCGACTTCGCGGCGGGCCTGTGTTTCCAATTCGTCGAAACGCCGCGGCAGTTCGTCGCATATATCGGCCAGGAGAGCGAGTACCTGGGCCTGGCTGATGCGCTCGATGGACGCACGCCCAAGCCCGACCGCGCTGAGCAGCCCCGTATCGGGGGGAATGATGACCGTGCCGATACCCAGGCGCTCGGCAACGCCGCAGCCATGCTGTCCACCTGCGCCGCCGAAGGCTACCAGCGCGTAGTCGGCCGGGTCGTAGCCCCGGCGCAGCGATACCGCGCGAATGGCGTCGGCCATGTGTTCATCGGCAATGTCGATGAGCCCGAGCAGGATCGATTCGGCTGAGGCATCGGGGTCGCGCCGGCGAACGGACGTAAGCAGTTCTTCAAACCGTTCGTGCGCCGCCACGACGTCGACCGGTATCCCGAAGCGCTCGGGATCGAGGCGGCCGAGCAGCAGGTTCACATCGGTAACCGTGAGCGGGCCACCCGCCCCGTAGCAGGCCGGCCCCGGATCGGCCCCCGCGCTTTCGGGTCCTACGGTCAGCCGTTCGCCGTCGAACCTGCAAATCGACCCGCCGCCTGCCGCCACGGTTTCGATTTCGACAGCGGGCGCCAGCAGTCGGGCATCGCCCACGCGGTGTTCGTACACCCGGGCCACGCCGTCGTCGTAGCGGCTTACGTCGGTGCTCGTTCCGCCCATGTCGAAGGTCAGGAGACGATGATAACCGGCACTTACGCCGGCTGCCGAAGCACCCACGACACCGCCGGCGGGTCCGCTGAGCAGGCTGTCCTTCGCGTGGTATTGACCGGGACGCATGAGGGCGCCCGCGCTCGTCATGACATGCATCGACTCGGGCGCCGCCGCCTCGGCGATTTTCCGGAGATATTCGTGGATGATCGGTCCCAGGTAAGCATCGGCCTCGGCCGTCTGCGCACGCGGCAGAATGCGAATGAGCGGCGCCAACTCGCTCGATACCGACACATGCGTGAATCCACTTTCGCGCAGCACGTCGGCCACCTGCTGTTCATGCAACGGATTCCTGTACGCATGGAGAAGCGCCACCGCCGCCGAGCGAATGCCGGCTTGTACCAATCGCTGCGCTTCGAGTCGTACCTGTTCGAGCTCGATAGGCCGAAGTACCCCACCATCGGCCGAAAGTCGCTCGTCGACCTCGACCACGGCTTCGCACAGCGGCGTTGGTTTGCGTATGTCGAGGGCGAACAGGTCGGACCGCGTCTGGTCGCCGATGTGCAGGAGATCGCCGAATCCGCTTGTAACGAAGAAGGCCACCCGTGTGCCCTTGCGTTCGAGCAGCGCGTTGGTGCCGCGAGTCGTCGCCAAGCGCAGGGCCATGGGCGGAAGCGGCTTGTCTGCCGGCGTTCGGGTAACCAACCGCGCCGCGAGTACCGGAGGCTCTTCGGCAAAGCGAAACTCAACCGAATCGCCCTGCTTCACGACAACCGGACGTTCGAGAGTCACGCAACCGTCGTCCGACGAATCGAGCACCCGCACGCCGGCAAGCCCCGAACCAAGTACCCGCAATTCGGAAGCGACGAAGAATCGGTCGGGAACGGGATGTGGAAGCACGACTCGAAGGCGGGCGCCGTCACATCGTTCACTCACTTCGCCGCGCAGGGCGCTGCTGCTCAAGACCTTGGCCCGGTGAACGTTGCCCAGGCTATCCCATGCAATGCAATCGGTGAACGTTCCGCCCGTATCGACCTGTATCTTCCACTTGTCTGCGCTGTCGGGGAACATCAGAACATCGTGCCCGCTCCATCGCGCGCGGGCAAGCCGAATGGCCTATACTGGGTCGAAGGAGAGGTGATTCGAGTCGCCTCGTCGAACTAGCTTTAACCAAGGAGCAACCCATGCCTTACAACAGCATCGACGAGCTGCCTGAAAAACAGACCGACCAGTACAACGCCCACCAGAAGCGCGCGTTCATGAAGGCTTTCAACAACGCCGTCAAAGAGTACGACGGCGATGAAAGCACGGCCTTCGCCGTGGCCCACAAGGCGGCCAAGCAGGCGGGGTGAGCACGGCGCGTTCGTGTTGAAAATCGTCAGGCGCCGGTTGGGTTCGAGGCTTCGCCGCGTTGTACAAGCCAGGCGGAGTACAGGCGCATCCAGTTATCGGTGGCGCTGCCGCGCAGGCCTCCCAGGGCAATACGTTTGCCCCCGACAACCAGGGCCAGCCTTGCAATACGCTGTCCTCTGTTGAAGGTGTCGTCGAAAACGATATCGTCGATGTCGCGCCAGGCATGGCGACGCTTGCGAAACAGGTAACGCACCTCAACCGCTTCTTCATCGGCCGTCACGCCGACCGACATGCGCCACAGTTCCAGCGCGAACAGCGGCAGCAGGAAGAATCCGATAATGAGAAATTCGGGCGACGTCATTCCGGCTGCCACCAGACCTGCGGCCAGACCGATAACCGAAAGTACGTTCACGAGATGACTGCTTCCCTTAATGTGAAGGGGAAGTTCGACCGGAGTGTTTTCCCGGGTCTGCACCAGAATTTCGCGGCGTAACCGTTCGAAATCGTCGACCTGATATTCGACGTGAATCACCGGGTTGCCGCCCTGCCCTACAACCTCGAGGCGCTGCCATATCGGCCGTTCGCGCACGCTCGCGACGCTTTTCCACGGAAGAAAGACAGGCATTTCTCCGGTGCATTCATACTGCAGGCCGTCTTCGGTCACACGCACGACACCGCTCAGCGACCGTAGAACCCGTCGCAGCAGCCAGATGCCGGCCCCCACGGCCGGCAAGCCGAGAAGCAGGGTCACGGCAAGAACCACGGGTGTCGGCGGCCCCAACGTCAGCACCGCAACCAGAGGCGCAAGAACGACGACCACCAGAAAGGGCGCCGAAACCAGAAAGAGAATACGGGTGCGACGGGGTACCCCGGTTTCGAACGGCAGAGGCAATCGCTCGGCAGGTTGCGGCGTCATGATGCGATTCTACCCGAGCGTTCGCGAAGCGTCCACCTTGAGATAGACGCCTCGTGAAGCCGTCTTATGCCTGGGCAATGACCTGGTTACGAAGGCGGCCAATGCCCTCGATCTCGACCTCGACGGTGTCGCCGCTACGCAGCGGTCCGACGCCCGACGGCGTGCCGGTGCTGATGATGTCGCCCGGCCGAAGGGTCATGACCGAAGAGACGAAAGCAATGAGCTGAGGAACGGAGAAGATCATGTCGGCCGTAGTGCTGTCCTGCCGCAATTCACCGTTCACGAAGGTGCGAATCGACAGGTTGGCCGGGTCGACGTCGTTGACGAGAAACGGACCGACCGGCGCGAAGCTGTCGAACCCCTTGGCGCGGGTGTACTGCACGTCCTTGCGCTGCAGATCGCGGGCCGTGACGTCGTTGAAGCAGGTATAGCCGAGCACGTATTCGAGCGCTTCGTCTTCCGAAACGTGGCGGCACTGTCGGCCGATGACCACGGCCAGCTCGCCTTCGAACTCGACCTGTGAACTCTGGGGCGGAAGGACGATGCTCTCGTCGTGGCCGATCACGGCGGTGGCCGGCTTCATGAACATGAGCGGTTCTTCGGGCAGCGGTTTTCCCATTTCGGCCGCGTGCGCCTTGTAGTTCAGACCGATGGCGATGATTTTGGTAGGAATCACAGGCGGAAGCATGCGGCCTTCGGCAAGGGGAAAGCGATTCTTCTCGACCTGTTGGCCTTGCTCGTCACGCCCGACCTCGACAACCACATCGTTGTCGATATAACCGAACACTTCGCGATTGCCGATAAGGAGTCGTCCGAACTTCAACCTGCTGTCCTCGAAAGAAAAGGGGAACCGGTAAAACGACGCGGCCTCCGTTACCGGAGGCCGAGTACGTCCTGCATATCGTATTCGCCGGCGGGCTTGCCGGCGAGCCATCGGGCCGCGCGTACGGCGCCCCGGGCAAAGGTGTCGCGCGAGTGGGCGCGGTGGGTCAGCTCGATGCGCTCGCCCAGACCGACGAAGAAAACCGTGTGGTCGCCCACGATATCGCCGCCGCGAATGACCTGCATGCCGATTTCCTTCTGCGTGCGCTCGCCCACCATGCCTTCACGGTGAAAGACGGCGTCTTCGGGATACCGGCGCCCCAGCGCGTCGGCCGCGCTCTCGGCCAACGCCACGGCGGTACCGCTCGGCGAATCTTTCTTGAAGCGGTGATGGGCTTCGGTAATTTCGACGTCGTAATCGTCGCCCAATGCCCTGGCGGCCTGCCGAACAAGATTGAGCAGCACGTTTACGCCCATGCTCATGTTGGGGGCAAGCACGAAGGGAATGCCTTTCAGCGTGGCGCGCAGCTTTTCGCGCTCGTCGTTGGTGAAGCCCGTGGTGCCGATAACCACCGGCTTTCCCACCTTGGCGTAAGCCTCGAGATCGGCCAGCGTCGCTTCCTTGACCGTGAAGTCGATGAGCACGTCGGCATCGGCCAGCGCGGCGGCCACGTTGTCGACCACGGTAACACCGTGGCCGATCTTCATGAAGTCGCTCAGCTGTTTGCCGACGACAGGCGAACCGACGCGCTCCATGGCCCCGGTTACCATGACGCCTTCGGTTTCCTGCGCGATGGCGGTAATGCGCTGCCCCATGCGTCCGTGAACGCCCTTGACGGCAATGCGTACATCACTCATGCCGCGCTCTCCTTGACCAGGCCGTAATCGACCAGCGCCCGGCGCAGCTTCTCGCGGTTGTCGGCCGTCATTTCACAAAGGGGAAGGCGCACTTCATCGCTGCACTTACCCATCATGCCCAGGGCCGTCTTGGCCGGAATCGGATTCGTTTCGATGAAGGCCGCTTCGATAATGGGCGTCAGCTTCCAATGCAACGCGCGGGCGGTTTCCATGTCGCCCTTCAGCGCCGCTTCGGTGTACTTGACCATATCGCCCGGCACAATATTGGCCACGGCCGAAATGACGCCCTTGCCGCCGATGGCGATGAGGGGCAGCGTCATGGAGTCGTCGCCGGCGTAGAAGGCGATTTTCTCGCCGATCTTCGCCATGACCTTGCTGGCATTGTCCCAGCTGCCGGTCGCGTCCTTGACGCCCACGATGTGGGGATGGGCCGACAGGCGCACCAGCGTCTCGGGGGCAATCGTAACCGCCGTGCGGCCGGGAATGTTGTACACAATCTGCGGCAAGGCGACTTCGTCGGCCACCTTGGCGAAGTGGCGGTACAGGCCTTCCTGCGTGGGCTTGTTGTAGTACGGCGCAATCAACAGGGCGCCGTCGGCGCCGTCACGCTTCGCGGCGGCGGTAAGCTCGACGGCTTCACGGGTATTGTTGCTGCCGGTGCCGGCGATGACCGGAACCCGCTTGTTCACCTGCTTGACCACGATACGCACGACACGCTCGTGCTCTTCGTGGGTCAGGGTCGCGCTTTCGCCGGTGGTGGCCACGGGAACCAGCCCGTGCACGCCGGCGGCAAGCTGTTCTTCGACGAGCGCGCGCAGCGCGTCTTCGTCGACCTCTCCGTTACGGAACGGAGTGATGAGCGCCGTCATGGCACCAGTAAACATGAAAGAACCTCACTCAGATCAGAATTCGTGGGGCAACGGGCCGTACCGCCGGCCTTGCCTCGGATACCTTCAAACCGGGGCGGCCTCGACATGCGCGAGGTCGATTTCGCCCTGAAAGACTTCGACCGCCGGGCCGGTCATGTACACGCGATTGTTATGCGCCCACTCGATGGTCAGCGTACCACCTTTGAGGTGAAGATGCGCCCGTCGTTCGCTCTTCCCGTTGAGCACCGAAGCAACAAGCGCCGCCGAAGCGCCCGTGCCGCAGGCCCAGGTTTCACCCGAACCTCGCTCCCACACCCGCATCTTCAGGTTTTCGCGATCGACCACCTCGATGTACTCGGTGTTGACGCGCCGGGGAAAGACCGGATGCTTTTCGGTGGCCGGCCCGTACTTCTCGACCGGAAACGAAGCCACGTCGTCGACGTAAATGACGCAATGCGGATTTCCCATCGACACGGCCGTAACGCGAAACTGCCGGTCGAGCACGTCAAGCGGCGAATCGACCACCCGGCCGAAGAACACCGTGGGAATGCGGTTGCCGTCGAGAATGGGCTCGCCCATGTCGACCCGCACCAGGCCGTCGTCTTGAATTTCCGGCACGATGATGCCCGCATCGGTGTGCACGCGAATGGTGGTCTTGTCGGTCAAGCCATGATCATGCACGTACTTCGCGAACGCGCGAATACCGTTGCCGCACATTTCGACTTCCGACCCGTCGGCATTGTAAATGGCCATGCGAAAGTCGGCGTCGGGCACCGGCGAGGGCTGTACCAGCAGAATCTGGTCGGCGCCCACGCCGAAACGACGGTGCGCCAGCTTCCGGGCGGCCTCGGCCGGGTTGTCGAGCGGCTTCGCGAGGCAATCGATTACGACGAAGTCGTTTCCGGTACCGTGCATCTTGGTAAAGCGCAGGCTCATGTGCGTTGCCCCAGCGAGGCGGGAATCTCTTCGCCGCGAATCAGGTCGTCGAAGTTTTCGCGCTTGCGTACGACGTCGAAACGATCGCCGTCGACCAGCACTTCAGGTACGCGCGGCCGCGCATTATACTGCGAGCTCATCGCAAAGCCGTAGGCTCCGGCGCTCATGACCGCCAGCAGCTCACCGGCCTTCACTTCGGGCAATTCTCGATCGCGGGCGAGCACGTCGGTGCTCTCGCAGATCGGTCCCACCACGTCGACGGACTTCCGGGCGACATCGTCTGCCGCTGCCCGCACCGGCTGAATGTGGTGGTAGGCGTCGTAAATCGACGGACGAATGAGATCGTTCATGCCCGCGTCGACGATGACGAAGTGCTTGACCTCGCCGATCTTGTTGTAAAGCACCTTGGTCACAAGCGCGCCGGCGTTGCCGACCAGATTGCGCCCCGGCTCGAAAATGAGCGTGAGTTCGCGACCGGCCACTTCACGCAGAATGGCTTCGCCATACGCCTTGCGGCTCGGCGGCTGTTCGTCTTCGTAGGTAATGCCCAGGCCGCCGCCGAAGTCGAAGTACCGGATCGGCGCCCCCTGCGCCCGCAATTCATCGACCAGCGGAAGCACTTTGCGCAGCGAATCGACGAAAGGTTCGAGCCTGGTCAACTGGCTGCCGATGTGACAGTCGACACCCACGACCTCGATATTCTTGCGTGCCAGCGCATCGGCATAGACATCGCGGGCCTGCGAAATGTTCACCCCGAACTTGGCCTTCTTCATGCCCGTCGAAATGTAAGGGTGCGTCTGCGGGTCGACGTCGGGGTTGACGCGCAGGGCAATAGGGGCCTTCTTGCCCATGGTTCCGGCGACGCGGTCGATGGCGGCCAGTTCCTCGGCGCTCTCGACATTGAACATGAGAATGCCGGTTTCGAGCGCGAAGCGAATCTCGTCATCGCTCTTGCCCACGCCCGAGAACACGATGCGGCGGGGGTCGCCGCCGGCCTTGAGCGCCCGGAAGAGCTCGCCGCCCGTCACGATGTCGAATCCGGCGCCCAGGCGCGCAAACGTGGCCAGCACGGCCAGGTTGCTGTTTGCCTTCATGGCGTAGCAGACGATGTGCGAATGCCCCGTGAAAGCATCGTCGAAAGCGCGGAACGATTCCTCGAGCGCGGCGCGCGAATAGACGTAGAACGGCGTGCCGAGTTCGGCGGCAAGACGGTTCAGGGCGATGTTTTCGGCGAAAAGTTCGCCGTTACTGTAATGGAAATGATTCACCGGTTCTCTGCTCGCTCAACGTACGATGACTTTTGCCTGTGCGCCCATGGCGCTTTCGTTTCCGCCGACATCGATCGACGACACGCCGTAAACCCAGGCGCCCTTCGGCCGATTCTCGCGAAAGGCATTGTCTTCGACAGGCTCTTCGGTCAGGCGTCGGAAACGCAATTCGGCCTCGGAACGGCGATATACATGATACCGCACGTCGGGTTCGTCGACACGCTCCCACCTGAGCTCGACCACCCCTTTGACGGCCACCCCGACCACCGTGGCGGGTGCGGGCGGCGGCACCAGATCACGGGGCGTCGCGACCACCGGTTCCGAAAGCGGCCCCTCGACCACGAACCCCTCGTGGCGTTGCAGCCAGGTTGCCGCGTACCGGTATTCACGGTCATTGACGAGGCCGGCATCGGTATAGCGGCTCGTCGTAATGACCGCCGGATAGGTCGGCAGCCCGTCGAACGGCCCGGTAACCGCTTTCCGATAGAAATGCCAACCCATCACATCGGGTGGAAACGCGGGCATGCCCAGCGTCAGAAACCCGTCGCCCACCTCGATGGCGGGACTCGGCGCCGGTGGGGGAACCGGGGTGCGAAGAATGATGGAAGCCGCTCCCGGCTCACTCCGGTTTCCGTCGGTGTCGACGGCCAGAATGCGGTAGGCATACCAGTGCTCGGACTGTACCTGGTCGTCGGTCAGCGCAAAGCGACCGTCGAGGTGCGCCTCTTCGGCGTCGACCCGGGCTATGCGCATCCACGGGCGGCCGGGCGCCGTGCACTGCGCGCGGGTGCGACCGCTCGAACGCAGCACCTCGAAACCCTGCAGATCTTCAAAGGGTTCGTTGTTGACCTTGCGGGTCGGGGCGCTCCATACCAGCTGAATTCCGGCCGCAATGTTGCGGGCTTCGGCGCCCGGCACGGGGCGCGGACGCAACCGTTCGGGCGGAATGGGCGGCCCCTTCTTTCCGCAGGCGGCGGTCAGCGTGATCAACGCCACCAGAGTGACGAGAAGCCGCCGCATCACACCGTTCCGACTTCGGCCACGAGCGCCTCCCAGGCCTGCCGGGCCTCGGCCGATGCTTCACGCACGCGCTCGGGGGCCGTGCCGCCTTCGCTGCGGCGTGAGTGAATCGACGTCTGAATGGTGAAACCCTCGGTCGGCGCCTTTTCGAAGGCCGGGTGAAATTTCTTCAGGTCGTCGACCTTGAGCTCGGTGGTGTCGATGCCCCGGTCTTCACATTCGCGCACGATGTTGCCCGTAATTTCGTGCGCGTCGCGGAAGGGCACGCCGTTCATGGCCAGGAAATCGGCCAGGTCGGTGGCGGTCAGGTGACCGCGCCCCATCGAACGGGCGACATTGTCGGCCAGCAGGCGCATGGTGCGCACGGCGCCGGCGGTCACGCCCAGCGACATGCGAACCGTATCGACGGCGTCGAAAATGGGTTCCTTGTCTTCCTGCAGATCGCGATTGTAGGCCAGCGGCAGGCCCTTGCAGATGGTAAGCAGGGTCACCAGCGAGCCGTAAACCCGTCCGGTCTTGCCGCGCACCAGCTCGGGCACGTCGGGATTCTTTTTCTGCGGCATGATGCTCGAGCCCGTGCAGAACGCATCGGCCAGCTCGATGAAACGAAACTCCGACGACGACCAGAGAATGAGTTCTTCGCTGAGCCGGCTCAGATGCATGGCCGTGATGGCGCAGGCCGACAGCAGCTCGATGGCGAAGTCGCGATCGGCCGACGTGTCGATGGAATTGCGCGTAACCCCCTCGAAACCCAGTTCGCCGGCAACCCGCTGCCGATCGATGGCATACGGCGTACCCGCCATGGCCGCCACGCCCAGCGGCAGCCGATTCATGCGGCGCGACGCATCGGCGAATCGCTCGGCGTCACGGCGGAACATTTCGACATAAGCCAGCATGTGGTGACCGAAGGTTACCGGCTGCGCGCGCTGCAAATGGGTGTAGCCCGGAAAGGGCGTATCGACGTGCGCCTCGGCCTGCACGAGAAAGGCGTCGATGAGTTCTGCCAGTCCGGCCCGAATGCGCCGCGCTTCTTCGCGTAGATAGAGTCGAACGTCGAGATTTACCTGATCGTTGCGGCTGCGCGCGGTGTGCAGGCGACCGCCGGCGGCGCCGATTTTCTCGATGAGGCGACGCTCGATGTGCATGTGAATGTCTTCCAGCTCCTGCCGGAAGGGCATTTCTCCACGCTCGATTTCGCCTTCGATTTCGCGCAGCCCCTGCTGAATGGCTGCGGCATCTTCTTCCGAGATGATGCCCTTCGCAGCCAACATACCCGAATGGGCAATGCTGCCCCGCACGTCTTCGCGGTAAAGACGCTTATCGTATTGAATGCTCGCCGAAAACGCCTCGACCAATTCGTTGGTCTTTTCGCGGAAACGGCCGCCCCACGCCTTGGAACTCTTCTGCGTCATGGCATCACCCGAAAAACGTTCACTGTACAGGCTTGCCGCGAGCACTGTCAAAGCCGAAGAGACAGGGCCGTGGCAGCCTCGATGCATGTGCCCGCTTTGATGGCCCGACCTCCATTGCCCCGGCACAAAGAAAGGGCTACGCTTGAACCCATGGCACCCCCGCGCGCAGGCCGCACCACTGGCTGCAGGAACAACCGTCTTTCACCCTGGCGGGTACTGCTGCTGTCCTTCTTCATCTGGGGGAATGCGGCTGCGGCCATGGCGACAGACCACCCCACCCCCTCGGAAACACCGCTCTGGTTTCTGGCCGCTGAAGCCGGCGATGTGGCCATGCTCGAACGTCTGGTCGACACCACCAATGTCGACGCCGTTATCTTCGACGGACTGACCGCACTCATGATCGGCGCTGGTGAAGGCCGTCTCGCCGCCGTACAATGGCTGGTCGAGAGGGGCGCCGTCCTCGATCTGCGCGACGACTGGGGCTACACCGCGCTCTTTCACGCCCTGTTGGCAAAGCAGTGGGACACGGCCCGGTTTCTGGTGAAAAAGGGCGCCGACCTGCGCCTGGCCTCTGCCGAAGGCAACACGCCGCTTCACATCGGGGCCCTGTACGCGCCCGCCCCCGTACTGCGGGCGCTGCTTCGGGCGGGCGCGCCGCTGAACGTCACCAATGCAACCTTCGGCGCCACGCCGCTGCTGAATGCCGTGCAGGAAGGCAACACAGCCGCGGTCAGGGCCCTTACCGAAGCCGACGCCGATATCGAAAAGACCGACTTCTTCGGGTGGACGCCGTTGCGCAAGGCCGCCTTCCTCGGCCTGGCCGACGTCGTCGCCGTGCTCGTGCGGGCCGGCGCCCGGCTCAACGAAGCCGACCACGACGGTTGGACGGCGCTGCACTATGCGGCCTCGCGCGACGATGTCGAGGTTCTACGCGTTCTCGTCACCGCCGGCGCCGATTTCACCGCCCGCACGGCAAAAGGCGAAACACCGCGCGCCATCGCCGACGCGCGCGGTAAGCTCACCGCTGTCGAATTCCTGCCTCCCGACCGATAACGCCGCCCGTGATTTTTCGTCCTCAATCGGTACTGGTGAACCCGAGAAGGGCGCATCATTGTCACCGGCCACTTTACGCCTGATTCCCTGACCGACGGCGTCGCCAATCGCCTCGAATCGTGGTACCGTACGAGGTTAAATCCGACTACGAGGCCCCCATGAACGTCAAGAACTCGAGCAAGCTCTTCAAGAAAGCCGTCGATCTGATGCCCGGCGGTGTCAACAGCCCCGTACGCGCCTTCAAGGCCGTGGGCGGAACGCCGCGGTTCATCGACCGAGCGTCGGGCCCGTATATGTACGATGTCGACGGAAACGCCTACATCGACTACGTGCTTTCGTGGGGGCCCCTCGTACTCGGACACGCTCCCGCCGCCGTCATCGAAGCCATTACGTCGGCGGCGGCCCGGGGCACCAGCTTCGGCGCACCGAACCCCTACGAGGTCGAGCTGGCGGCGCTGGTGCAGACCTTTTTCCCGCACATTCAGATGGTGCGCATGGTGAACTCGGGCACCGAGGCAACGATGAGCGCCCTGCGGCTCGCCCGTGCGCACACCGGGCGCGAACTGGTGGCCAAGTTCGAAGGCTGTTATCACGGTCATGTCGACAGCCTGTTGGTCAAGGGCGGCTCGGGGCTGCTTACCCTGGGCATTCCGGCCACCCCGGGCGTACCCGAGAGCGTGGTCAACGCCACCATTACCCTGCCCTTCAACGACGAAGCGGCGCTCGAGAAGCTCTTTGCCGAACAGGGCGACCGGCTGGCCGCCGTCATCGTCGAACCCGTCATCGGCAACTCGGGCTGCATTCCGCCGCTGCCCGGCTTTCTCAAGAAACTGCGCTCGCTGTGCACGAAATCGAAGACCGTGCTCATCTTCGACGAAGTCATGACGGGATTCCGCGTGTCGCGCGGCGGCGCCCAGGAACGCTACGACATCAAGCCCGACCTGACCACCTTCGGCAAGGTCATCGGCGGCGGGCTGCCGGTGGGCGCCTACGGCGGCAAGGCCGCGATCATGAAGAAAGTGGCCCCCAGCGGCGGCGTGTACCAGGCCGGCACGCTTTCGGGCAACCCCCTCGCCATGGCTGCGGGTATTGCCACCCTGCGCAGCCTGGGCAAGGGCAACGCGACCTTCGAGAAACTCGAGAAAACGACCAATCGCCTGGTCGGGGGCCTGCTGCAACTGGCCGAAGATAATGGAGTGGCCGTGACGGCCAACCACGTGGGCAGCATGTTCACGATTTTCTTCCGCGAGCAGCCGGTTCGCACGCCGGCCGAGGCCATGGAGGCCGACGCGAAGAAATACGCGGTCTTCTTCAACACCCTGCTCGAAAACGGCGTGTACTTTCCGCCGAGTCAGTACGAGGCTGCGTTCCTTTCGACGGCGCATGACAAGGATGCCATCGAGAAGACGCTGAAGGCGGCCGACAAGGCGTTTGCGGCGGTGGCCGCCATGAAGCGGGGGGGAAGGAAGTAACCGCACGCTGGCTGCGTCTACCTGCGATTCTGCTTTCCCCCTCGTGAGGAGATTTACAGGAGATCGCAGGGTTCGCAGAGTGGTTTCGGCTGACACCGTTGGGGTGCGCCCTCTCCATGTGTTCTATTTTTTTGTGCGGCGCTCAGGTAGCGCCCGTGTAGGGGAGGCAGACATGACCTTCCACCCGAATGGGAACCGGGATGAGAGTGGACTGGTTCATCTCTGGCTGATCGTTCGGCCCTGCGGCGGTCCTGAAGGTGACGCATCGGCGCGGCGCTTGCGCTTTGACGCAGTGCGTACCCGTGTGATATAAAGTGTAGTTTACGCGAAGCCCGCTGTAAGGGCGGCTGCCGATGTCTTTCTCTCGGGTTTACCATGGCGGAATCACCGCAGCCATCACCCGAAAAGTCAATGTACCGGCAGCTCATGGAGCTGGCCGCCGCCGGCATGCAGCTGACCGCCACGATCGGCGCAAGCGCGCTGGTAGGCTGGTACCTCGACGAGAAACTCGAGACGCGGCCCTGGTTGCTGCTGACCTTGCTTCTCGTCGGTATCGCTGGCGGCTTCCTGGCCTTTGTGCGAACTTTGCGGATACTGAATGACGGCGGACGGAATGGACAAGCTTGAGGGTATCCAACGCGCGATTCTCGCGTTTGCCGTTCTGACTGCATTGGTCGTCGTATTTGTGAAGGGAGCCCTCTGGGGGGGCGGCGCCTTCGTCGGCGGCCTGCTCGGATACTTGAATTTTCGCTGGCTGCGCGCGACCGTCGAGAAATTGATGGGCGAAGGCAGCAGTAAAGGCAAGGCGGCTGTGGCCATCGTCTACAGCCTCAAGCTGGTCATCGCCACCGCCGTGCTTGCAGGACTCATTTTCGGTTTACATATTCCGGCGATAGCGCTTCTCATCGGATTGGGCGCCATGCCGCTGGGCATCATTTTCGAACCCGTCTTCCGCGCGGTTCTACCCCAGAAGGGTTGAGCCGGAACTCAGGGAGCTTTATGGAACACGCAACCACCTGGTTCTACCAGCTTTTCCACATCGACCCGCGTCTCGATCACGTGGCTACCGCCATTTTCGTGGCGCTGGTGCTCGTGCTTCTGACCGTTCTCGGCGGTCGCGCGCTGAAGAAGGCCAAGGGCGACGTGCTGCCCGAAGGCAAGATGTCGATTCGCACACTGCTCGAACTGGCCGTCGAATCGCTCGACAACATGGTCGAAGGTGTCATGGGCCATCATGGCCGTCACTTTCTTCCGTTGCTCGGCACGATTTTCATCTACATCTTCGTGAGCAATCTGATCGGCGTCATTCCCGGTTTCCTGCCGCCGACGAGCAACGTGAACACCAACCTGGGCGTGGCTTTCATCGTTTTCTTCGCGACCCATTTCTACGGGGTCAAGGAACACGGCGCCGGCTACATCAAGCATTTCATGGGCCCGATCATTCTGCTGGCCCCGCTACTGTTCGTGATTGAAATGATTTCGCACGTCGTGCGTCCGCTTTCGTTGACCGTACGTCTCTACGGCAACATCAACGGCGACCACATCGTGCTGGGCATTTTCTCGAACATCTGGCACACCCTCGGCCTGAACATTCCGGAAATCGGTATTCCGGTCATCTTCCTGGCCCTGGGCGTCTTCATCAGCTTCATTCAGGCGTTCGTGTTCTCGCTGCTGTCGATGATTTACATCTCCGGCGCGATTGCCCACGACCACTGATTCGTTGCCGTAATTTAATCGATTTTTTGAACGCTTCTGTTTCGGAGAAGAATGGTTTTTCTCCGACCCCATACGTAAGGAGTATCCCATGAAGAAAGCTCTTACCGTTGCCGCGACCTTCGCGTTCGCGCTCGTGGCCGCTCCGGCCTTCGCTCAGGAAGCCGCCGGTGGTTCGACCGACAACGCCTGGTACGCCATGGCCGCCGCCATCGCCATTGCCGTTTCGGCTTTCGGTGGCGCCTTCGCCCAGGGTCGCGCCGTCACGGCCGCCCTCGACAGCATCGGTCGCAACCCGGCCGCTGCCGGCAAGATCACGACCCCGATGATTATCGGTCTCGCCCTGATCGAATCGCTCGTGATTTACGCCCTGGTCGTCGCCATCATTCTGTCGGGTAACATCGGCTGAGTGATTGCACGCCGTGCAAGTTCGAAAGCCCGCCGCAAGGCGGGCTTTTTTCGTTTGACGGAGGGGGTGGGATACACGGAGACGCAGAGACGCAGAGGGGGGCGTATCGGGCCCGGGCGGGTTGCTGCTCGACGTGGCTGCTCATCGGAAACTTCCCCCTTTGGGTAAGTTCCCCTGATACTTCCCGTAAGTTCCCTTGATGCTTCCCCTTACATGGCCCTGATCCTCTTCATAGGAAACCAAGGGCGATTGCGCAATGACGCTGGAGGAAAGTATCTGTCTCAGTCTTATCCGGTCAGCTCTGCGCCTTCCCGCCTCCGTGTAATCTTTTCCCCTCCCCTTCTACTTTTCCCCATCACCCGTATTCTGTATGCTGTAATCCGTATTCTTTGCCTTCCGACGGAGTCTGCAGATGGCCCTTTTGCTCGCAATCGACCAGGGAACGACCGGTAACACCGCCTTTCTCATGGATGAACATCTGAACGTACTTGCCAAGAAGAATCGCGAGTTCCGACAGATCTTTCCCCAGCCGGGCCTGGTCGAACACGATGCCGAAGACATCTGGAACGGCGTGCGTTCGGTCGTGATCGACGTGCTGGAAATGGCCGGGCGCAAGGCCGAGGAAATCACCGCCATCGGCATTACCAACCAGCGGGAAACGACCCTGTTGTGGGAACGTGAAACCGGACGTCCGGTGCACAACGCCATCGTCTGGCAGGATCGACGCACCGCCCCGCTCTGTACCCATCTCAAGGAGCAGGGCAAGGAAGCCCTCTACCGCCGGCGAGCCGGCCTTCTGCTCGACCCTTACTTCTCGGGCACGAAGATCGCCTGGCTGCTCGAACACGTCGACGGACTGCTCAAGCGGGCCGAGTCGGGCGACCTGGCTTTCGGCACCATCGACAGCTTTTTGCTCGCCCGGCTGACTGGCAACAAGGTACACGCCACCGACGTTTCGAACGCCAGCCGCACCCTGCTCATGGATCTCGAGACCCTGCAGTGGTCCGACGAGCTCATGCAGCCCCTGGGCGTGCCCCGCGCGCTGCTGCCCGAGATTCGCGGCTCGAGCGAGATTTACGGCTATACGAAAGGACTCGACTTCCTGCCCGACGGCATTCCGGTTGCGGGCATGGCGGGCGACCAGCAGAGCGCGCTCTTCGGCCAGCTCTGTCTTGAGCGCGGCGACGCGAAGTGCACCTATGGTACCGGCTCGTTCACGCTGATGAATACCGGCAACAGCCCGGTCTTCAGCGAACGCGGCCTGCTGACCACCGTCGCGTGGAAGCTGAGTGACGGCAGCGTGCATTACGCCCTCGAAGGCAGCGCCTTCGTGGCCGGCGCCGCCGTGCAGTGGCTGCGCGACGCCTTGGGCATCATTCAGCACTCGCACGAAGTCGAAGAACTTGCCGCGCAGGTATCCGACAGCGGCGGCGTGGTGTTCGTGCCCGCCTTCACCGGTCTGGGCGCCCCCCACTGGCGACCCGACGCCACCGGTTCCATCATCGGCCTGACCCGCGGCAGCACGCGCGCCCACATTGCCCGCGCGGCCCTCGAAGGCATCGCCTTCCAGAACTACGAAATCATTCGGGCCATGGAGCACGACAGCAAGGCCGACCTGTCGGTGCTGAAGGTCGACGGCGGCGCCAGCGCCAACAACCTGCTCATGCAGTTCCAGTCAGACCTGGTACGGCGGCCCATCGTACGACCGGGCATGCTCGACACCACGGCGCTGGGCGCGGCTCTGCTGGCGGGTCTCGCCACTGATGTGTGGAAGAATACGGAGGCCCTGAAGGACGTGTGGAAGGAAGATCGCACCTTCTCGCCCCTGATGAGCGACGTCGAACGGCAGCGGCGCATCGACGCCTGGCTCGACGGAATCAAGCGCGCCGTACCCTCGCAGATGGCCGAGGCCGCGCGGGTCGTCTGACCCCGACCGTGAACCCACTTGCCGCCGCGGCTTTTGAAAGGGTGCCGCGGGGTGCGCCTCGGGTGTACCTTCAGCACGCACGCCCCCTGCGCCCCCATTGCATGGGGGTATGCCTGTGGCTCGCCTTCGGCGAGCAGCACCTTCCTGCGCTTCGCTTTCCCGCAAACGGTAGGCACGGCCACCTCACTTTGCTCAGGGTAGCTCCGGCAGGGCTCAGTTAGTCCCGATGGAAGAGGGGAATCTCCATGCACACGGCGTTTGACACGACGTGCAGACCGTGTGACCGCCTTGGGCATTGGGCATTGGCCATTCCGCGCCGAAGGCGCGGACTAACGGCGGGCCAGCGAGGCCAGCAGAAAGCGCACGCGATCGGTGCTCGAGGCCACTTCGAGGTGCTGACAGGTGGGACAGGAGCGGTGCCTGAGCTTGAGCGCTTCAAGCTCGTTCCGTGAAACGGTAACCTTGCGACAGGCGTCGCCGGACAGCGCGATTCGCTCGGGGCAGGCCTCGACGTAATGAACGACCGAATCGCCCCCCGCACGGGCTTCCAGAAAAGCCTTCACACTATCCTGTGCATTATCGTCAGGCACTGACATACCATAAGAATACCAGAACCGCCGCCGATTGAAAGTGACAGCGGTCACGCCTGGCCGTTCAGCGTCGCCCCGCAGCGTTCACATGCGTATACGGCCGCACGGTGGGTGCCGTAATCATTGGCGGTGAAGAGCACGAACCGGTGGTCGCATGCTTCGCGCGTCGCCAACGTACCCATGGCGAGAAGGATGACCAGCCCCAACATGACCACAAGAATCGCTATCATCATGACTCCCTCCATTCGCTTACCCGTTAAACTCCAGCTTACCACCCCGTGACGCACCGCGTCAAGGGGCCCGACAGCCTCGCCCCGTGCTTACGTTGCGGCGGCCCCCCACGCTTCACAAGCGGTTCTAATGCATGGGCGAAGGCATCAAGGCCCGACCATGTCCGGGCCGACAGCGGGTGCCCCGTTGCGGCGATCCGGTGGGTATGCTACAAAGATTGTTTCGGCCTCAGCCCCGATCGGGGGCCGGCACTCCTCTTCATTCAGACTCACGTACCGACTGCTTTGACGCTCGGCGATCCGTTTCATGTCATCTGCCTTTCACGCCATTATTCTCGCCGCGGGCCAGGGTACCCGAATGAAGTCGAGCCTGCCCAAGGTTCTGCACCCCGTGCTCGGCCGCCCCATGCTCGCCTACCCACTGGGTGCGGTGCGTGAACTGGGCGCGTCATCGGTCGTTCTGGTCATCGGGCACCAGGCCGAGCGGGTCGAGGCCGTCTTCGCCGGCGAACCCGACCTGCGCTTCGCCCTTCAGGCCGAGCAGAAAGGCACCGGCCATGCCGTTCTATGCGCCCGCGAGAAGCTGCCGGGCGAAGGCACGGTACTCATTCTGACCGGCGACACGCCGTTGGTGCGGGCCGAGGTGTTGCGCGATTTCATCCTGTCGCACGAGGCTTCCGGGGCACGGATAAGCGTGCTCGCCGCCGATTACCCGAACCCGCATGGTTACGGCCGCGTGCTTGTCGACGACCGGGGCGAAGTCAGCGCCATCGTCGAAGAAAAGGACGCCACAGCCGGGCAGAAGCGCATCACGCTCTGCAACACCGGGCTGTACGCCTGCGATATCGCGACGCTTTTCAAACTGCTCGATCAGGTAAAGCCCGACAATGCCCAGGGCGAGTACTACCTGACC
>JAWLBW010000016.1:0-29082 GCA_041687475.1 bacterium
TTCACGCACCTCGACGCCACCACCGAGCTGTCCGAACAGGCCCGCCTGCATGTACCGGCGCGCACGGTTACCTGCGGCGGCCAGGTGTTTCGTATCGCACTGCCGGGCGACTCACGCGACCAGGTACGCGAAACCATGGGCGAGAGCGCCTACCGGGCCTACCAGAACATTTTTCTCAGTCACTGCGCCGAGGCCTGCCACGTAAAGCCAGGCACGCAGGTGTCGTCCGACATTCTGCGCAAGGTTGCGTACAATGCGTCGATCCTGCTCTGCCTTGCCTACGACGAAGAAAGCTTCGTGATCTGGACGCGCGCCTCCTGAGTGGTCGTCCCATTCCGGTAAAGTCGTCTCTGCGACCGAGCGCAGCCTGACGTGCGCAGAAGCCAGGCTGGCGCCCCGAGCGCGCCGGGGTTAAAATCGGTTGGAAAGTAACCGGAGAGACGCCATGAGCCTGACCACCGACCCAGTAGCAACCGTGTCGCAGGCTACCGCCTTCGCCGACGCCAAGGGCGCCCACAAAGCATCGGTACGGAAGCGACAGATGAAGCTGCTCGAGGGCGTCTCCGAAATCGCACCCATGCTCGAATCCGACGAGCAGATTCTTTTCGCCGCCACGGCCTGTTCGCCCATGTCGGTGCTTGAACAGGTAACGACGGGCTGGGTGGTCTACTACATTCGGCGCTGCTTGCTCGTCTTCACGAACAAACGCATTCTGCACGTGCCCACGACCCGAAGCTTCAAGTGGCGCGGCTCGATCGCCGAAATACGCTACGATGCGATTCGTAAGGCGAAGCTTCGCTTTGGAACGCTGCTGATCGAATACGGCAACGGCACGAAGGAAAAGTTCGTATACGTCGACCGCCGCGAACGCAAGAAAATGCGCGCCGTGCTCGACGCCAGAGTCACCGGGCAACAGGCCGCCGGCGACACCGTGCGTCGTCACCGCTGCCCCCGCTGTGCCGCCCCGCTCACACCCCGCACGGCAAGCTGCGCCCGCTGCGGCCTGGCCTTCCGCAACCGCTCCGAAGCCCGGCGCCTTTCGTGGTTTCTGCCCGGCGGCGGCTACTTCTACACGGGGCACCCCTGGCTCGGCATCGGCGACGCCTTTGCCGAGGTATACATTCTCATTCTGATGCTCGCCATGATTTTCAGCGCCGAAGATTCGGCCGGCGCGCTTATCGGCGGTGCTGTCTTCGGCATCCTGTTCGTCATTGAAAAGGTCATGACCGTCTATCACGCCAACCACTTTCTCGACGAATTTCTTCCGGTCGAAAAGGGTATCAGGCCCCTGCCGGGTCTAACCGAAGGCACGTTGCGCGACGGCTGAGTCAACGATTTTTCTGCGACCGTAAGCCGCAATGCGTTATAATCTCGGAATTCGCCCCGGCCCCGCCGGGCTGCTTTGAAGAAGAGGTTTCAGATGGCGACCCAGGTCATTTCCGACGGACAGATCATCGTGCGCAACCCGGCCGACGGCACGGAACTCGAGCGCGTTTCGGCCCACACGCCCGACCAGGTAAAAGAGGCCGTTCTGCGTGCGCGCAAGGCCCAGCCGGCGTGGCAGGCGCTCGGCTTCGGCGAACGCGCCCGCCTTCTGACCGAGGTGCGCGACCGGTTTCTCGACAAGGCCAACGATGTTGCCGAGTTACTGTTCCGCGAAAACGGCAAATCGCAGCTTGAGGCCTACTTTTCGGAAGTGATTCCCAACATCGAGCTTTTCGACTGGCACATCGCCAACGATGCGAAGCTGCTGCGGCCCGAACCCGTCAAGCTGAACCCGATGAACTACGCCGGCAAGAAGGGCGTCATTCAACACCTGCCGCTCGGGGTCATCGGGTTGATTTCGCCCTGGAACTACCCGGTCAGCATTCCCCTGCGCACCATCATTCCGGCGCTCATGGCGGGCAACACCCTGGTCTTCAAGCCCAGCGAATACTCACCGCTGACCGGCCGCATGATTACAGAAATCTTCCAGGCCTCTCTGCCCGAGGGCGTGCTCGAGCTGGCGCAGGGCGGCGGCGAAGCGGGCGCGGCGCTCATCGACGCCGGCGTCGACCGCATCATTTTCACCGGCAGCGTCGCCACCGGCCGCAAGGTTGCCGTGGCCGCGGCCGAAAAACTGATTCCCGTATCGCTGGAGTTGGGCGGCAAGGATGCGGCCCTGGTGCTCGATGACGCCGATCTCGATCGCGCGGCCCACGGTATTGCCTGGGCGGCCTTCGCCAACTGCGGTCAGAACTGCGCCTCCATCGAGCGCGTATACGTTACCGACAAGGTGGCCGACGCCTTCATCGGTAAGGTGGTCGAAATCACGAAGCGCCTGCGCCTTACCAAAGAAGGTCCGCAGGCCGAAGTCGGGCCGCTGGTCAACGAAAACCAGGTGGCCGTCGTCGACCGCCACGTCAAGGAAGCGGTATCGCAGGGCGCGCGCGTATTGACCGGAGGCAACCGGGTCACGCCCGGAAACTTCTTCGAACCCACCGTGCTTGTCGGCGTCGACCACCGCATGGCCGTGATGCGCGAAGAGAGCTTCGGCCCCCTGCTGCCCATTCAGGTGGTCAAGAACGTCGACGAGGCGGTTCGCCTGGCCAACGATTCGTCCTACGGCCTCACGGCCAGCATCTGGACCCGCGACGAAGAACGCGCGCGCCGCATCGGCACCCAGCTGCACACCGGCATTGTGACCGTGAACAACCACTCGTTTACCGCCGCCATACCCCAGGCGCCGTGGACGGGTGTCAAGGAAACCGGCAGCGGCGTGACCAATTCGCGCTCGGCCCTGCACGAAATGACGCGTCCCCACTTCACGCTGGTCGACCGCAACAAGGCCACCATCGAGCTCTGGTGGTACCCCTACACGCCGACCCTCGAAAAGCTGGCGCAGGGTGTGCTCGGTATGTCGAAGCGCGGCCTGGGATCGAAACTGTCGGCCGTGGGCAAACTGCTTCCGCTGCTGCGCAAGCGCATGAAGGAAAGCTGAAGGCGGCATGGCCTTCGGCCATGCAATGGCCGATGATCGATGGTCAATGGTCAAGGCTGTGGGCTACTGAGCACCGACTACCACTTCCGGGTGGAAGCGGCGATCTATCCCTTTCCGCAAGCCGGTGGCCGCGTTCAGGTCTCAGCCCTTCCAAGGGGCGGCCTCCGGCTCGGGCGGGGGATAGGTCAGATGCAGGCGTTCGCCGATGCGGGCGAAATCAGGCAGGCGGTGAAGGTCGGCCCGGGCGTCGCTCAGCACGTCGTACACAACACCTCCCCGTACCGTAACGGCATCGGCAACGAGACGGCGGTGGCAGCGCCAGGGCACCGCCTCGGCGCAGAGCAGGGTCACCCGCCCGTATTCCTCGACCAGGCCGCGCAGCGCCTGCATGCCTTCTTCGAACGCAGGGCTCTGCATGTAGTCGGCGAAGTTGCGAAACCCCGGCTCCTTCCACCCGGCATTTTCATCGCTCGCTGCGCACGTGCGGCTTTTCGGGCGCCTTCCCCCCAGCTGGGGAAGGTGAACATAGCCCATTTTCCCATCGCGCAACGACTTCGCAAGCGCATCGCCGTTGAACCAGGGGTAGCGCCGTGAGCGCGGAAAGCTACGCACGTCGGCCACCGCCGTGATGCCGTGCGCTCGAAGCGTAGCAAGGAAGTCGTCGAGCGAGCGCGTCGAATGCCCGACCGTGTACAGCGTACGACCGCGCCAGTCGTCGGCTTTCGGCCGGGCTTCGGGCTGCCCCTCACTCATACTCGTCGCGGTGCTTCGGATGCTCGCGATCGTACGAGCGCGTCGTCTCGGGAATGGGGTGATCGGGCGGCGACCAACCGAACTCTTCGTCGACGACGCCGCCGTCGATGGCCTCGAGCGTCTCGCCCATGTAATCGGTATCTTCTTCGAGGCGCACCGGTTTATCGGTTCCCGGGTGTTCGTCGCGCAGTGATTCGTTCACATGCAGCCGGTTGTCGATGTCGGGCAGGCCGAGAACGTCGGTCACGAGCTGCTCGGCAACCTGCAATTGGGCTTCGGTGCCCACCTCGCCGATGAGCCTGATGGTACAGCCCATTTCGTCGTCGCGGGCTTCATAAACGACGGTTATGCCCGACTCGTCGAGGTCGGATTCGTTGTGAAAGACGTCGTCGATGGCCGACAAGACGTCTTCCTTCGATGCGAAGCGAAGTTCCTCTGCCATGGTGTTATCCTTCAATGAGCGGTCGGCGGACGCGACTCGCGGTTGCGGTTGCTCTCGCCGGCACTTGCGCCTTCTTCCTGGGCGCGCACCGAACGCCAGTCGACGTTGCGAAGAAATGTCGTGTTGTATTCGATATTGAAAAAGACGATGACCAGTTCGCCCAGCACGACCAGACCGATACCCGAAGCGACGGCGCCGATCAGATAGCCCAGACCGGCCCAGAAACCGACCTGCGCCATGGTGGCCACGCCTGCAACGGCGCCGAAAATGGCGACGATGTAGCCGACGACTTCGAGCGCTCTCGCATAGGCCCGGCCGGCCTGGTGTCGGGGGGGCGATTGTTCTTCAGCCATGGTTCTCCCGTTGCTGTGCCTGTAACCACTCTGGCACGGCCCCGTTCCGTGAGCGAGGATCACCGCCCACCGTATGAAGGGCCACGTAGCGAACGGAGCAAGGGAAGGGCCGATGACGGAGACGCATGGAATCATGAGCCGGAACGGCCTCGGGTTGGCGAATCGTTTCACCGGCGGCGTTATTCGCGTGCTTCGGTTGCGGCCGCCTTTGTCGCCGTGCAAAGCGCGCAGCCGGTAAATCGCCGTCGGCTTCCTTTCTGACGTCTCGCGTTTGAGATAGAATGTCGATACTTATGTCCGGTGAAGACGATTTTCTGAAAGCTTTCTCGAGCACCCTTGCCGACGTGGCCGGCCTGCAGGACCTGCCCGCCGCCGCGGCCGAGGCGCCGGCGCCCACGCCGGCGACCGGCGGAAAGCTGGTTTACATGGGCTTCGACGATGCCACGCGCACGGTCATTCGCCAGAACCTGGGCGACCACATGACCATGGTCGAGGTCGGCGATCTGCCGTCGCTCAAGCAGCTCATCGTCGCAGGCGAAGTGGCCCTGCTGGTCTTCGACGGCACAAGCTTCATCAAACCCGGGATCGCCATTACCCGCCTCATCAAGGAGCGCGGGCTGCCTGTGCGGGTCGCCCATATCTACGGCGTACAGCGCGTTACCGAAGACTACGAGAAGTACCGCCAATACCATGTTCACCTGCAGCCGGACTACCGCGCGGTGACCGACGAAATTTTCATGCTGGTCGATCAGATTCGAAAAGACTTCGGATTCTGAGTACACAGTTGCCGGGTTTTCTCTCGCAAACAGCCCGAAAGCCTGCGCGAGCTGTTTACGCTGAGACGATTCTTTGAGATAATTGATCCTTTACAAGCGTGGGAAGGCTCCCGCTGCGTTTCGGCTCCGGCGTTCATTCACCGGGGCCGCTGGTCTATTGCGGCGGCAACATCTGAGGAATCAACGGACGCTGGCCGTGGAAAAATACAGTTATCTCAAGGGCGTTAACGCCGAGTACATCGATCATCTGTACGAATCCTATCTCGCCGATCCCGAATCCGTCGACGAAAGTTGGCGGCTGTTCTTCGAGGGTGTCGAGCTGGGCTTCGACGAAGCCGCCGAACCCCCATCTGCAAGCGCTGCCGCGCCGTCGCCCGCCCCATCGCCCGCACAGGTGCAAGGCAGCTCCGGCGCAGCGGTTCCTTCCATTCCCCAGGAAGGATTGCCCACGAGCGTTCCCACGGGTGTCGGCGAACAGAACCTCGAGTCGGGCATCGCCGAATCGAAAGTGGGCCTGCTCATTCAGAGCTACCGCGAGCTGGGCCGGCTGCTTGCCAAGCTATCTCCCATCGACGATCCCCGCCCCGACCACGAACTTCTCCGCCTCGAACGCTTCAATCTCTCCGAAGCCGACCTCGACCGAAAATTCACCGCCGGCATGCTGCTCGGCATCGGCGAAGCCACCCTGCGAAACATCATCGCGCGGCTTCGCCAGATTTATTGCGGCCACATCGGCTACGAATTCACCCATATCGAAGACCCCGAGTCGCGCACCTGGCTGCGTGATCTGATTGAACGATCGCCTGCGCGTGGCGCCTACGCTCGCGAGACGCGTCTGCGCATTCTGCAGAAACTGTCGGAGTCGGAGGCGTTTGAAAACTTCCTGCACACCCGCTATGTCGGGCAGAAGCGTTTTTCGGGCGAGGGCGCCGATACCGTTATCTCGCTTATCGACTGCCTGATTGAAAAGGGCGGCGAAACCGGCGTCAAGGAAATCGTCATGGGCATGGCCCACCGCGGCCGCCTGACCGTGCTTGCCAATATTTTCGGCAAGCCGCCCGCCTCGATCTTCGCCGAGTTCGAAGGGCGCATGGAAACAGGCAAGGACGCCGGCGAGGGCGACGTGAAGTACCACATGGGCTTCTCGTCGAATACCCGCACCCGCAGCGGCGCCGACGTGCATCTGTCGCTGGCCAGCAACCCCAGCCACCTCGAAGCCATCGATCCCGTCGTCGAGGGCATCGCCCGCGCCAAGCAGGAAATGCTCGACGATACCGATCGGTCGAAGGTGGTGCCCATTCTCATTCACGGCGATGCCTCGTTCGCGGGCCAGGGCCTGGTTTACGAAACCCTGCAGCTGTCGAACGTCGAGGGCTATGCCACCGGCGGCACCCTGCACATTGTCATCAACAACCAGGTCGGCTTTACAACCTCGCCGCAGGAAGCACGCTCGACGACGTACGCCACCGACCTGGCCATGATGCTCGAGATTCCCATCATTCACGTCAACGGCGACGACCCCGAAGCCGTGCAGTTCGTGGGTGAGCTTGCCATGGAATATCGTCAGAAATTCCATCGCGACGTGGTCATCGATCTGATCTGCTACCGCCGTCACGGTCACAACGAAGGCGACGAGCCGTCGTTCACGCAGCCGCTGATGTACAAGAAGATCAAGGGGCATCCGTCGCCGCGCAAGCTGTACGCCGACTACCTCGTCGGGGAAGGCGTCATTACCGCCGAAGACGCTCAGGCCATGATGGACCGCCTCATGGCATACCTCGGCGAGCAGCAGCAACAGGCACGCGAAAACCCGCCGCCCCCGGCGATTTCGGTGTTCGAGGGCAAGTGGCGCGGCCTGCACAAGCCCACGCCCGACGAGCTCTTCAGACCGCCCGCCACCGCCGTCGACGAGAAGACGCTGAAGTCGCTCATGGAGCAGCTCACCACCGTTCCCGATAACTTTACCGTTCACCCCAAACTCAGGAAGCTGCTCGATCAGCGACGTGAGATGGTCGAAAGCGGCAAGGGCATTGACTGGGGCACGGGCGAGACCCTGGCCTACGCCACTCTCGTGGCAGAGTCGACGCCGGTGCGCCTGAGCGGCCAGGATGTCGAGCGCGGTACCTTCAGTCACCGACACGCCGTGCTGAACGACTTCGAAACAGGGGCCAAGTACACGCCCCTGCAGCACATCAAGGGGGCGAAGGGCCGTTTCTTCGTACACAACAGTCCGCTTTCCGAAGCGGGCGTGCTCGGTTTCGAATTCGGCTACGCCCTGGCCGACCCCTATGCCCTCACCATCTGGGAAGCCCAGTTCGGCGACTTCGCCAACGGCGCACAGGTCATCATCGACCAGTTCATCGCCGCCGCCGAATCGAAGTGGCAGCGCATGAGCGGCCTTGTGCTGCTGCTTCCCCACGGTTACGAGGGCCAGGGGCCCGAGCACTCGAGCGCACGGCTTGAACGCTTCCTGACCCTGTGCGGCCGCTACAACATGCAGGTCTGCAACTTCACCACGCCGGCCCAGATTTTCCACGCCCTGCGCCGTCAGATGAAGCGCACCTTCCGCAAGCCGCTCATCGTCATGTCGCCGAAGAGCCTGCTGCGTCACCCGCTGGCCGTGTCGAGCCTCGACGACTTTAGCCAGGGCCGCTTTCACGAAGTGCTGGCCGACGAAAAGGTGCGGGGCGAGCAGGCAAGCCGCGTGCTTATCTGCTCGGGCAAGGTGTATTACGAGCTTCTGCAGGAGCGCGATCGCCGCAAGGCCGACGATGTAGCCATACTTCGTCTCGAGCAGTTCTATCCCTGGCCCGAACAGATTCTCTACGACACGTTGCGCGAGTACGCCGACGCCGAAACCGTCTGGGTTCAGGAAGAACCGAAGAACATGGGGGGATGGTTCTTCGTTCGCAACCGCTGGCTCGACGGTACTCTGGGCGAGCGTCGCCTGCACTACGTCGGTCGCTCGACGGCCGCGGCGCCTGCCGTGGGTTCGGCCAAGGCTCACGCCCAGGAACAGCGCTCACTCATCGAGCAGGCCTTCTCTGAATTGCGTACGCGTATCTGAGGACTATCATCATGCAGCACGAGTTAAAGGCCCCCAGCCCGGGCGAATCCATTACCGAGGTAACCATCGGCCAGTGGCTGAAGAAAGACGGCGAACAGGTTGCCATGGGTGAACCCGTACTTGAAATCGAGTCGGAGAAGGCCACCCTTGAAATCGTCGCCGAACAGGCCGGCGCCCTGAAGATTCTCAAGCAGGAAGGCGAAACCGTCGCCGTGGGCGAGGTACTCGGCTACGTCGACGACGCCGCCGCAGGCGCCGCTCCGTCGGCGCCCAAGGCCGAAGCGCCCGCCCCTGAAGCCGCCCCCGCGCCGGTCGCTGCCGCAGCATCGGCCGGTGAAGTCGACGAATCGCTGAGCCCGGCCGTGCGCAAGCTTGTGGCCGAAAAGGGTGTCGACGTGTCGCAGGTGCAGGGCACCGGGCGCGACGGTCGCATCACGAAGGGCGATGTGCTGGCCTATCTCGAAAAGGGTGCCCAGGCGCCCGCCGCCCCGGCCCCCGCACAGCCCGCTGCCGCGGCGCAGGCCCGCCCCGCCCGCGAAGGCGAACGGCGCGAACGTCTGACGCTCATGCGGCGCAAGATTGCCGAGCGCCTGGTCGAAGCGCAGCAGACGGCCGCCATTCTCACGACCTTCAACGAGGTCGACCTGACGGCGGTCATGGCCCTGCGCAAGCAGCACAAGGAATCGTTCAAGCAGAAGCACGGCGTGGGCCTCGGGTTCATGTCGTTCTTCACCAAGGCCTGCACCGAGGCCCTGCGCAAGTACCCGATCGTCAACGCCTTCATCGACCTCGAAAACCGCGAGGTCGTGTACCACGACTATCAAGACGTGGGCATTGCCGTCGGTTCCGACAAGGGCCTGGTCGTGCCGGTCGTGCGCAACGCCGGCGATCTGACGCTGGCCGGAATCGAGCAGGAAATCGCCCGTCTGGCCGGTAAGGCCCGCGACGGCAAGCTTACCGTGCAGGAAATGAGCGGCGGTACCTTTACCATCAGCAACGGCGGCGTGTACGGTTCGCTGTTGTCGACGCCCATTCTCACGCCGCCGCAGAGTGCTATTCTAGGCATGCACAAGATTCAGGAACGCCCCATGGTCGTCGACGGGCAGATTGCCGTTCGCCCCATGATGTACCTGGCGCTTTCATACGACCACCGGTTGCTCGACGGCAAGGACGCCGTGCTGTTCCTGGTGGCCATCAAGGAGTTTCTCGAGAACCCCGAAAGTATGGGCGTGACCTTCTGAAGAATTACCGGACGGGGCGCAGTGTCGCCCCGTTTCTACTTTGGGGCCGATGACGCGGGTGCGTCGGCGGCCCTTTTCGCAGGGAAGTTCGAACACCCGGTCGGCGCGGCAGCCGGAACCGGAAACCAGGCAATCGTACAAAGACAAGAGCTGAAAGAATCATGTCTGCAGATCGTTTTGATGTTGTAATCGTGGGCGGCGGACCGGGCGGCTATATCGGCGCCATTCGTGCGGCCCAGCTGGGTTTCAAGACCGCATGTATCGAAAAGAGCGACACGCTCGGCGGCACGTGCGTCAACGTCGGGTGCATTCCCTCGAAAGCCCTTCTGTATTCGACCGAGCTCTTCGCGATGGCCGAACACAAGTTCTCGAAACACGGCATCAAGCTGAGCGGCGTCGAGCTTGACCTGCCCACCATGATGAAGCGCAAGGAATCGGTGGTGCGTCAGAACACCAACGGCGTCAGCTTCCTCTTCAAGAAGAACAAGATTGAGTGGATCAAGGGCGAAGCCTCGTTCTCGGGCCCCAAGGAACTGAAGGTCAAGGGCGCCGACGGCGAGCGCACGGTCACGGCCGACCACATCGTCATCGCCACGGGCAGCGAGCCGGTGCAGCTTCCGCCTCTGCCCTTCGACGGCAAGCACGTCATCAGCTCGACCGAAGCCCTCGCCCTCGAGAAGGTGCCCGAGCACCTGGTGGTCGTCGGCGGCGGCGTCATCGGCCTCGAACTGGGTTCGGTGTGGAAGCGCCTGGGCGCCAAGGTCACCGTCATCGAGTTCATGCCCGACATTCTCGCCACCATGGACAAGGACGTCGGCAAGGAAATGAAGAAAATCCTGTCCAAGCAGGGCTTCGACTTCAAGCTTGGCGCCAAGGTCACCGGTTCGAAGGTCAAGGGCAAGAAGGTTACCGTCGAGTTCGAAGACAAGGACGGCAACAAGGACAGCGTCGAATGCGATGTCGTGCTCGCCGCCGTCGGACGCCGTCCCTACACCGCCGGGCTCGGCCTCGATAAGGTCGGCGTCGAAACCGACAAGGCCGGCCGCATCAAGATCGACAACCGCTTCCGCACCAATGTCGAAGGCGTGTACGCCATCGGCGACGTGGTCGAAGGCCCCATGCTGGCCCACAAGGCCGAAGAAGAAGGCGTCGTGCTGGCCGAGCTGCTGGCCGGTCAGGCCGGACACGTCAACCACGAGACCATTCCCGGCATCGTCTACACCTGGCCCGAAGTCGGCGCTGTGGGCATCAGCGAACAGCAGGCCAAGGAACGCGGCCTGAACGTGAAAATCGGCAAGGTGCCCTTCATGGCCAATGGCCGTGCCCGCGCCAGCGACGACGTCGACGGTTTCGTCAAGGTTATTGCCGACGCCAAGACCGACCGCGTGCTCGGCGTGCACATCGTGGGCCCGCAGGCTTCGGAACTCATTTCCGAGTGCGTAACGGTCATGGAATTTGCCGGCAGTTCCGAAGATATCGGCCGCATCGTACACGGCCACCCGACCCTCAGCGAAACGGTCAAAGAAGCCGCCCTGGCCGTTGACAAGCGTACGCTGAATTTCTAAGATACAACACGCCGGCCCTGCGCCAGCGGGGCCGGCGATCCTTTTTCAACGGGAGTGGTCTGTATGGCGCGTAAGTCGACGAAGGCAGGTTCGAAACCCACGGTAAGCAAAGTCGCGAAGAAGGTACTTTCAACATTGCAGTCACTGGCCGGGCAAGCCAGAGCGCTGCGCAAAGGCGGAAAGGAATCGAACGCGACACCCTCACCCACACCTGTCGGCGTTGCGCCCGTTGCAGAAACTCCGAAGCCTCAGCCGACCGCCGCCAGGCCGGCCGACACGCCTGAAAAGCCGGCAGCGAAAAAGGACAAGAAGGCCGCCTCGAAGGCCAGGTCGACCGCCGGAAAGGCAAAAGCCGCCGGCGCCAAGGCTGCTGAAAAGACCCGCGCCGCTGCAAGAAAAGCGACAACAAAGGTCAAGGCGACCGCAACGAAGAAAGCCGCTTCGGCCAAGTCCAAGCCGGCTTCGGGCACGGCCGGAACCAAACCCAAGGGGAAGACTGCGGCTGCAGCCGAACCCGCGAAAAAGCCTGCCGCGAAGGCTTCGCCCAAGGCGACGCCGCAGGCCAAAGCCAAGACCCCGGCTCGAAAATCGGTCGCCAAGGCCGCCCCGACCGCGAAGGCTTCCAAGAAAGCTGCTTCCGAGAAAGCTTCCCCCGGAAAAGCCGCTGCCGCCAAGCCTGCGGCGAAGAGGGCGTCTGCCGGAAAGGGTGAGCCAACCGCGAAGGCGAAAAGTTCCAAGGGTGACGCCTCCAAACCTTCGGCCAAGGCCCCGGCCAAACCGGCCAAGGCAGCGAAAGCCGTTTCTGCGAAGAAGGGCTCACCCAAGGCCGCCGCAAAGGCCGATTCGCAGCACATTGACTCGATTCTCGAAGAAAAGCGCCTCTTCAACCCGCCGGCCACCTTCAGCAAGCAGGCGCGCATCGGGAGCATGAAGGAATACGAAAAGCTGGTCGCCAAAGCCCGCAAGCACCCCGACGCATTCTGGGGAGAGCTGGCCGAGAACATCGACTGGTTCAGCAAGTGGGACACCGTTCTCGAGTGGAAGGCCCCTCACGCCAAGTGGTTCGTGGGCGGCAAGCTCAACGTCTCGTTCAACTGCATCGATCGCCACCTGCCGAACAAGGCAGACAAGCCGGCCATCATCTGGGAAGGCGAACCCGGCGAAAAGCGCACCATTACCTACCGCGAGCTGCACGACGAAGTCGCCCGTCTCGCCAACGGCCTCAAGAAGCTGGGCGTGCGTAAGGGCGATCGCGTCGCCATCTATATGCCCATGATTCCCGAAGCCGCGTTCGCCATGCTGGCCTGCGCGCGCCTCGGCGCCATTCACTCGGTCGTCTTCGGCGGCTTCAGTGCCGATTCGCTGGCCGACCGCATCAACGACGCGCAGGCCAAGGTGGTCATCACGGCCGACGGCGGCTACCGCGGCGGCAAGATCGTGCACCTCAAGGACGCGGTCGACGAAGCCTCGAAGGAATGCGACAGTCTCGAAGCGGTGGTGGTGTTCAAGCGCACGGGCCACGACATTCGCTGGCACGAACACGACGTCTGGGCCGGCGACCTGCTTGCCGACTGCGACACCTCGTGCCCGCCCGAAGAGGTCGACAGCGAAGATCCGCTCTTCATCCTTTACACGTCGGGAACCACCGGCAAGCCCAAGGGCGTGGTGCATACCACCGGCGGCTATACGCTGTGGGCCTACCAGACCTGCCAGTGGGTGTTCGACCTGAAGGACGAAGACGTATACTGGTGCACGGCCGACATCGGCTGGGTTACCGGCCACTCTTACGTCGTATACGGTCCGCTGGCCAACGGCGCGACCACGCTCATGTACGAAGGCGCGCCCACGATTCCCAAGCCCGACCGCTTCTGGGACATCGTCGAGCGCTACAAGGTCAGCATTTTCTACACGGCCCCCACGGCCATTCGCGCCTTCATCAAGGCCGGCGACGAATGGCCCGAAGGCCGCGACCTCTCGTCGCTGCGGCTGCTCGGCACCGTGGGCGAGCCCATCAACCCCGAAGCGTGGATGTGGTACCACCGCACCATCGGTAAGGAAAACTGCCCCATCGTCGATACCTGGTGGCAGACCGAAACGGGTGGAATCATGATCAGCCCCCTGCCGGGCGCTACCCCCACGCAACCCGGCACCGCTACCCTGCCGCTGCCCGGCATCGAAGCCGAGGTCGTCGACCATAAGGGGAGGCCGGTCAAGGAGCCGAACAAGGGCGGCCTGCTGGTCGTACGGCGCCCCTGGCCGTCGATGATGCGCACCATCTGGGGCGACGACGAACGCTACCAGAAAACCTACTGGAGCCACATCGAAGGCGTGTACTTCGCCGGCGACGGCGCCCGCCGCGACGAAAACGGTTACTTCTGGGTGCTCGGCCGCGTCGACGACGTCATCAACGTCGCCGGCCACCGGCTGGGTACGGCCGAAATCGAGAGCGCGCTCGTAAGCCACCAGTCGGTGGCCGAAGCGGCGGTGGTCGGGCGCCCCGACGACCTGAAGGGCAACGCCATTTCGGCCTTCGTCATTCCGCGCGGTCGCACCGCCGCCGAAGCCAATGCCGACAAGGAGCTGGTGGCGGCGCTGCGCGAGCATGTCGGCAAGGAAATCGGCGCCATCGCGAAACCCGACGACATTCGCTTCACCGATGCATTGCCGAAAACGCGCAGCGGTAAGATCATGCGCCGCCTGTTGCGCGATCTGGCGGCCGGCAAGAAAATCGGCGACACCACAACACTCGAAGACTCACGGGTGCTCGAGCTGCTGCGGGAGCAAGAAGAGGCGGAAGCCTCTTCTTGATCGCAGATCGCAGATCCCAGATCCCAGAGACGATCCCAGAGACGGTTATCCGCATAGCCGTCTCGAGCCCGTGGCTCGGGGATCTCCGGATCTGGTGGCACGGAATCCGTTTCAGCAGATTTTTTATAACAGCCGGATGGCAGACCACAATGGAGAGAGAAGGGTTACAAGGATAACCGCTCCCCTCTGCGATCTGCGATCTGGGATCTGGGATCTTTCTTATGTCAGTTGTCGTTGAAACATTTCCCGTCGGCCCCTTTCAGTGCAATTGCACCATTCTTGGCGATCCGGTCACCGGTGAAGCCATTGTCGTCGATCCGGGCGATCAGCTCGAGTTCATTCAGCAGCGGCTGGCCCACCACAAGCTCGACAAGGTCAAGGCCATCGTGCACACCCACGCCCACCTCGACCACATCGGCGCCACCGCCGATCTGCGCGCGCAGACCGGGGCCCCGGTGCGTCTCCATCATGGCGACAAGTTTCTCTGGGACAATGTCGAAATGCAGGCCATGATGCTGCGGCTGAAGAAGCCGAACAGCTGTGAGATCGACGGCTCGCTCGAAGACGGCGACGTGCTCGGCTTCTCGGCCGGCGAAGGCGAAGTCATTTACACGCCGGGACACACGCCCGGCAGCGTATGCTTCCATTTTCCCCTGTTCGACAAGCTGCTCATCAGCGGCGACACCCTGTTCCAGGGCTCGATCGGCCGCACCGACCTGCCCGGCGGCGACTACCACCAGATCATTCGCTCCATTCACTCGCGCCTGCTGACCCTCGACGACGACACCCGCGTCATACCGGGCCACGGCCCGATCACCACGATCGGAAGCGAGAAGCGGATCAATCCGTTTCTGCAGGGGTAGCGCGTGCTGCACGGTTGCACGGGGTGATACGTAATACGTGAGACGTGACGGTTGCACGGTTGCACGGTAGTGACCTGTGGCCTGTGGCCGGTGGAGCCTGTCCCGAGTTCGACGAGGGATGCTGCACGGCGAGGCGTACGCACCCTTGCCTGCGGTGCGCTCCCCACGGCAGATGGGGAGCCCGATGCAAGGCATAACGGAGAGGGGCTTCGTGCTGCACGGGCGCGAAGCGAAGCAGCCGGACGGCTGCGATCCACCCGTGCGCCAATTTCAGCCGGCGCAGCAATCTTCCTTTTTCAATTTTCCTTCTTCCTTTTCATTCTTCCTTTTCCGCGTTCCGAGTTCCACGTTCCGCGTTTCCATGGTTTCGCGTTTCATTTTGTTTCACATTTCGCCTTGCCATTCCCCCCATAAACCGATATATGTGGGATAGGGCCGGTAGGCCGCGATTTGAACCCTTTACCCTTTCGGAATGCTATGAAAGCTCTTACGCTCTCCATCGCCGCCGCGCTGCTGCTGGTCGCGCCCGCCGCGCAGGCCGCTGAATGCGTCGGTGTGTCCTTCCCCGATAAGAAGACGGTCGAAGGAAACGAACTGGTGCTCAACGGCCTGGGCCTGCGTGAAGCCACCGCCTTCAAAGTCGACGTGTACGTGGGCGCACTGTACGTGCCCCAAAAAACCAAGGATGCGTCGGCCATCGTAAACAGCGACGACGTGCGCCAGATCGACATGCACTTCGTACGAAATGTGAGCAAGAAGGACATGGCCGAAGCCTGGGCCGAAGGCTATGAAAACAACGTGCCCGGCGCCAACAAGACCTTCGCCGCCGAAATCAAGAAGATTCAGGGCTTGGCCCAGGATCTGAAGAAGGGCGATACCATGACCTTCACCTCGCTGCCCGACAACAAGGGCCTGCGGGTCGAAATCAAGGGCGAGGAAAAGGGCGTCATCGAAAACCCCGCCTTCGCCGACGCCACCTTCGCTCTGTACCTGGGCAAGCAGCCCCCGAACCAGGGCCTCAAGGACGGCCTGCTGGGCGGCGAGTGCGACTGACACGCGCCACTTACCATACGCAGAAAAAGGGAACCGCATGGTTCCCTTTTTCTTTTGGGTTCTCTGTCGGAGCACTCGTCACGCCCCCTCTCGGGTACGAACGGTGACGCATACCTGCCTGTGGGGAGTGGGCACTTGAAAGCGGGTGAAGTCCGGCAGGATCGACGAAGCTTGCCCACTCTCTTGGGGAAGTAGGATTGACATGCAACCGGTGAGGGGGCAGCCGTACGCCCCCGTCACCACGTCGGCCTTGTACTTATTCCGACGTCCGACGACCGACGTCCGACGACCGACCTACTTGCCGTAATACCGCTTCCCCTTCAGGTACAGCACGAGCGCAATCACGCCAAGGGGAAAATCGGTGATGAAGACGAGAAGGTTCGAAAAGTAGGGAGCGCCGTCGAGACCGCCTTCATACAGGCAGGCCGGCGTGCGGCAGGTTGTCGCGAAGTAGAAAACCAGACCCGTGATCGAGCTGGTGAACTTCGACAGAATGAGAATGGGCAGGTACAGAAAATACTTCGACGGCTTCAGGGCGACCGTGAAGCTGATGTACGCGATCATGACCATCATGCTGTTGGTCAGCGTGAGGTAGAACCACTTGTTGCCGTCGGGCGGCGGGCTGGCCGGTATGCCCAGCTCGCCCGTAACCATGTTCGTATAGTGGAAGAGCTGATCGGTCGCGAGCACGAAAATGAGGTCGGTAACCACGAACGAGATACCGAATACCAGCATCACGAGACGAAGAAGACGGGTATAACTGGCTTGCGACACGTAACGCTCCACTGGGTTGGGGAAAAGGGCCGGGTGTCGGGCTCGCGAGCCCCGGCCGGCTTTCGCTTTGCAGCCGTGTATGATTGAATGACTGAGGAGCCGCCTGCCCGGCTGTCAGCCGGCCGAAGGCTGCTCCATCGGACGCACGGGCCGCGGTCGGCGGCACCGACGCAGAGGCCGGCAAACCCGCTTTCTACCGGAAGCGGGGCACAATAAGCGACCGCCGACCGACCGGTCGAATACAGGCCGAACCTCAGGTAAGTTAACCACTCTTCCCCCATAGCGTCAACTTTGCAGCCGGCATCAGAATTGCTCTCGGCGACCGCCATCGCAACCATGGCCGACGAGATTCGACGCGGCGGGGGAAACGAAGTCTTCTTCCTCGGCACCGTCTTCGACGGGCAGGTTGTTGAAGCGGCCGTGCTGGCGCGGGGCAACGTCGACTCGGTGCCCGCCATTCTGCACGTGCCCCGGCCGGGTCAGGTGGTCATTCACAACCACCCCTCGGGTCATCTCACGCCCTCGCCGCCCGACGTCGATATCGCCTCGCACCTGGGCAACAGCTCGGTGGGCTTCTACATCGTGAATAACGACGTGAGCGAGGTGTACCCGGTCGTTCCCGTTTTCGCGCCGAAGCCCGCTCTCAAGCCGGCGAGCGCCGACCTGGCCGATGCGCTGCGCCCCGGCGGAGCGCTCACGGGTACGCTGCCCGATGTCGAAGACCGCCCCGGTCAGCACGCCATGCTCGGGGCGGTGGCCCGGGCCTTCAATCGCGATGAAATCGCCGTGCTCGAAGCGGGCACCGGCACCGGCAAGACCTTTGCGTACCTGTTGCCCTCGCTCGACTGGGCCATCAAGAATCGCAAGCGCGTGCTGGTGGCCACCCACACGATTACCCTGCAGGAACAGGTCATGCAGAAGGACGTGCCCGCGCTGCGGGCCGTCTTCGGCGACGAATTCCGCGCGGTGCTGGTGAAGGGGCGCAGCAATTATATCTCGCTGCGCCGGGTGCGCGAACTCGAAGAAAGCGTCGGCACCCTCATCGACGATCCCGAGCAGGGCGATGCGCAATCGCTCATTCGGTGGGCTCTGCAGACCCAGGACGGCAGCCGCAGCGACCTGCCCTTTCAGGTGCGACCCGATCTGTGGGAACGCGTGCAGAGCGAAACCGACAACTGCCTGCGCGCCCGCTGCCCGACCTACAGCCAATGTCACTTCTTCCGGGCGCGGCGCGAGGCCCTCGAAGCCGATCTGCTGGTGGCCAACCACCACCTGCTCTTCGCCGATCTTGCCGTGCGTGCCGAGCTCGAGAACGACGACGCGGGGCTGTTGCCCCGCTACGACCGCATCATTCTCGACGAAGCCCACCACGCCGAGGAAGTGGCCACCAACTATTTCGGCCGCCAGGTAAGCCGATACGGCGCGCGGCGGGCCCTGTACCGCGTCTGGCGCGACAGCGGCCGCGGCGCCAAGGGCGTGCTGCAGACCCTCAAGGAACGCATTGCGCTGCAATCGCGCAGGTTGCCCGAGGGCATCGCGCCGGCCTGGATCGCCCTGCTCGAATCCGAGGTGCTTCCGGCACGGTTGAACCTTGAATACGCCATGAACGAGCTTTTCGACCAGGTGCACATGCTCGCCCGCGCGGGCCTGTCGGAGCAGAGCAGCGACGCCCGCACCCTGCGCATCGACCACGAGCTCATGCAATCGGAAGGCTTTCTCGCCATTCAGGGTATCGCCAAGGATGCTCTGCGCGAACTGGTCGAGCTTCTCAGAAGGGGACGCAACTTTCTGCGCAAGGTCGATCCCTACGGCGAAGACATCGGCATACTGGGCTATATCGCCGAGTTCGAATCGTCGCTTAACCGCCTCGAAGCCTACGGCGACGCCATCGAAGCCGTATTGCTGCAGGACTCGCGCGAGCACGTACGCTGGTTCGAAACCCGCTCGGCCGACCCGCGCTACGTGACCCTGCAGACCGCGCCCATCGACGTGGGCGAACTCATGGTCGAAAACCTCTTCGAGAAGCACCGCTCGGTCGTGATGACCTCGGCAACCCTGGCGGTCGCGGGCGACATGAAATTTCTGCGCAGCCGCACCGGGCTCGACCGCGTGCGGCCCGAGTCGCGCATTCAGGAAGCGCAGTTTCCCTCGCCCTTCGATTTCGAGAAACAGTCTCGCTTCTACGTGGTCGACGATCTTCCCTCGCCCGACGACCCCACCTACGAGTCGAAGCTCGAAGACGTGCTTCCGCGTTTACTGCTCGCCTCCGATGGCCGGGCATTCGTGCTTTTTACGAGTTTCCGCAGCCTGCAGCGGCAGTACCGCGCGGCCGAAAGGCTTCTTTCACAGGCCGGCATTCGTTGCCTGAAACAGGGCGAGGCGCCGCGCCACAAGCTGCTTGAGACCTTCCGCGAAGATACGCGCTCGGTTCTCTTCGGCACCGACAGTTTCTGGGAAGGCGTCGACGTCGAGGGCGAGGCGCTTTCGACGGTCATTCTTACACGCCTGCCCTTTCGCGTACCCACGCACCCGGTGCTGGTGGCTCGCTGCGAAGCCATCGACGCCGCGGGCGGAAGGGCTTTCAGCGACTATACCGTGCCCATGGCGGTGGTGAAATTCCGGCAGGGATTCGGCAGACTGATTCGAAGACGCAGCGATCGCGGCGTGGTCGTCGTGACCGACAAGCGGGTCGTCTCGCGGCCCTACGGCAAAAAGTTTCTGCGCTCGCTACCCGACATGCCCGTCGAAGCGGCGCCCGCACAGGAGGTTGAAACCAGTGTCCGACGCTTCTTTACCACTTGAAATTCTGCTGGAAACGGCGGTTTCCTGGGCCCTCGAGGCCGGCCGCATTCAGCGCAAGTACTACGACAGCGCCGACAAGGGCGTCGAACACAAGGGCGCCATCGACCTGGTCACGAAAGCCGACAAGGAAGTCGAAGAATTTCTCATCGGCGAAATCGAGCGCACCTTTCCCGAGCACGGCTACCTGGCCGAAGAAGGTCACGAAAAGGGACGTGAACGCGAGCTCGTCTGGATCATCGACCCGCTCGACGGCACGAGCAATTTTGCGCACAGCTATCCGGTCTTCTGCGTCTCGATTGCCCTGGTGCACAGGGGCAAGCCGGTGGTGGGCGTGATTCACGACCCCATGCGCGACGAAACGTTTACCGCCGTATCGGGCGGCGGGGCCTTTCTCAACGGCCGTCCCATTCAGGTTACGCAAACCGACGAGTTGAAGAAGTCGCTGCTGGTATCGGGCTTTCCCTACAATTTTGCGTGCGATTCGCGCAATCTGAAGCTGTGGGGCGCCTTTCTGCACGCCTCGCTTTCGGTACGACGCGACGGGTCGGCGGCCATCGATTTATGTTATGTTGCCTGCGGCAGGTTCGAGGGCTTCTGGGAGCTGGGTCTCAATGCCTGGGATATCGCAGCCGGCGCGCTCATCGTCGAGGAAGCGGGCGGAAGCGTGACCAACTTCGACGGATCGCCCCTCGACCTTTTCGGCCGCAACATTCTGGCCACGAACGCAAAGGTTCACCAGGCAATGCAACAGGTTCTCAAAGACAATGGAGCGTATTGACATGAGCGACGAGAACAAAAAGGAAATGAAGCTGCAGATTTCCATGGACGACAAGACGGGCGAAGGGGTTTACAGCAACCTGGCGCTCATCAACCACAACGACATGGAATTCACCATCGACTTTCTGTACGTGCAGCCCCAGGCGGCCAAGGCCACCGTGCGTAGTCGCGTCATTACCAGCCCCGTGCACATGAAGCGCTTCGCGCAGGCCCTGCAGGAAAACATTCGCCGGTATGAAGAGCGCTTCGGCGAAATCAATGTCGGCCCGGCACCGGCCAACCCCAAGGGCACATGGAACTGAGTTCCATCGTTCCGCCACCCGTACGGCCGGGCGACCGCATTGCGATCATCGCCCCGGCCACGCCCTTCGACCTCGACATCTTCGCGGCGGGCGTGCGCTGGCTCGAAGATCAGGGGTTCACCGTCGACGTGCACGAAGATGTGTACCTTCGCACCCGCTACACGAGCGGAAGCGCGCGCCAACGGGCCGAACTCATCAACCGCACCATTGCCGACCCCGACGTCAAGGCGCTGATCGCGGCGCGCGGCGGATACGGGTCGGTACACCTTCTTCCCTATCTCGATGTCGGGCCGCTTCGTGAACACCCGAAACGGGTGGTCGGCTGCAGCGATATTACCACGCTGTTGGAATACATTCGCCGGGAAACCGGTCTTGTAACTTACCACGGCCCCATGGTGGCCGGCGCCTTCGGCGTCGACACCGACCCCGAAACCGCCGGCGACTTTCTCGACACCATTGCCGGCGAGCCCTCGCCGTTCAAGGATGTGGAGCTCGAGGTAATCTCACCCGGCCGCGCCGAGGGTCGACTGGTCGGGGGGTGCCTCTCACTGCTGGCGGCGTCGATGGGCACGCCGTACGAGTTCAAGGCCGACGACGCCATTCTCTTTCTCGAAGACATCAAGGAGCACCCGTACCGCATCGACCGCATGGTGAACCAGCTTCTGCTCGGCCGCAAGTTGGACCGTGTGCGGGGCATCGTTTTCGGAACGATGACCGGGTGCGAGGCGCCGCGCGGCGCCGACTACCGCCTGCAGGACGTGCTCGGCGACTTACTTCGTCCCCTCGGCATACCCATTTACTTCGGCTTTCCCTCGGGCCACAGCCGGCCGAATCTCACGTTGCCGCTGGGGGCGGGGGCCGTGATGGAGGGGGGACGGTTGCGGGTGGTGGGGGAGTTCTGAGGAATGCCCGATGGCCAATGCCAAATTCCCGATGGCCGTGTTCCAGGAAGCAAGCCCCCTGCTTTCTTTATACAATCGATTGCGGCCCATAGCGTCCACCCATCGTTCCCGATTTGGGAGCATGCTAAATTCTTTTCAGATGAGAATCATTTCACGGCGCGTGCTGCGGGAGTTCTGGGAAACACACGCTGATGCAGAGCAACCTCTGAAGTCATGGTTCTCCGATGCACGGAAGGCTGATTGGAAGAGTCCTGCAGATAGCAAAGCACACTATGCAAGTGCCAGTATTCTGCCTGGAGACCGTGTTGTCTGGAATATCAAGGGAAACGATTACCGGCTGGTAGCCAAAGTCAATTACCACTTCGGCGCCGTCTGGATTCGCTTCGTGGGCGCGCACGCAGAGTATGACAAGATCGACGCAACCGACATATGAATCGCGCACACTACGCCCGATTCGTACCGAAGCCGACTACGAGGCTCTGCTCAAGGAAGCCGACAGTCTATGGGACGTCGAGCCGGGTACTCCTGAAGGTGATAGGCTCGAAATTATCCTCACCCTGCTCGACGCCTACGAATCCAAAGCGTTTCCAATCGCGTGGCCCGACCCGGTCGAGGCCATCAAGTTCCGCATGGAGCAGGAAAACCTCGTTCGCGAAGATCTCGAGCCCTACCTGGGTAGCCGGGCGCGGGTTTCCGAAATCCTGAACAGGAAACGCCCTCTGAGCCTCGAAATGATTCGCCGGCTGCACGAGGGGCTGGGCATTCCCGCCGAAGTGCTCATTCAGCCGGTGCAGAAGGCCTCTAAATAAAAGAAGCGCTTTAGGTGCAGGCACTGTGCGCCTGCTCTTCGTCGGCTTATAAGTAAAGGGTTATCGGTCCTTCCAGTACCCGGGTCTCTTCCTGGTTGCGGCAAGCGCGACCAGTTCAATTGCGTCGCCGAAATCCTGGTAGACAAGGTAAAAGGGAAACCGCCGAATTTTGATTCTCCTAGGGGTGGGAGTCAACACCGTTCCACCAATCACGTTCCCAGCCTCAGGGTGAGTCGAGACAATCTCGACCGCTGACCGAATCTCAAACCACAGCTCGTCACCAAGGCCTGGGCGTGCACGCTCGTACCAACGAATTTCCCGTCCGACTTCCTCAGCCGCCGCAGGGTGTGTGCGAACCGGCTTTCTCACCGCTTGAAGATTTCTTTCTCGATGTTACGCCGGACTGATTCCCAATCGAGGCTCGCTACCTTGCCGGTATCCCGTTCCGTACAGCGACGCTCTATCTCCTCGACCCAGGCAGCATCGACTTGCTCATCTTTCAGAGGATCGAGACTTTCAAGTAAGCGTGCCGCAACTTCTGCACGTTCGTCCAAGGAAAGCTTTAAAGCCTGCGCCAAGACTTTTTCGGCTGGTTTCGTCATGTGAAAATTCTAGCACGATAGCGCACTCTGCACCTGAGCGGCAGCCGATGCTCATTCGGCAGACCCGAAGACAAAACCGAAGAATCAGTCCCTCCGTACACGCCGTCCAAGGGCACATGCCACCCGCGTCCGTTCGGAAATCACCGGTGAATAAGGAACCCCGGCCTGCAAGCCCCCTGTCACCTGTCACCTCACTTCTCACCACCGTGCAAACGTGCTGCACATTATTGGTCGCGCTTCGCGCCCATCTGTTCGTATAAGAGCGTTTTACAGGAGATCGCGGGGCGCGCAGAGGGGTACTGCGCGAAACGAGGGTTTTGCGCTTTCACCCTGGAGGCCTACTCTTTCTTGCTGAATGCATTCCGGATGCACGGGTTCTGGAAGGAGGCCCGTCACCATCCCTCCTCTGAACTCGGGACAGGCTCCACCGGCCACCGGCCACCGGCCACAGGCCACCTCCGTGCAACCGTGCATCACGAAAGCCTATCACCTCTCACTTATCACCCCGTCCGTCCGTGCACCCGTGCAGCACGTGTGACCAATCTCATCCCACGGGCGCCCGGCTTCCGTTAGAATGGGGTGTAGAGTTGCATGTGATAGAAGCGAATTTCCGATTGAGGAGGCGACCGTGCCCGAACAGCCCATCGAACCCGGCCGACAAGAACCCCGCCCCCCGCGCGAGCGGCCCTCGCGCCCCTTCGGCGTCTGGTTGATTGCCATCTACTTCGCGATTACCTCGATCGGTACGCTCTTCTACGTGATCGGGATGCAGCTCGGCAACATCGAGGTTACGCCCGAACAGGCCGAATACCTGGCCACCCGCACCACGCTCGACTTCGCCTTCGCCGCACTCATAGCCGTGCTGCACCTGGTCGGGGCCATTACCCTTTTTCTCATGCGCAAGGTGTCGTTCCACCTCTTTCTGGCTTCGCTTGTGTTCTACCTGGGCGGCGCCGTATACCAGGGCGCGACCCGGGGCTGGGATTCGCTGATCGAGGGCGGCATCGTCGGTCTCTTCGTCGCCACCGGTCTGCTGGTGGCGGTCTGCATATACACCTGGCGCATGACGCAGGCCGGGCTGCTGCGCTGACGTGATGGGCGGTACGTCGCGGTCGGCCTGGGTATTCGCCAACCGTGGTGAACGAAGGTAGGATATTGCCATGGACGAGCAGCAGCAGGACAAGAATCCCGACGTTGACGATTCGACGCCGGCCCGCATCGACATGTCGCCGGAGGTCGTTGCCGAGCGTATGAAGCGGCTGGCCTTGCTGCGCCGCACAGCTGCCGCCGCCCGCCCCGCACGCGAAAATGGTATCCGTACCCTGGGGGCCGAAGCCTTCATTCGTACCAAATGTCTTGCCGGGGGAATGCAGGACCTGCACGACGTTGCCGTTCTCGTGCTTCAGAATCCCTCTCTTGCCGAAACCGCCCGGACCGAGGCACGCCGCCACGGTGCGCTCGAGCTTCTCGATCGTTGGCTGGCCGACAGGCGCTTGCTGCAGCGATATCAGCGGTAGCGAATTCTCTCCCGAATCGGCGCCCGCAAGGTCGAGGGTCACTTGCAACCGGTTTGCTCCTCTTGTTAAGAGGAGCCTGCTGAAAGGATGCCCGGAGAGGAGTCAGCGGCGCCCTCCCACCTCGAGCCTCCCGAATTTTCCGCCTTCATGCTAATCTGTATTCCATGCCGTACCGCTATTCCCGCCGCGTCGAAGGGCTGCAGAGCTCTGCCATCCGTGAAATTCTACAGGTCGTGAACCGGGGAGACGTGATCTCCTTCGCCGGTGGGCTGCCGGCCGCCGAGCTTTTTCCCGTCGGTCGCATGGCCGAACTGGCGGCCGAAATTTTCGCCGGTCCCGACGCGCAGCAGGCCCTGCAGTACGGCGAAACCGAAGGACACGGCGGCCTGCGCGAACGTATCGCCGCGCGCCTTCCGGCCGGTCACCCGTGGAATCCGTCGACCATTCTCGTGACCCAGGGGTCGCAACAGGGCATCGACCTGCTGTCGAAGCTCTTTCTCGACCCGGGCGACGAAGTGCTGGTCGAGTCGCCGGCCTACCTGGGCGCGCTGCAGGTCTTCCGCTTCTTCGGCGCGAAGGTAACCTTTCTGCCCACCGACGACGAAGGCGTGCTGCCCGATGCCCTGGCCGAGGCCCTTACACGCAATCCCAAACTGCTCTACCTTACACCGACCTTCCAGAATCCGAGCGGCCTATGCTACTCGGAGCGCCGCCGTCAGGAACTGCGCGCGGTCATCGCCGACAGCGACATTCTGGTGATTGAAGACGACCCCTATCGCGATCTCTGGTACGACGAAGAGCCGCCGGCGCCCCTGTCATACGGGCTCGATCCGGCACGCACGGTGTACCTGGGCAGCTTCTCGAAGACCAGTACCCCCGGCCTGCGTGTCGGCTATCTGGCTTCGAACGAACACATTTTCCGCCGGGCCGTGCAGGTCAAGCAGGCCACCGATCTGCAGACCAACAGCCTGGGGCAGCACCTGCTGTTCCGGCTGCTCGGCGATCCCCAGTTCGACGCTCACGTGGCCAATCTGCGTCGGGTGTACGGCGCCCGCCGCGACGTCTTTCTGCACGCCCTCGACGAATCGCTGACCGAAGTCATGGAATGGCGGCGCCCCGGCGGCGGCATGTTTGTCTGGGCCCGGCTGCGTAATGGGGGAAGCGCGAGCGACCTTCTTCGCCACGCGCTCGACCAGGGCCTCGCCTTCGTATCCGGCGCCGAATTTCACGCCGCCGGTGAAGGCCGCGACACCCTGCGCCTGAACTTCACCCACAGCGGTGAAGCCCGCCTGCGCGAAGGCGTCGCAAGACTTGCACGAGCGGCTTTGCCGACCGCCTGAGGCGGCGGTCGGATCCCAAATTACAGATCGCAGATCGCAAAGCAGCGGCGACTTGCTTTCCGGTTCCACGATTCAAAGCAGTCTCCTCCGGTGATTCCGGGTGACCCTCAGGGACCAATTCCGAGACGTCTCCTTTTGGGATCTGCGATCTGCGATCTGGGATCGCAAGCCGCCGGGCTCCGGCGGCTTGCAAGTTGGTATAATCAGTTATGAAGCGCGCCGTTGTTCTTGTTTCGGGCGGTCTCGATTCCGCCACCGTTCTCGCCATTGCCGAAGCCGAGGGCTTTTCGCCCTGCGCCCTTTCCTTCGATTACGGCCAGCGTCACCGGGCCGAGTTGGTCGCAGCGAAGGAGGTGGTCGACGCACGCGGCGCCGAGCGGCATCTGGTGCTGCCCCTCGATCTGCGCCCCATCGGCGGCTCGGCCCTGACCGACGCCGCCATTGACGTGCCCAAGGACGCCCTCGCCGAGGGTGGAAGCGACATTCCCGTTACCTACGTGCCGGCACGCAATACCCTCTTTCTCTCTATCGCGCTGGGCTGGGCCGAGACACTGGGCGCCCACGACATCTTCATCGGCGTGAACGCCCTCGACTACAGCGGGTACCCCGATTGTCGGCCGGCCTTCATCGAGGCTTTTGAAAAGCTGGCCAATGTTGCCACGAAGGAAGGGGTCGAAGGGCGGCCGTTTCGCATTCACGCGCCCCTGTTGCATCTGACGAAAACCGAGATCATTCGGCGGGGGCTCGAGCTCGGCGTCGACTACGGGCTCACGCGCAGCTGCTACGATCCGCAGGGCGATACGGCCTGCGGTCATTGCGACAGTTGCATTCTGCGTCGGCGCGCCTTTGCCGAGCTCGGCATGAACGACCCCATTGCCTACGCCGAGGGCGTATGAGCCGGCTGCCCGCCTTTCCCCGCGAGGGAGATCAGCTGCTTATCAACGAGTTTTTTCTCTCGGTGCAGGGCGAATCGACGCAGGCCGGTCGGCTGTGCTTCTTCATTCGTCTCAGCGGCTGCCATCTGCGCTGCGGTTACTGCGACACCGAATATGCCTTCCACGAAGGTTCCACTTACAGTGTCGAAGAGGTAATGGTGCGCGTGCGCGAAGCCGGAAGCCCGCTCGTGCAGGTCACCGGCGGCGAACCCCTGCTGCAGAAGCCGGTCTACGTCCTGTTTCAGCGCCTGGTGGAAGAGGGCTACGACGTCATGGTCGAAACCTCGGGCAGCCTCGATGCCTCGCGTGTTCCCGTCGGCGTGCGACGCATTTACGACATCAAGACGCCGGGCAGCGGCGAATCCGAACGAAATCGCTGGGAAAACTTTACGGCCGATGCCCTGCGCGAAGGCGACGAGATCAAGTTCGTCGTCTGCAGTCGTGCCGATTATGAGTGGGCGCGCGGCGTGGTGCGCGAGAAGCTGGCAAACGTGAACGTTCCCATTCTTTTTTCCCCCGAGTGGAGCGGCGTTTCGGGCACGCAGTTGGCCGAGTGGGTGATTGAAGACAAGCTACCCGTGCGCTTCCAGCTACAGATGCACAAGGTGTTGTGGGGCGAGAAACGCGGGGTTTGAGAGATCGCAGATCGCAAAGGGCGACCACCCGGAGGTTCGCTGCGCAATAGCGTAACAGCGAAGAACGTCAACCGAATAACCGAATGCAGCTCACTCCGGGATCTGCGATCTGGGAATCTGGGATCACCGAAGGTGCTTGCGCATTTCGACCTTGATTGTTTCTTCGTAGCCGTCGAGCGGTTGCACGATCCGGCGCTCATCGGAAAACCGGTGGCGGTGGGCGGCTCGCCCGACGGCCGTGGCGTTGTGTGCTCGGCCAGCTATGAAGCGCGCCGGTTCGGGGTTCGCTCGGCGATGCCCACCGCGCAGGCGTTGAAACGGTGCCCCCAACTCATCGTGCTGCCCACCCGGCACGGCGAATACGGAAAGCATTCGCGGGCGTTCGCTTCCATTCTCCGAGAATACTCTCCCCAGGTCGAAATGGCCTCCATCGACGAGGCGTACGTCGATTTCAAGGGCACCGAGCGCCTCTTCGGCGATCCGGTGCACAGCGCGGGCCAGATTGTCGACCGGGTCAAGAGCGAACTGAATCTGGACGTGTCGGTGGGCTTGTCTACCTCGCGCATCGTCAGCAAGATCGCCAGCGGCCAGGCAAAACCGCAGGGCTTTCTCGTCGTTCCGCCCGGAAAGGAGCGCGAGTGGCTTGCGCCCCTGCCCATCGAGAAAATGCCGGGTATCGGGCCGCGCACGGCCGAAGCCATGCACGCCGCGAGCATCCACACTTTGGGCGATCTGGCGCAGCGTCCCCCCGGCGACCGGTGGGCCGAGTGGGTACCGTATGCCAGGGGAGAAGTACGCGGCGAAGTGCACTTGGGCGAAGCCCGCAAGAGCCTGTCGGTCGAAGAGACGTTCATGCGCGATCTCGGGGCCGGCGAATCGCTCTGGGCGCAGCTGCGCGAGGTGTCCGAGGAAGCCGGCTATCGCCTTCGCCGTGAAGGACTGACGGCACGCACGATTGGGGTGAAACTCAAATTTTCCGACTTTACGCAACAGACGGCCGCGCACACGCTTGATCGGCCCACCGACCTCGACCGTGATATTTTCAGCCATGCGCTCGAGCTTGCCCAGGCGCGTATCGGCAAGCGGCACCTGCGGCTCATCGGCGTACATCTGAGCGGTCTCGGCGCCGCCGGCGCGCCCGCAGCGGCGGCACAACTCGATCTGTTCGCCCGCCCGGACCCGCATCGCGAGAAGTTGAAAAGCCTTCAATCGACGCTCGACAACCTGCGCGATCGTTACGGTTCATCGACCCTGCGGTGGGGCTACCGGAACCGGGACGAGAGCGACGAAACGGAATAGGCGGCTCCTGCCACAAAGTCGCGCCCTTTCACCAAATCCTTCCTGAACGGGACTTGCTTCGTGCATTTTCCCTTTGACCGTCCTTACGGCGAGAGCTACACTTATCCATCGCTGAGCGCGCTACTTATAATCAGAGTCGGGCTGCATGTTGTTTTCGTCCCTGAACGCCCTCGCAGGCGCAACCGTCGTTGCAGCCTTCCTGACTTCACCCGCCCCCGCAACCGACAATTCGTCGGCAGCAGGTGCCGTTTCGAATGCCGTATCGGCCGTCACGGCCCCGGCCGTTGCGCCGGCGGCATTTGATTCACCAGCAACCGGAACAACCGGAAACGAAAGGGTTAGCGGAACCGCCGTTCTGCGCGGGCGGGTGTTCGAGCGCGGCACTCGCAACCCCGTTGCCTGGGCGCAGATCATTCTTCCCCTGAGCGGTGCGCTCACGGAAACCGACGAATCGGGCGCGTTCCAACTCGAAGATGTTGCGCCCGGC